>JAGXFI010000079.1 GCA_024637305.1 Sulfitobacter sp.
CCTCACCGGGATGACCCGTCGCGATATGCGCCATCTCGCGCGTACTCATATCGACCAGCTGCCGCCTGAATTTCACGCGCTTGCGCAGATCGTCAACTGGGCGGAAAACGGCGGCGCATGGCCGCGTCTTGACAGCAGTCACCCAGCCTATTTCTACACCCTGCGCGCGGCGGACACCCCCGATGCCGCGCTGGTCAACATGCTGCTTGCCGAACTCGCCCCCAAGGACATCCGGCAGCTCTTTATCTGCCATAAAGATCTCTTCTATCAAACATACGCCAGCTGGCCCGACAACAAGCGCGAATATGTTGCCGAGTTTTTGCAGCGTGAATATCAGGTGGACAAGGCGGGTGCCCGCGACGCACTCTTTGGTCACGAGGCCGCAATGGACGAGCCTTCTGGCCCGCCACCATTGCCTGAGATGATCCGAAAAACCGGCCCTTGGGGCGCGGTAAGGAGACGTTAGATGTTCGCACTCGCCAGGTTGCTATTTCTGGGATTTATCGCCCTGACGGTTATTTACGTGAGCTTGTCGTTTTATTCCCGCGCGGTCCGGCGTGGCAAGCTGCGCGATGAATGGCACGAGGGGCCGCAAGATGTGGACAAGGAAACCTTTGTCGAAGAAGGGCTTGCGGAATACGACAGATCGCTCAGGCGCAAGCTGATCCTCGGCGTTTATGTTGTCCCGCTTGTGACGATGGGCGTCATCATCTATCTGACAAACCATAGCTGAGGGGACTCTGATGGTTTCGATACTCAAATGGACGTTCTGGATCACCGTTTGGGTGCTGATCGCGGGGTTCTTTCACTACACGTTGCCGCAGCGCGACATCGTGCGCATCGTCAACACCTATGAAGAGCGTCAGGATCTTGATGGCTGGACCAGGATTTTCTGGTCAGCGCCCGATGATCAGGTCGCCAGCCTGAATAACCGCGACGTTCAATTCATTCAGGCCGTGCGCCCGGATGGTTCGCCAATGGTCTATCGCAACGAGGACACGGGTTGGGGTTGGCCACCCTATTTCAAGCTGGACACGGCCAACCTTTATACCGAAGCGAATGATGCGGTCTCGACCAAGGCCGCGCCGGAATGGTATCTGCTAAAGCACTATGGCTGGCGCAATCTTTATTGGTCGATTTTCCCCAACGCGATTTCGCTGACGCAGGTCGAGGGCCCCGAGGCACCGAAGGGTCTGCCCTGGCTGAATATCTTTATTATCACGATATTCCTGACGGTGGTCTATGGTGTCTGGGTCCGCTGGCGTCGCTTCCGCATCGCCCGGATCGACCCCACGTTCGAGGCCATCGAAGACGACTTTGCCGAACGCTCGGGCCGGTTCAGCCGGTGGCTGGGGACGTGGCGCAAGAAGTAGATCTGCCGCTCGCGCCCATTTGCGCCGCTTCAGGCCGGTTCGACCATCCGCCCCATGCGACGCCCGCCCAGCACATGCACATGCAAATGCGGTACATCCTGAACACCGTGCGCGCCGGCGTTACTGATCAATCGGTAGCCATCGGCGTTATCAGCTTCTACGCGCTGCATCTTGCAGACCTTCGCCAATGTGCGCGTGAAGTCGACGATCTCTTCGTCTGACGCTTCCGCAGCAAAATGGTCGTAGGTCACGTATGGCCCTTTGGGGATGACCAGAACATGCACCGGCGCTTGTGGCTGGATGTCATGAAAGGCGAGCGTATGCGTCGTCTCGATCACCGTGTTGTTGGGGATTTCGCCGCGCAAGATCTTGGCAAAGATATTCTGGTCGTCATAGGCGTAGGCCATCGGCTAGATCCCTTAGTCGGAGTAGAGGTATGCGGATTTGGCGATGTCATGCGCCTTGTCCTGCGTGATGCTCAAGAAGCTCGAAAGTGCGCGCGCGTTTTCAGTCTCGCTCGCGCTTTCGCGCATCCGGTCATAGTTTTCGAATTGCGCGTCGCGGATACGGTCGGATTCAAAAACCATGTCATTGCGGATCGTAGGAAGCAACCGTTCCAACGTTTCCTGCGATGTCTGCTCTCCTGCGAGGCCGACCCGCATGGCGTGCCCCACCAGATAATCGTCGCTGAACTGGCACTCGATTTCGAGCAGTCGCGTCACTGACCTGTCAGAGGCAAAATCGTTCAGCAATTCGATATTACCCGGGTCCATGCATACGATAAGCCGATCGGTCTCGAAGTAATCGAAGAGCATCCGCATCAGCGCCCTGCGGTGACGGGTCCGTTTGCCCAACGTCTTCTGGATACCACCCAGATCAGGCAGCGGCGTTTCCTCTTCGTTGAACAAATACTCGATCGCGGGCACGTTGGTGGTCTGTCTGATCCGCTCCAGCACCCGTTTGGCCACGTGCCATTTCTTGCAAACGACGATCATCAGTTCCCGTTCGCGGCCAAGCGTGCTTTCCGTCTCCCAGAACCGTGTTGCGAAACGCCGGCCCATCCGGCCCCGCCCGCTGAGGAACTTGAACAGGCTGCGTCCTTCGTTGCTGATCTGGAACTGCACGCCTTTCGCGGCATAAAGCAGTCCGAGGCGGCGTTTGAGATCTGCCGCTTCTGCCGAGATTTTGCGCGCAAACAGATAGTCCTGCCCCAGCAGCAGGTCGTAATGATCATTGTAGAACGTCACCGGCATCCCGTAATCGGTGAACATCAGAAATGTCAGCGTCCGGTTCTGTATCTCTTGCTCGGGCACCAGATGACGCACGAGCGTCTGGAAGAAAGTCTCGTCCGGTATCCATGTCGTGCGGAAAAATCGTATCACGTCGCGACGTTCCCTGGTGAAATCCAGGATCCATTCAATCGTCTGCCGGCGCAGACACCACCATTGGCTTCCGATCTGGACCTGGATATCCGCTGGGATGGATCGTTCCAACCGCAGTTTCCGTTGGAAATTGAACGCCGCGTAAAATCGTCTTTTCTGCGACCGTTCATTGAAGAAGTGGCGGTAGATGAGCCGCTCCTCCTTCATTCCCGTCTTGATCCAGTCGCTCTCGAAAAAATCGAAACTCTCGATGAAATCCGCGTCATTCCTGTTCAGGAAAGCATGCGTATACTCTGCCGATTTGATCGCCATGCAATCACCGGAAAGCATGTAGAAATGCGTCGCTTTGGGGAATTTTTCAACAGCGGTTTCAATCGCGTATAGGGTCGCTTGCACCAACGACCATTCACCCCAACCACAGCGGATGCGTTTGCGGGCGAAGGTAACGTTCGGGTTGTCCTTCAGCGCGCGCTGAATGCTGCGGAACTGGGCGGGATCGGCGGATGCGTCAAAGTGAATAGACATGTAATCGCCAACTGCCGTCAGCCGTTCTGCCTGCTTGATGACCGCTTCGGGGTCCTTGTGGCAGAGCAATATGTAGGCGATCTTTGCCATCTGGGAAACGCTTAGCCTCTTGTCGCTCGATTGTTTACCTAGATAATGGTGAAGACTGATTGAATAAACAGGATTTATTTGCTTTTCTCGGTCAAAAGCGATCTGTGACCACATTGCAGGGTCGGGACAGAGGCAGGAGCGGCGGATGGGTTTTCCCGGAACTTGGATGACGGCAAGCGAAAGCGTGGTCTACCGCGTGGTTCCCAAATGTGCCTGCTCCACCATCGGACAGATCATGTATTACTCCGATCACGGTGAATTCTTTGACGGTGACATCCACGATGCCAAGGCTGGGATGCACAAATGGGCGATGGACGACAGTCAGAAACTCATTGCGTCCAACGTCCAGAACCATACCTCCTACGCCTTTACCTGCGTGCGCAATCCCTACACGCGGATACTGTCGAGCTTTTTTGACAAGATTTGCGGCATCCAGCGCAACGGCAAGCGGTATCGTGGCAATCTCGTGCCCTTGCTCATCCAGAAATACGGGATTGATGTAGGCGGAGAGGACGGCAAAGCCGATTTCGACCAGATCGCGTCTTTCCGGCGGTTCCTGCTGTTCGCGAGGGACACCATACGCTTTCGCCGTCCAATGGACCCCGATATTCATTGGTCGGCCATGTCGGGCCATGTCAGCACCTATATCGTCAACGGCGGCACCTATGACAAGATCGTCTGGACGGAAGCGTTCAATGCCGGCATGCAGGATGTGCTGGACGCGATAGAGACCCCACACAAGGTCACGCTTGAGGACATACCCCGTTTCAACGAAAGCGAAGGGCACGGCCCAAAGCGCGCGCATCCGGTCGGAGATTATTTCGACGATCTGTCGATGCATCTGGTCCGTGAAATCTACAAACGCGATTTTGAGGTGTTCAAATATGATCTCGACAACCCGGGCAACAAGCTACCGGTGGGTGAGATCGACCTCGAAGAAGTGCACGCGAAACTCGGCGACTAGCGACGGTTCGGTGGGCCCGCCGATATGGTGACGCATTCCGCTCAGTGGGACACTGACTGGCAGGATCTGACCCGATGAGTAATGGCCGCGATGGGTTTTGTCGCGGCCATTTGTTGTGGTGCAGCATATGATTTGCACAAGATGCTGGGCGTTTACAGGATCAGGTTCCTGTCGCCGTCTGCTCGTCGTCGGACGGTAAGTCGGGCGGAATACCCAAAATCTCGGGAATCGTTGCGACTTCTGGGGTCTGGGTTCTGATTTCCGACTGGTCTGTCGATGGGGAATCCGCTTTGCTTGCGGGTGATTTCCATGACCGGTCCAGCTTGGCACCCACTTTCGTGCCGGCATAGAGCACGCGGTATAGATCAGGCACATCTTCGCCTCCGCCTTTCCGGAGCTTGCGCGCATCCAGGCCGTGGCGCATTGCTGGCGTGCGCTTTTGCGGCGAACGCCGCGCACGAGGCGACATCTGCACAAACTCGTCTGTCCCCGGAATGCGGAGAGCGCGTGGCATCAGCTTTCCCGCCTTTGCGAAGTCGTCGATTTCTTCGTATGGTGGCGTGTAGACCCTCGGCTCGAAGAAGTTGTAGTTGATCCGAAAGATGTTGATGATCGAGATCAGCATCGCAGGATTGAAGATTGCACCCTGAACATAGGAACCGCCGATCCGTGCGCCCCCGCTGCCAGCTCTGTCCGCCAAGCTGAGGCGCTCTCGAAGCGAGTTCATGAAGGTGCTCGCCGGTTGCAGCGTTGCCTTGTAGATCCACTGGGCCAGCTCTTCACGGATCTCGGTGTCGAGATGACCATCTAACGGAATGCGCTTCACCTGCCGACGGAGATACCGTGGCAGGATCGGGAATCCGACAACCTTGTCGAGTTCTCCGCTCGCCTGCGTGGGCGCAGACACCCAGAGCTTCGGAAATGACGGGATCTGGTAGTTCGATCCGGAGTATGGGCCGGTGCCACGCAGCGCAGGGGCCATATGATCGGCGATGTAGGCTTCCGTGATGGTGCGGGCATCAGTCTCCGGGGAGAAGCGACCGGCATACATGCCGTCGTTGTGGAACTGACGGCGCGCCTTCTTGTATGCCTTCACCTTCCCGAGCTTTTCCGGCTTTGTCGTTTTTTTCTTGAACTTCATCGCCAACCAAACGAAGCGGTCTTCGCGGATCTCCTCTTCGAATATGTGCGGTAGGATATTCGGGAGCGTCGCTTCCTGTTCCGTCGTCAGGACAACCCTTCCCTTTGGAAGCATCTCCTTGAGAAGAACGAAATGCGCGGCCTTCGTGTAGAAGTCGTCTGTCGTCATTCCCTTGAAGGAGCCGCGTTCGGCCTCCGTGTCGGCAGGAAAGCCGAACCAGTCTTCGGCGATGACGCGAATATCCTCTTTCATTCCGTTCACGCGGACGGTGAGATCATTCCTGGTCTTGGTGTCGGCCTTTGATTTCTTGGGCATCCGGCGTCGCGCCCGCACGCGGAAGGCCTCCAACTCATTGACGCACGCCGCGAAGAACTGTGGTTCATGCAGACGCCCGGTTGGCCTCTGCCAAGAGAACTTCGGCGCCGATCCGAACTTGCTGCCGGGGTAGCCCTGCGACAGGTTCCGAGGGCCTCCTTGGCCATCGGTGTAGGTTTCGTTAAAGAGATCCAGCGGTTTGACTCGTGGGTCGAAATCGACATCTAGGCGATAGACATACCCACTCTTCGCGTCCGCCGTGATAGCGCAGTTGAGCTGCGTGTTGCGCTGATCGGTCGCCGTCTCCCAGTTCACGGTGAGAACCATGTCGTCGTGGCTGAGGCAGTGTTCTATCGGCTGACCGCTGCATTCGATCTTTTCCCGCCAACGGTGGAGCATCTCGCGCTCGTAGGCCAAGAATACTTCCTCCAACCAAGCAAAGCGATCGTAGATCCGGGAGAAGCCGATCGTCTTGCCGGTGGCGGCTGTGCCCAGCATGCGCTGCATGTCAGTGATGCCGGCGCTGTTCAACACCGCCCCAAGAATGCGCAGGTTGTCTGCGGTGGTCTTTTGCCCTGCTTGCGGCAGCAAAATCGAGAACCGGGCGCCCTTCTTTCCCTTGCAGGGCTTGTGCAAGACCCGGACGGCCTTCGGTGTGGCCTTCTTCTTCGTTGCGTTGCCCTTGCTGTCGCGGGTCCGCTGATGTGCGCCGTTCAGCGAGAACTCGTCCGGAGCGGCAAGAAAGCGCGTGCCACAGGCACCACAGCCGGGACCATCCAGGATGCCATTATGATTCCGAAGCCGCGCGACCTCCTCATCGAGATGCGCGGGCGATACGAGGGAGAAGGCGCTATTGCAGACCTTTCCTTCGAAGGTATGCCCCCGGCATCGCACTGTGCGCTGGTCGGCCCAGACGTGAGGGGCGTGCTGATACTGAAACGCACAACTGACCCGCCGATGCTTCTTATTCGCGCCCGCAAGTTTGTATGCGCCCGGTTCGTGCTTTGCGACGATGTCCAGTTGTTCCTCAGTGAAATCAGGTCGTCTCTTCTCCGCACTGCCGAGTCCGTGAGGGGCTGTCCGAAGTTGGAGCAGTCTGGATTCGCGCAGGTGTTGAGACAATACTTGCCCGCGCCCGGATAGAGCTGGGAGAGCTCGAAGTTGAAAGTAGCCAAACTTGCCATTCGGAACCTCGTCTTTCGCGGTTCCGCCTCGAGTCATTTTCCGACCAAAGAGCAGATTTTCCGCGGGTATAGGAGTCTTACTTTGCGGAAATCTCCGCATGTCGTTCGGAGAGAACGGTCAAGCTTGCACCACAACAACACTGGCTCTATGATTGAATTCAGAAGCAAAAAGTGCCGGAAAGGCTCTTTTTTTCGTTCAGCAAGCGGCTGCCAGATGAGTGCGAGACTATTTTCTCGCACTTGCAGTGCTTGATGCAGTTAAGGCTGCGCTAAAATCTCGCATTAAATCAATAGCCTGCCGCGTTTCCGCGACAGGCTTGATCGGGGCTATGTCCCACAGGGCGGAATGCGTCACTCGGGGAGCTCCCCTTCTTAACTGCTACAGAAATTTAGCAAGGCGTCTCGGGCAGGATGGCTTTCTTCCAACAGATCCCGCTTGGTTCCGATCAGGGAAATAACGGCCGCCGGCGCGCCCTGAGCGTCCATTACCGGGGCGGAAATGGCATAGAGGCCCGGAATGAATTCGGCATCAGCCGTGGCGATCCCAGTCCGGCGGATTTCGTCACGAAGCACGGCAAGCATGGTCAAACTGGATCCTTCTGCCGCAACAAGGTCGCCGAGCAGCCGGTCTGGTAGCCATGCCAGAAATACCCGCCCGGTGGCGGAGCGGGTCACGGGCAGGACTGATCCGACGCCAAGGGTGGTGACGATGCCCGTCGCAGCCTTTTCCCAACGTACGACTGTTGCACCGTGGGTGCCCCAGACGGCCAGGGTGGCACTTAGGCCGGTCTGTTCTACCAAAGCGGTCAATGCGTCCGCCGCCCGGTTGACGGGTTCGATCCGGGCCACGGCGCTGATGCCGATTTCGGCGGCGGCAGGGCCCAGATCGTAACGGCCGGTCCCGATCTGGGAAACCATACCTGCCTCGATGAATGAATGGAGATAACGGTGGGCCTTGCCGCTTGCCATGCCGGTTTCACGTGACAGCTCGCCCAATGTCATCGCGCCTGAATGGCGCGCAAGGGCGCGGAGCAGCGGGATCGCGACTTCGATCGATTTGACACCTTTGGTACGGGCTTGGGGCATGCGGGCTCCGGTGTTGATTACGTAATCCGTAACATGTTACGCATAAAGGAATCGAGGGGGAATCATGCGCGTCACCATCTTAGGAGCGGGGCCGGCAGGGCTTTATGCGGCGATTCTGCTGAAGCGGGTCAATCCGCGGGCGCAGGTTAGCGTGTTTGAACAGAACCCCCATGATGCGACCTTTGGTTTCGGTGTCGTCTTTTCGGATCAGGCACTGGAATTTCTGAGGGCGGACGATCCTGAAACGGTGGAGCTTGTCACACCGCACATGCAGCGCTGGTCCGACATCGTGGTCAACCATCGCGGCACGTCCATCGCGATCGACGGAATCGGATTTGCCGGCATCGGGCGGCTGGAGTTGCTGGAATTGTTGCAACAGCGCGCCCGGGCGCTGGGCGCAAACCTGCACTATGGTCACCGCATGGATCACATACCCGAAGGCGATCTGGTGATCGCGGCGGACGGGTTGAATTCGCTGGTCCGCAGCACTGCGCCGGAGCGCTTTGGCGAAGAGATTACTCATCTGCAGAACCGCTTTGTCTGGTACGGGGCGGACCGGGAATATGACGCGCTGACGCAAAGTTTTATCGACACGCCGCATGGCCCGATGAATGCGCATCATTACAGTTACGCGCCCGGGCGCAGCACTTTCATCATCGAGATGGGGCCACAGACCTTTTCCCGCTCAGGTTTCGGCGAGATGTCGGAGCCGACGTATCGCGCGGCGTGCGAGACGCTGTTTGCCGAACATCTCGACGGCGCATCCTTGATCCCGAACAATTCCGTCTGGCGGCAATTCCCAAATCTGTCCTGCGCCAGATGGCACGATGGCAACCGCGTTCTGGTTGGCGATGCCCTGCATACAGCGCATTTTTCCATCGGGTCGGGAACAAGGTTGGCTTTGGAGGATGTGCAGGCGCTTGTGGCCGCGCTCCGCGAAGCGGATTGGAATGTCGAAGTGGCCTTGCCTGCCTATCAGGCCGCACGCGCACCGGTGTTGGCCAAGATCACTGGTGCCGCCAGAGCATCCGCAGACTGGTATGAAAGATTCGGGGACCACATGGCGCTGGAGCCTTGGCCTTTCGCGCTCAGCTACATCCGGCGGGCAGGGCGGTTGAGCGCGGAGCGGCTTGCCGCGCTGGCCCCTGACTTTACCACGCAACTCCGCATTCAAGGGGTGGGTTTATGACCCCGATTGATCTGGCCGCTTCCGTTGGTTTCGACCTGCCGGAGCAATACAATGCCTCGCGCCTGCTATGGGACAATCTGGCCGATCGGGCCGACCGGCCTGCCATCTTGCATGACAAGGGGGCCTGGACCTATCGTGACCTGATCGCCGAAGCGGGACGGATCGGGAATTACCTGTTGGCAAGCGGATGTGCTCCGGGCGATCGGGTGATGCTGTATCTGGAGGACGAGCCGGCCTATCCGGCCGCCATCATGGGAGCGATGCGCGCCGGGCTGGTGCCGATGCTCATCAACACGCTGAGTACTGACGAGCTGATCCGTTATTATCTGCAAGACAGCGGTGCCAAGGCGGTCATTGTCAGCACGGCCTTCAAGGACCAGTTCGACGTGCCGGTGATCATCGCAGGCGATTCCCCGTGGCAGGAAACCCCGTCCGAATTGACCGAATACCCGACGCGGCGGCGCGATATGGCGTTCTGGATGTATTCGTCCGGTTCCACCGGCAAGCCCAAGGGCGTGGTGCACAAGCATGAAGATGCCGCCTATACTGCGCATACCTATGCGCGCGATATTCTGAAGATCGGACCCGGGGATGTGTGTTTCTCGATCCCCAAGATTTTCTTTGCCTACGGGTTCGGCAATGCCGTCACCTTCCCAATGGCCGTCGGCGCGGCGTCTGTTTTGCTGTCCGAAAGACCCACCCCCGCGCGGTGTTTTGACCAAATAGACAATCACCGGCCCACCCTCCTTTTTGGGTTGCCTACCTTGTATACGGCGCTGTCGAATGACGCGGGGATCGACGCGGTCGATATGTCGTCGGTGAGGCTGTGCCTTTCAGCCGCCGAGGTGCTCTCAACGGAGCTGGCGCGCAGTTGGCATGAGCGGTTCGGCCTGCACATCATCGAAGGGTTGGGCTCTACCGAGATGCTGCACATCTACCTCAGCAATGACGATGCTCTGCAAAAGCCGGGGTCGGCGGGTCGTGTCGTGGCCGGTTACAGCATCCGGCTGATGACACCGGAAGGGCGCGAGGCCAGAACCGGCGAAGAGGGTGTGATGCAGGTAATGGGTCTGTCGGGTGCTGAATACTACTGGAACAGGCCCGACAAAACCGCTGAGACGATGCGGGAAGGTTGGCTGGACACCGGCGACCGGTTTACGCGGGATGCGGACGGGTTTTATTTCTTCAAGGGGCGCGCGGACGATCTGGTGAAGGTGTCGGGTCAGTGGGTCTATCCGCTTGAGATCGAATGGGCGCTGAATGACCATGCACAGGTGCGCGAATCCTGCGTTCTTGCGTTGCCGATGGCTGACGGGCGTATGACGATCAAGGCTTGGGTTTCGGCGGTCGAGCCGTCAGAGACGCTTCGTGCCGCACTTGTCGCCCACGCCAAGGCGCGGTTGCTCCCCCATAAATATCCGCGCATCATCGAGTTTATTGATACCTTGCCCAAGACAGGAACTGACAAGATCGACAGACAGGCGCTTCGCGCCCGAGAGGAGACGATATGAGCCAGGCCGCGCCCCCCAATACGCCAGAGCGCGAGGCGTTCTATGATGCGATCGAACCGGAATCCATGCGCGCCTTGTGGTCCGTCATGGCTGGCATCATTACCCCCGAACCAAAATCGGGATGCGTGCCCTACAAGTGGTCCTACGACAGCGTCCGGTCCCGGCTGATCGAGGCGGCGGGATTGATTACCGCCAAGGAAGCTGAGCGGCGGGTGCTTATTCTGGAGAACCCCGGCTTGAAGGGGTCGTCCAAAGTGACAACCAGCCTTTATTGCGGTGTGCAATGTGTGATGCCCGGCGAGGTGGCACCGGCGCACCGGCATACACAGTCGGCGTTGCGTTTCGTCTTGGAAAGCAGCGGCGGATTCACGGCAGTCGGTGGTGAAAAGACCGAGATGCAGTTCGGCGATTTCGTCATCACGCCCAACTGGGAATGGCACGATCACGGCAACACGACGGACGAACCCATATTCTGGCTGGATGGATTGGATATTCCAGTCGTGCAATTCTTCGATGCCAGTTTCGCCGAAGGCTATGGCGAGGACCAGCAACCGATCACGCGGCCCCAGAATGACAGCGCGGCACGCTACGGGGCCAACATGATGCCCCTGGGATACGAGCGCGCCAAGCCCGCTTCGCCGATCTTCAATTACCCCTATGCACGGTCGCGCGACGCGCTAGAGCAGATGCGGCGAACCGAGGAATGGGATCCCTGTCACGGGTTGAAGATGCGCTATATCAATCCGGTGAACGGGGACTGGGCGATGCCGACGATCGGGACCTGCCTGCAGCTTTTGCCCAAAGGGTTCAGCGGCGCGCAGACAAGATCCACGGACGCCACGGTCTATGTCGGCGTCGAGGGAAAAGTCCGCGCGCACATCCGCGGCCAGATCATCGAGTTCGGTCCGCGCGATGTTTTCGTCGTACCAAGCTGGCATGAGTTGAAACTGGAAGCGGAGGAGGACACCGTCCTGTTTTCCTATTCCGACAGACCAATACAGGAAAAGCTGGGTCTTTTCCGCGAACAAAGAGGCAATCAATGAGCTACGTATTCGACGCACCACAACAGGCCAGTCTGGCCGTCAAAGGCACTCAGGACAGGTTTCCGATCCGGCGTATTTTCTGCGTGGGCCGCAACTACGAGGCGCATGCGCGCGAGATGGGCAAGGACCCGACCCGTGAGGCACCGTTCTTTTTCACCAAGCCTGCCGATGCTGCTTTGGACACACCCTGCACCGTCGCTTATCCCAAGCTTACGGAAAACCTGCATTTCGAGGTCGAACTTGTCATCGCCATTGGCAAGGGCGGATCGGAGATAGCCGAAGCGGATGTGATGGACTACATCTGGGGCGCTTCCGTGGGATTGGACCTGACGCGCCGTGACTTGCAGCAGGAAGCCAAGGACATGGGCCGCCCTTGGGATTGGGGCAAGGCGTTCGACCAGTCAGCGCCCATCGCGCCCATCGTCCCGATTGCCGAGGTGCCAAGCGTCGAGTCCGCCCGGATCTGGCTGGCGGTGAACGGTGAGGTCAAACAGGACGCTGACATTGCAGATCTCATCTGGTCCGTGCGCGAGCATGTGTCGATCCTGAGCCATTCAATGACGTTGGCACCCGGCGACATCGTGATGACCGGCACACCCGCCGGTGTCGGTGCTATCGTCGCCGGGGACGTGATTACTGGCGGTGTTGACGGTGTTGGAACGTTCGAGGTCACGATCGGGCCGCGGGCGTGAGCGACTTCGGGCTGTACAGCTATTTCCGGTCGTCAACATCGGTGCGCGTGCGGGCGGCGTTGAACCTCAAGGGGCCGTCCTACGACTATTTCCCGCTATCCCTACTCAAGGGCGAGCAGGCGAGCGCGGAGCATCTGGCACTGAACCCGCAAGGGTTGGTGCCGACGCTGGTGACCGCCGAAGGGGCATTGCCACAAAGTCTGGCGATCATCGAATGGCTGGATGAGGTGTATCCCGAACCGCCGCTCCTGCCGGCGGATGCGTGGGGCCGTGCGCGGGTACGAAGCCTTGCGCATATCATTGCGCTTGATGTGCATCCGGTAAACAACCTGCGCATTCTCAAACATCTGGAAACCGAATACGGGGTGGATCAGGACGGCAAGGCCGCGTGGTTTGCCAAATGGTCGCGTGCCGGGATGCAGGCACTGGAGGCGCGGCTGACCGGGGAGCCCGAGACCGGACAGTTCTGCCACGGGGATACGGTCGGGCTGGCCGATCTGTGTCTTTATGCCCAGGTTCTGAACAACGGTCGATTTGGCGTGACGGTGGATGATTATCCGACCATCGCGCGTATCCATGAGGCTTGCATGGCGATTCCAGCGCTCGAATCCGCAATTCCCGCCAATCAACCGGATGCCGACTAGGCTGGGGGGTTACCCCATCTGTTCGGATGCTCTTCGCCTTTGAGGCAGTAGAACACCAGCAGCACGATCCAACCGATGATCGGAACAATAATAAGAAGCAGCCACCAGCCGGTGCGCCCCGTATCGTGCAGGCGGCGAACCGCGACGGCAAGCGAAGGCAGCAGCAGCGCCAGCGACGAGAGCCCGTTGATGATGCCGCCCCCTTCCGCCGTCCCGGTGCCCAGAATGCTATCAAGAATGCTGCTGAGCAGGCCGATGATCAGGGTCCATAGGAAAAAGTACCAGTATTGCGGCCTGTTCGATCTGGTTCTGAAATCGACATAGCGCGACAAGCCGTCCTTGAGCGCGCCTATGAAGGTCGATGCGTCGTCGCGTGCAGGGTTATCGCCGCCAAAAGAAGGCGCGCGTGGTGGCAGGGCCGGAATCGAGGCACCGGGCATCTGCCCGAGGGGCAGCCAGTCGTCCATACCTTCGCGCCAGACCAGCGTATTCGGTCGGATCGTGCCGTTGGCGATCAGCGTGTCGAATTCCGTCTGACCAATCGGCCCCTGCGAGGCACCGTCAACAGCGTAGTACCATTGTTGTTCATCGCTCATCGGTCTTGTCTTTCGATTGTTGGCATCGTTTCCCCGAGCTTAGACGGGGTCGTCCGGTCGCGAAAGCCACCCCGTCAAATGCTATGGGCCGACCGCGTCATTTCTGCACGGGCGCGCGCCTCCGACGCGAGGACGGGCAGACCGGTTCGGGTATAGATATCAGACAAAAGCAGGTTGAGCGGCACGCCGTCGGGGTCATAGGTCCGGCGCATTTCCAGTACCTGTTGCGCGGCAGACGCACGACCGGCGCGGACGAGAGCATCCAGATGTATCTGCTCGAACAGGTCGCGCTGGGCGTGGCTGCCGCCGCATTCCGACATACGTGGAAGCGCGCGGGACAACTGCGTGATCGCGGTATCCCAGTCGCCACGGGTATGCGCGAGGACCCCTATCGCAGCTGGCAACGCCACATCGCACCAGATGCTGTGATCGTGGCGTGATGTGTCCTCTGCCCGAGCGCGGACCGCGTCGATCAGCGCGTCGGCCTCCAGTCGACCTGTGCGGCCCAGCGCGTAGAGATATTGCAGCGTGAGGAACGGATTGACCATATCGACGCCCCGTGCGGCGACATGATCGGCCACGTCCCCCCATCGGTCGCCCACATCGACGCCCGCGAATTCCATCCGCGCCAACAGGGAAACCGCACCGACCTGGTCCTGGCTGTAATCCTTGGCCAGGCCCCAGACATGCGCGTCATAAGCCGCGCGCACATCATCGTGCCGACCCTGGCTGAGGTAGAACAGCGCGAGATGCCACCAATTGTGGCTGCGCATGAAGCTGTTGAGCCCTGCCCATGTGTCGGCCACGCTTTCAAGAAACTCCGCGCCCTCATCGACGCGTCCTTGCGTCAGCATGACATGCGCAAGCGCGTGATGCGCCCATGCGTCGTCGTGTTGCAAAGCCATCGCCTGCCGTGCCGCGGTCTCCGCGCGGTCAAGCAGGTGGCATTGTTCATACCCGAACGCCACCATGCTGTGCGTATAGGCAATGTCGCCAGCCTGCGGCAGAGTCGTGAGCGCGAGGCGCAGCATGGTAGGCGCGTCGCCGATGTTGAAGCTGTGATATTGTCCGAGCTTAAGCATGACCATGTCACGTGGGTGGTCCCGTGCAGCGGTCTCGGACAGCTGCAAGAGCGCCGGAATGTCCTCGCCGATCCAGGCTTCGACGGCTTGGATGCTAAGCTGTTCGCGCGGGGACGCGTCGCTTGCCGCAGCTTTGGCGCGGGCAAGATAGGGGGCCGCCTTTTGCGGTGCCACCGGCGCTTCGAGAAACATCCAGAGCATCGCGGCATAGGCGTTCGCCAGCGCACAATCGGGATCCGCATCGGCGGCGGCCATGATGCCAGTCGCCTTGGGTTGATAGGCGATAAACCCGTGAATGAAGTCGTTGATGCCTTGAAGGGTTGCCTCGTTGTCGGTGGTTACGGGCAGGCCATAGAGATCAGGTGTCATGGGTGGCTCCGTTGATGAAGTCGATGAGGTGGCGTGCGACTGCTTGTGGTGCGTCCCAGTGGATCGAATGACCCGCATCAGGTATCGCATGTGTCGCAGTTATGCCCAGAGATGCCTGCGCGGCCGCGCGCGGAATCAACAGGTCGTCTTCGGCCAGAAGCGCTTGAACCGGGCAGGCGATGCCGGCGGGATCTTCCGCTTTGTAGCTTCGCAAAGCGGCAAGCTGGTGCGCCATGGCTTCGGTTGATTGCGCATAAGGATAGGCAAGTGACGCGGCAAGTGCCTGGTCCACGGCACCGGGTAGATCATAAGCGGCGGGCGCGAAAAGCCACGGAAAAAGGGCGCGAAGCCAAGTGTCTTCGGCAGCGTCGCTGCGTCGGATGTCAAGCAGCGTCTCGAACAGCGCGACGTTGCGGGACAGGCGCATCGGCGCAGAAGCTGCAAGCGTCACAGTGGCGACATGGTCTGGAGTGCATCTGGCGAGGCGCAAGGCGATCAGGCCACCCAGCGAATGACCCACAACATGCGCCGGGCCGCAGTCCAGATGGTCAAGAAGCGACGCGCAGTCCTGCGCAAAGTGATCGACCGAGGCTGGCGCGTCCCAAGGCGTGGTCCGCCCCGTCGTGCGATTGTCGGGCCGGATCAGGGTAAAGTGATCTTGCAGCAGCGGAAGCAGCGGTATCCAGCTTGCGCTGTCGCTCATCATGCCCGCGATCATCAGAAGCGGCGGACCGGAGCCGCCGATCTCGTAATGGAGCGTGACTTCGGGCAGTTCGAGGTCAGGCATTCAAAGTGCTCCAGCAAGGCAACAGATCACCCGGCGCGGGCGTTGCGGCAAACACGCCGCGGGCGATGGCACGGCTGAGGCACAAGGCGGCGGCATGCCCGATCAGCATGACGTTGCCTTGCGTTCGGGTGCCCGTCGAAACCCCAAAGACGAGGTCGCCGTCATTGGGTGTATGCGCCGGAACCGTGGCGCGCGCGATGCCGTCATGCGCTGCTGTGGCGATCCGGTGGCATTCCGCTTTGGTCAATGCCGCATCGGTGGCGACAATGGCTATCGTGGTGTTGGCCCCGGCAGCGATGCCGGTGGCCTTGCGGCTATCAAGGGTAAGCCCGAGGCCAGACGCGGGATCTGGTCCGACGCCGCCGAATTCGCCGTTCAGCTCGAACGGGGCGGCGTAGAAATGGCGGTCTCCCGGTGTGGTCACGGCACCCACCGGATTTACCCCCACAAGCGCCGCGACGGTCGTGCCGTCCGGCAACACCAGCGAGGCTGTCCCAAGGCCGCCTTTGACCATCGCGGTCATGGCCCCCGTTCCTGCGCCAACGCTGCCAATGTCAAAATCGGTACTTGCGGCGTCAAACGCAGCGCGTCCAAGCGCACGGTACGGGTTGTCGATCCAGCTTTTGTCGCCACCGTTGACCAGGTCAAAAAGGATCGCGCCCGGTACCAGTGGGATCCGCATATCGTGGACCGCAAACCCCCGCCCCGCCGCGCGCAGGCCATCCACGACGCCCGAACAGGCATCCAGCCCGAAGGCAGAGCCGCCGGATAACACTAGCGCATCGACAGCGGGGACAGATTTGTCAGGTGCCAAAAGGTCGGTTTCGCGGGTTCCGGGCGCGCCGCCCATGACGTGGACTGACGTGGTAAACGGCACGTCGCCGACAAGAACGGTGGTACCGGATTTGAGCGCGTCGTCCTGGGCGTTGCCAACACGCAACCCGGTGACATCCGTGATGCTATTGCGGGGTCCGGGGGTCATGGGATTCGCCTTTTGGAATTGGCCATACGTCATCTCGCTATTCTGAAGGTAAGGCAGCCTGATTGAGCGGCGTGTTTCGGTGGGCCTTCGTTTACTTCATGCGCTGCTTCGATGGTGTCCAGACAGTGCTGCCAGAATGTCAGCGCGCCGGGTGGCTCAGATGATACCCCGAGCATCCAGTCGCCACCCAATGCAAGAAAGATCATTTCTGCCGCGTCCGTCCCGAAACCGCGGTGCCGCCACTCAGGCCGTATCGTGAATTCCGCAAGCTCATGCGTCCCGTCCCCGTGCGTCCAGACAAGGGCAAAACCGATTGGCTCGGTCCCGAATTCGATAAGATAGGGATGACGTCCCCTTTCGCGCCAGTAGCTGTCCAGTGTGACAGGTACATAGGGGGGGCCGTCCGGCAGTACTTCGGCAAAGTAGCTTCGGGCGATCGCGTCAAGCTCGGCGCGGCGGGTCTCGGGGATCTGGGTAATAGTCAGGCGCGTCATGCTGAATGTTTCAGTTGCGGAAGCACAGGTGCCGCGTCGATGAGGGCGCGGGTATAGGGGTGTTGCGGGTTGGTGAATACGTCTTCGGTGGCACCCTGTTCAACGATCTTGCCGGATTTCATCACCAAAACGCGGTCGGTGACGGTGCGCACCACGCTAAGGTCGTGAGAGATGAACAGATAGGTCAGATCATAGGCGGCGCAAAGCTCTGCCAGGAGATCGAGGATTTGCGCACGCACGGAAACGTCGAGCGCGCTGACCGCTTCGTCAAAAAGAATGAGGTCCGGCCGGATGATTAGCGCGCGCGCAATGGCAATGCGCTGGCGCTGGCCGCCCGAGAATTCGTGGATATATTTGTGAGCGTCCCGTGGCGTCAGCCCAACAGCTTGAAGGGCTTCGTCGATCGCGCGCACGCGGTCGGCACCTTCAGGCGGGTCGGGCAGCAGATGAAATGGTTCCGTAATCAGGCGGTCGACGCGGTGGCGTGGATTGAAGCTGCCGAAGGGGTCCTGGAATACCACCTGCATGCGCCGGCGTACGGCGAGGTTGGGTTTGGTGCCGGTAAAGACTGGCTCCCCGCCCAGCGTAATGGTGCCGTGCTGGATCTGTTCCAGCCCGAGGATTGCCCGCGTCAGGGTGGATTTGCCGCAGCCGCTTTCCCCCACAAGGCCTAGGCGTTCACCGCGGTTCAGCGTGAAGCTGACATCGTCCACCGCGCGGAAACTGCCCGGCGCGCCGAAAAGCGTCAGACGCGGGGTGCGGTAATCGCGTGATACGCTATTGACCTCCAGCAGCGGTGCGGGAGGCGGTGGCGCGGGCAGGGTCACTTGATGACCCGAAGCGGCAAACAGCATTCGGGTATAGGGGTGACGCATCTCTTTGAGCAGCGCCTGTGTTTCGCCAAGCTCCACGACTTCGCCATTGCGCATGACGACGATACGGTCGGCCATGTCGGCCACGACGGCCAGATCATGGGTTATCATCATCAGACCCATCCCGTCTTCGCGCGCAAGCCTTTCCAACAGATCGAGGATCTGCGCCTGGGTGGTCACGTCCAGCGCCGTCGTCGGTTCGTCGGCAATCAGCAGACGGGGCTGCAATGCGATCGCCATTGCGATGACGACGCGCTGCCGCTGGCCGCCGGATAGTTCATGTGGAAAGCGCGACAGCGGATACCTGTCGTTGGGCAGGCCAACCCGTTCGAGGGTCTGCGCCGCCTGTGCAAAGGCTTCGGATTTGGTGGTTTTTGTGTGGATCAGGATCGTCTCGGCCACTTGTGCGCCGATGGATTTAACCGGATTGAGGGCGGTCATCGGTTCCTGAAACACCATTCCGATGTCGTTGCCGCGAATATTGCAAAGCTCGGATTCGGTAAGCTTGCAGAGATCCCGGTCCCCCAACATAATGCGGCCCGTGATGCTGGCCCCTTTGGGTAGCAACTGCATCGCGGCAAGGGCCGTCATGGATTTGCCCGACCCGCTCTCACCAGTGACGGCGATAATTTCGCCTGCGGCTATGTCAAATGTTACGCCCTTCAGAATCGGGAACTCATGGATTGACATGTTCAGATTTTGGAGGCTGAGCAGCGTCATATGCGCGCCACCCTCAGACGCGGGTCGAGGTAGTCACGCAGGCCGTCGCCCATCAGGTTCAGCCCCAGCACCGTGAGGATGATGGCAAAGCCGGGCATCAGTGCCATGTGAGGCGCGATACTGACCATCGTTTGTGCATCCGCCAGCATGCGGCCCCATGACGGTGTTGGCGGTTGCGCGCCAAGCCCGACATAGCTGAGGCCCGCCTCGGCCAGAATGCCAAGGCTGAATTGGATGGTGCCCTGCACGATCAGCAGGTTGGTGACGTTCGGCAGAATATGTTCCGCCGAGATACGCGCGGCGGATTTTCCGGCGACCCGCGCGGCAAGGATGAATTCGCGCTCCCACAAGCTCAGAGCAGCGCCACGGGTGATACGGGCGAATACGGGGATGTTGAAAATACCGATCGCAATGATCGCATTCACGGCACCCGCGCCGAAAATCGCCGTGATCAGGATGGCGATGACGAGAGACGGAAACGCAAAAACAAGGTCATTGCCGCGCATGATGATCTCGTCCAGCCAACTGCCGCGCCGCGCCGCAGCCCAAAGGCCCAGCGGGATCCCCAGACCCATGCCAATGCCAACGGCCACTAGCGCCACGGCAATGGATGTGCGCGCACCGACCATGATCATGCTGAGAATGTCCCGGCCAAAATGGTCCGTTCCCAGAAGACGCTTCATGTTCGGCGGTTGCAGTTTTTCCGGAATGTTCAGGGCCGTGTGATCGAACGGTGTCCAAACGAAGGACAAAAGCGCCGCAAAGACGAACACTGCAGTCAGCATGCCACCAAAAACAAGGTTGCGGGTCATGCGCGGGACCTCAGGCGCGGGTCCACTGCGGCGTAGGCTAGATCGACGAGGAAGTTCACCAGGATGACGGAAAAAACCAGCAGCATGACCACAGATTCCACGACAATGAGGTCCCGCGCAGAGATGGATTGAAACACCAGTCGACCGAGGCCGGGAAGGTAGAACACCTGTTCGATGATGATCGACCCCGCGAGAAGGAAGGAGAATTGCAGCCCGATGATGGTCAGTACGGGGATCAGCGCGTTGCGCACACCGTGCCGCCACAGGGCCTGGCGTGCAGTCAGCCCCTTGGCGCGGGCCGTGCGCATGAAATCTTCGCCCAGCACATCAAGCAGCGAGGACCGCATGACCCGCGCAAGAATGGCAGCTTGCGGCAGGGCAAGGGCGATGGCGGGCAGGGTCAGCGAATGCAGACCCGCAAACAGCCCTTCGTCCCATCCGACGAAACCCCCGGCAGAAAACCAGCGCAGATTGATCGCAAAGATCAGGACCAGCATCATCGCGAACCAGAAGTTTGGCACGGCGACACCCAGTTGCGTGGCACCCATGACCCCGATATCGCCTGCCTGTCCGCGCCGCGCAGCAGCGTAGATGCCAGCCGGGAACGCGATCAGCGTTGACAGTGTCAGCGCGTAAAGTGCGAGCGGCAGCGACACCCACAAACGCGCACCGATCATTTCGGAAACCGGCGTGCGGTACGTATAGGAAGTGCCGAAATCACCCATCAGCATGCCGGAGGTCCAGGCCAGGTAGCGTTCGAGTTTCGGGACATCCAGACCCAATTCTGTGCGCAGCGCGGCCAGGGTTTCCGGTTGCGCATTCATGCCAAGCATGAACGAAGCGGGATCGCCCGGTGCCACTTCGATCACGCCAAAAATTACCAGCGACGCGATGACGAGGCTGATGGCCAACGAAAAGATACGTTTGAGGGCATAGCGCAACATTCCTGCGAGATTAGGCATGTGTTGCGGTGCGGTCCAGAGCGGACGTCAATATCCCTGAGCGAATTCAAAAGACATGAGAATTTCGATCATGATCGCTGTCGTGGAACCATCTTTGAAATGTCGCGTTGTTCCTGCAACGACAAACTAGACTACTGGAGAATAAACATGACAAATTTCTTTAAGACCACCGCCGTCGCAGCCGTTTTGGCAGCAGCATCTGTATCCTCGCCGGCATTCGCGGCTGCTCACATGGACCTGAATTCCATGACTTGCGAGCAATACAATCAATTGAACGGTGCCGAGCGTGACAAGGTCGCGGTCATGGCAATTGCAGAGTTGAATGACAACGCGCAGCCAACCGAAGGCACGGCCACGGCGACAGACGACTCGATCGGTACGACGGCCGAGGAAAGCAACTCGGCAGTTTCCGAAGGTTCCGCCACGGCGACCACTATTGCAAACGCCGACGATGACCTTACTCGTTTTGCCGAAGAAATCCGCGTTCTGAACCGGACTTGTTCGCGCAACTGGGATGCGATGGTTACCGAAGCCGCAGCAGGCCAGTTCGGCACACGCTAATTGGCACTGATGCTTAATGATGAGCGCGGATACGAGAGTGTCCGCGCTTTTTCGTGTGTCATAAAGCGAAGCCAAATCGGAAAACAGGCTCCCGCGTGCTGCGGGAGCCTGTTATGGGATCAGTCAGCCCAGCTGACGCCTGTCAGGTCCGTTGCCTGTGTCGGTGCGTTGGACCACAGCCCCTGCACGCCTGTTTTTGCCACCGAAAGAGCGGCAAGTTGGAACAGATATCCGTTCACGTAATCATCCGCGATCATGCGCTGCGCGTCTGCCATAAGCGTGTTGCGGGTTTCAGGATCCGTCGTTTCGTTCAGTTTGGTCATCAGTGCCTGAAATTCCGGGTTGTCGTATTGGAAATAGTAGTCCGGATTGGCGTAGATGCCGATGTCCATAGGTTCGGTATGGGACACGATGGTCAGACCAAAATCCTTGCCCTTGAAGACCGATTCCAGCCACTGCGCCCATTCGACGTTTGTGATGTTGGCAGTGATCCCCACCTCGGCCAGTTGCGACGCGATGATTTCGCCCCCGCGACGGGCATAAGACGGCGGCGGAAGGTACAGCGTTGTTTCAAATCCGTCCGGAAACCCTGCTTCGGCCAGGAGCGCTTTGGATTTTTCGGGATCAAAGACGCTTTGCCCGGTAAGGTCAACATAAGCAGGATTATGCGGTGCGAAATGCGTCCCGATGGGCGTGCCATAACCGAACATGGCACCGTCGATGATTGCCTGTCTGTTGATGGCACGAGCGACAGCTTGGCGAACCTTGATGTTGTCGAAGGGGGCGACCTTGTTGTTCATCGCGAGAATCGTCTCGCCCTCGGTCGACCCGACGAGCACCTGAAAGCGCGGGTCGGCTTCGAACTGCGGTAGGTTCTCCGGGGCGGGAAAGCCACTGAAGACGTCGACGTCTTCGGCCATAACGGACGCAAAAGCGGCGGTCGGGTCGGAGATGAATTTGAATGTCACATCCGCGAGGTTGGCAGGCGTTCCCCAATAAGCGGGGTTGCGGGACAGTTTGATGTTGTCGCCCTGCGTCCAGCTGTCGAATTTGAAGGCACCCGTCCCGATAGGTGTCTGTTTGATCTGGTCGATGGATTCAGGTGCCACGATCACTGCATCGCCCCATGCCAGGTTGAAGAGGAACTGACCGTTAGGTTTGTCCAACGTCACCTTGACTGTTTGCGGGTCGACCGCCTCGACCGATGTGATGCCGTCAAAGAGCGCCTTTTGCGCGTTCACGCTGTCCTCGGCGCGGGCGCGATCAAGGGTGAACACCACGTCTTCGGCGTCCATCGTGGTGCCGTCGTGGAAAGTTACGCCGTCGCGGAGCTTGAAAGTATAGACCGTCCCGTCGTCGCTGATTTCCCAGCTTTTCGCGAGACCCGCCACGACGGAACCGTCGCCCATGAAGCGGGTAAGCCCCTCGAACACATTCGAATAGAGAACCGAATCGATAGCCCCGGCTGCGGCGCTGGTCGGATCGAGATGCGGCGGCTCAAGCTGCATTGCAACGGTGATATCGTCCTTTGCCAACGCGCTTCCAGCTACGAGAGCAGCGGTGGCGGTGCCAATCAGAAGGTGTCGAATGAGTTTCACGGTGGTCTCCCCTTTGTCATTATTCGAAGGCTAGCCGCTGGCGCGCAATCTGGCTAGATAGCGCGTTTGCCAAACCGGCGCGTCTCAGAGCGCCTGACAGATACAGGCGCTAATTTTTGGGGAGCAGTAGCGTCTCCAACGCGGCACCCATGACCTTGGCGCTGTCGATCATGTCTTCGACGCCGATCCATTCGTCGGGTTTATGAGCCAATTCAAGCACACCGGGGCCATAGGCTATGCAGTTCTTCAGCTTGCCGATGCGGTCGATATGTTTTTGGTCGTAGGTGCCGGGCGACGCGACATATTGGGGCGCTTTGCCCATCACGTCCTGTATCGCGCGGGCGACCGTCTGGACGACAGGTGCATCACGGTCGGTCATCGAGGGCAGAACGCTGTTCAGTTCCGTCAGTACATATTCGAAATCGGCGCGGCTGGTGCGCAGACCTTCCAGAAGGGCAGTGACCTCATCACGAACCTGGTCGAGCGGTTCTTCGACCAGAAAACGGCGGTCGATCACGATTCGGCAACTGTCAGGGACACAATGGGCTGGCAGGCCGTCGAAATCGGCGTCGTTTTCCCGCTGGCCGCCGTGGATCGAGTTTATGTTCATGGTGGAGCTTCGCGCGCCTTCGGGGACGACCGGCATATCCGTGGTACGCGATGCCATTGCGGGAAAGAGTTTGGACTCGAATTCACTAAGAACCGCACCCATGTGCCGCACTGCGCAATCCCCGAGAAAGGGCATGGAGCCGTGCGCAATTTCGCCCTTGGTCTCGATTTCCGCCCACCAGCCGCCGCGGTGTCCAAGACAGATGCGGTCCTTGTTGAGAGGTTCCGGAATGATGACATGCTGAACCCGCGCGGGATCGAAATAGCCTTTTTCCGCAAGGTAGGCGACGCCGCCATAGCCGCCGGATTCTTCGTCCGCCGTGCCGGAAATCTCGATAGCACCGGCGAATTCCGGATGCGTTTCGATGAATGCTTCGGCTGCGATGATTGATGCGGCGAGCCCGCCTTTCATGTCGCAGGCACCGCGACCATAGATCTTGCCGTCCTTGAGTTCCGCGCCGAAAGGGTCGGTCGTCCAGCCGTGGCCGACCTCGACGACATCGGTGTGGCTGTTGAAATGCACGCAGTCGCCTTTGTGCGTACCGGACCGACGGGCGACGATGTTCCATCGGGGATATTTTGCGCTGTCTCCGGGCGTCCCGTGGGCGCGGATCAGCTCCGTCTCGAACCCGTGCGCTTTCAGACGGCGATCAAGATATTCGCAGATCGCGCGATAGTCCTGCCCGGGGGGGTTCAGCGTGGGGATGCGGATGAGGTCTTGTGTAAGCGCAACGAGATCGTCGCGTTTCTGAGCGATGGCGTCGGAGAGATGTGTCATGAGATCATCCTAAGCGAAGTCTTTCATCGCGGCCAGCAGGGCGGAAACTTCTTCGAGCGTGTTGTAGTGGCAAAGCGACACGCGGACTGCGGCGTCCAATCCGAGGGGTGTGAGGATATTGCCGGAATAATGGTCAGCCTTTCGGATGTGGGTCCGGATGCCCTGATCGTTCAGCTTGGTCACGATCTCTGCTGCTGGCACGTGGTCGAGCGCGAAACAGACCAGACCCTCGCGGCCGGGATTGTCGATGCCGCCAAGGATCGTAACGCCCGGCAATTCGGCCAGGCCGGGCAGGTTGCCGGTGCCATGGATCAGAGCTTGGGTGAGGAAGTGTTCGTGTTCGTGGATCGCTTTGCCCGCAGCTTCGATGCGCGCGCGCGGGGTCTTGGCGTCGCTGCCGAGCCAATCGAAATAGGCAACCACGTCAGAGAAGGTGGCATAGGCCCCGGTGTCGCGGGTGCCCATTTCCCAATTGCCTTCAGGCCCGTCCTTGAGCGTCTCGATCGGCAGGGACGACAGGCGATCAGATGCCCATGCCACGCCGTATCCGTGCCGGGAAAATACCTTGTAGGGCGACACGACATAGCCGTCGATATCGTAAGCGTCGATGTCGATCCGTCCGTGGCTTGCGTGCTGAATGCCGTCAACAAAGATGACCGCGTCCGGCGACACCGCGCGGACAGCAGCAGCAATGGCGGCCACATCATTGGCGATCCCGGTGACGGGAGAGGTATGCAGGATCGTGGCCACGCGCACGTCCGGCGTCATCAGCGCGGCATAGGCTTCGGCGGTGACGCCGCCCGTGGCATTGTCATGCTGCACGTTGATGTAGCTTTTGTCCGCCATCTTTGCCCAATGCAACGCGGCGCTTCGCGAGGCGGGATGCTCTACGGAACTGCCGATGACGCTGCCGTCGGGCGTCCCCATGATCGCCGTGCGAATCAGACGGAACGACAGCTCTGTTCCGCTTTCGCCGACAAAGAACTGGCCTGTGGATGCGCCGAAAAACCTGTGCATGTCTTGCTTGGCCTGACGGATGATCTCGACCAGCGCTTTGGCTGCCGGGTTGTCGCGGCCCTGGTTGTCGGGAATCGCCGCAAACTTTCCCGAGGTGGCCACGACCGAATTCAACGTGAGCGCACCCCCCGCGTTCTCGAAAAATATCCGCGGCCCCTGAAACGGGCAGCTGTCCACATGGGCAAAGCGGCTGCGGATGTCTTGCATCAATGGGGGGGCGAAATGGGTCATGCTGTTGTCCTTTGTCCCGACCGTCGCATCATTGCGGATCGTTTGGGCCGTGCAAGGTGATTTCACCTCAAAAATCGAAATATTTCCGGCCCCTTGTTGCGCGCGCCGGTGCAGCGTGCTGTGTTGAACGAACCCGTGGGAAGGCGAAGATAATGCAGCAGGAATCATCATTCGCGCTATATTGGGCAGCGATCAAAGGCAGCTTCGTAAAAATCACCGAAACGAATATGCCGCTGATCTCTGCCGGAGTCGCGTTTTTCGTGATGCTGTCGATTTTTCCCGCCCTCGCGGCGCTGATCGCAATTTTCGGTTTGATAGCAAACCCGGCGGTCGTGGTCGCGCAATTGGAACAGATGCGGGGCCTGCTGCCAAATGACGTCTACGAAATCATCAACAAACAGGTGGTCACGCTCGTCAGCACGAGTTCCGATAAGCTGGGATGGGCCAGTATCATATCCTTGCTTGCGGCACTTTGGTCCGCGCGTGCGGGTGTCGGCGCGCTGATGATCGGGTTGAATGCCGTCCAGGACGAACGGAACCGGGGTGCCGCACGGCATTATGCGCGGGCATTGTTGCTGACGATTTCGTTGGTCGCTGTCGGGATCGTCGCCTTGCTGACGGTGGTTGTGGCTCCGGTCGTGCTGGCGTTCCTGCCGCTTGGACCATTAGGCAATTTTGTCGCGGACGTGGTGCGGTGGACAATTGCCATTCTTGTGCTGCTGGGGGGGCTCAGCGTCCTGTACCGGTTCGGCTCCAACCGAAGACACAAGCGCTACAGGCTGATTACGATCGGGTCCGTTTTCGCCGTGCTTAGCTGGGCGCTGGTTTCCATCGGGTTTTCTTACTACGTGAAGAATTTCGGGAGTTACAATCAGGTCTATGGGTCTATCGGTGCGGTGATCGCGATGCTTGTCTGGCTTTGGATCAGCAGCTTCCTCGTGCTGCTGGGGGCGGCGCTGAATGCGCAGATCGACAGGCGGACAGGGGCTGTGCCAACCCAGACCAATGAATGACAGAAGGCTCTAGAAAGAAGGCGGCGTGCAGGCACTGACAATGACGCAGACCGTATCGCCGGTGTTTTGGAACCGGTGCGGCAGGCGGCTGTCAAAAATGTAGCCATGCCCGGTTTCCAGCGTGGCGGTACGGTCGCCAACCGTCAATTCGATGCGTCCGCTGATGACGACGCCTGCTTCTTCGCCATCGTGTTCAATCAGTTCGGGACCGGTGTCGGCACCCGGCGGATAGGATTCGTGCAAGACCTGAAGGGTATGTTGCTGAGCATTGCCCAGTTGCCGCAGGGAAACCTGACCCGGGGTGCGGGCGGCCAGTTCCGTGAATTCGTCGGGGGCGTAGAAGACCTTGGGCGTGTCGTTTTCCTCAAGGGTCGCGAAAAACTCCGCCATGCTGATCGGAATCGCGTCCAGCAGACTCTTGAGCGACGCGACGGACGGGCTTGTCCGGTTCTTTTCGATCAGTGAGATCGTTCCGTTGGTCAATCCGGCCCGCGCGGCCAGTTCGCGTTGCGACAGCCCACGGGTTTTGCGGATCGTTTTTAGCCTGTCACCGATGTCCACGTGCTGCCTTGCGATAATTGGCCGAAGGGCCCCAGTTTTTCCTTAGGAGAAAAGATGATTATTGACAATTAAATTAAACAACCTCAGGGGTATTTTAAACGCCTTTTTAAAACAGGAGTCTGCCATGTCTACGACTGCCAAGAAATCCATCCGTAAATCCCCTTCCAAACAAAAGTCGCAGATCGCGGTTGTCAAGGACGCGCTGGTGGCTTCGGCCAGCAATGCCGACTTGCGCGCGCGCCGTGACGCGGCCGTTCCGCGCGGCGTAGCCTCTGCCGCTCCGATCTATGCAAAATATGCGGAGAACGCAGAGCTTTGGGATGTCGAGGGCAACCGCTACATCGATTTTGTCGGCGGCATTGGCGTGTTGAACACAGGTCACCGGCACCCGCGCGTGATCGAAGCTGCGAAGGCGCAGGAAGATCATTACACGCATACCTCGTTTCAGGTCGTTCCATACGCGCCATACGTTGAGCTGGCAGAGCGTCTGAACGCGCTGGCCCCCGGCAATGCGCCGAAAAAGACGTTGCTGGTGACGACAGGTGCTGAAGCGGTGGAGAACGCGGTCAAGATTGCGCGCGCTGCAACGGGGCGTCCCGGCGTTATCGCCTTCACCGGTGCCTATCACGGTCGGACGCTGCTGACGCTCGGCATGACGGGCAAGGTCTCGCCGTACAAGATGAATGTCGGTCCCTTCCCGGCGGACGTATTTCGCGCGCCATTCCCCTCCGTGCGTGACGGAATCACCGTCGAGGATGCCCTGATCGGCCTGAAGAACCTGTTCAAGACAGATGCCCAGCCCGAGCGGGTCGCGGCAATCATCATCGAACCGGTACTGGGCGAAGGCGGATATACTCCCGTTCCGTTCGAAATGATGACTGCCCTGCGCGAAATCTGCGATCAGCACGGTATCCTGTTGATCGCGGACGAGGTTCAGGCGGGCTTTGGCCGGACCGGCAAATGGTTCGCCATCGAACATTCAGGCGTCGTGCCTGACCTCATCACCGTGGCGAAATCCATGGCGGGCGGCTATCCGCTGGCCGGTGTCATCGGACGCGCCGACGTGATGGACGCGATGGATCCGGGCGGTCTGGGCGGCACCTACGGCGGCAACCCCGTGGCTTGTGCGGCAGCATTGGCGGCGATTGATGCGATCGAGGACGAGGATCTGTTGCAGCGGTCGCTCGACATGGGCGAACACCTCAAGGCACGCTTTGCCGAGATTGGCGCACGCACGGCACCCTTCCGGATGTGGGACATTCGTGGGCTGGGTGCGATGGTCGCGGTGGAGTTTGTGACCGATTTCGATAGCGCCAAACCGGATGCCGAGTTGACCAAGAGCATTATCGCCCATGCGCTGAAGCGTGGTCTGCTGCTACTGTCGTGCGGAATGTACGGGAATGCGGTGCGCGTAATGGTGCCGCTGACGGCAAGCGACGAGATCCTGAACGAAGGCCTCGCGATCTTCGAAGAAGCGCTGGCAGCGGCCGTCAAGGGCTGACCTGACCGCTTTGCACGGCCGAAACTGCTGAAGAAAAAAGGGCCCCCGAAATAATGTTTCGGGGGCCTTTTCCAGATTAATCGCGCCCGCGATCCGCGAACAGATGCGGGCGCATTCCTCAGCAGGCTCCAGTTCCTCATTAACGTAGTCGAATCTTCTAATCGCAGGAGCGCCGCAGTCGGATCATTTGGCCGAGATGACCGTCATGACGAGTTCGTCGTCAATCATGATAGGGCCATCTTCCTTGGCTCCTAAGGTATACTCGAAACTGCCGGTCATGGTTCCACCCTTCTCCGAGTGAATCATCAACATCAGCATATCGCCGGATTTGACGTCTTCGGTGAGTATCGCGGCGACATCGATGTTTTCACCCATGCGCAGGGGGGCATACCCGACAACTGGGCCCGGTTTCATCCCGGCGTCCGTGCGGTGAACGACCATCCAGCCGTTTTCGCCGGCAACGACCATGTCGGCACTTACGCTTCCGCTTTCGACGGACTGATCCGTGCCTTCGATCATGGGCGCGGGGCCATGGCCTGCGGCGTATGCACTGGTTGCCGCGATTGTCACTGCGAGGGCGGAAATGAGTTTGTTCATGTGTCTCTCCATGTTGATGGTTGACGTACATCTTGTACGCCATTGCAGGTAGACACGCAGCGCGGTCGGCAAGAGTTTCAGGGTCGCGGGTATATTTTTTCGGGCACCAATTAAGGTTTGCAAAATACCGGAGTGTGCTCCTTAGTCTCGCCTTGAGCGGCAGCAGCGCCTTGATGCTTTTCAACCATGAAGAACGGCGGATCATATTGGAAAACAATGAAATAGAGACATTGATCGGGCGGCTCGCTTTGGGCGACACTGCCGCGTTCGGGCGTCTCTATGACCTTACATCCGGGAAACTTTTCGCTGTTTGCTTGCGTGTCCTGGGTCAAAGGGCAAGTGCCGAGGATGCAATGCAAGACAGCTTTGTGAAAATTTGGAAGAATGCAGACCGGTACCGCGTAAACGGTTACAGCCCGATGTCGTGGCTCATCACGATCGCGCGCAATACGGCGATTGACCGGTTGCGTGCAACCCGTCCCGAAACGGATCTGGGGCGATATGTGGAGTTTCTTCCGGCAGCCGGTTTGAACCCCGAACAATCTGCAGTGGCTGCTTCGGAGGCGGCGCGTCTGGCAGATTGCTTTGCCGAGCTTGAAGAAGATAGCAGGGCCGCGATAACGGGTGCCTATTTGCAAGGTGACAGCTACAAGGATCTCTCTGCACGGTTCGGCGTGCCGCTGAATACAATGCGCACCTGGCTGCGGCGCGGCCTGATGAGCCTGAGGGAGTGCATGTCCCGATGAGCAGCGAAACAGATCGCGAAGAAATGGATATGCTGGCCGCGGAATACGCGCTGCGGCTTCTGGAGGGCGAGGATCTGGCGCGTGCCAACGCCTTGATGAACAGCGATCAGGATTTTGTTCGCGCGGTCGAGGGCTGGACCATGAGGCTGACCAGTTTGGCCGAAGACCTGGCCCCCGTTGATCCCGCGCCATCAGTGAAACGCGCTTTGATGCGGCGGATGTTTCCGGCAATGCAGCCGACGAAATCGTTCTGGGATCGGGTCGGCCCGTGGCTGGGTGTCGCGACAGCTGCATCTGTGGCCTTGGCCGCCGCCTTGGCGTGGCAGGTATTCAGCGTATCTGTCCGTTCGCCCGGCCCCTTGTACACAGCCGAGATCGCATCCGACACGAATGATTTCCGCGTCGTGGCCGTCGTGGACAAGACGGCGAACGAGGTGTTCCTGACCCGTACCGCAGGGGCTGCACCGGAAGGGCGTATCCTGCAGGTCTGGGCGCATGGTGAAGGCGCGCCTGCGCAATCGGTCGGATTATGGCCAGAGGGGGCTTCGGTCCGGTTGGTACTGCCACCCGAGATTGCAGCTGTCGAGGGGACGCTGACACTTGGGGTCAGCGAGGAACCACCGGGCGGATCACCGACCGACGCGCCAACCGGCCGCGTCTTTGGGACCGCGGATATACCCAACGTATCCGTGAACTAGAGATAGCTGGCAGCGTGGCCGCCCGCACGTGTTGCGCGGGACCGGTCGTTCTTTCCGCTTCGGCGGCGGCTGAGCCAAACGCGCCGAGGCCTGCAAGCAACTTCAGACCCGCTGCTGGCAGTGGCACGGGCGTCACTGCCCGAACTTCACCAGCCAGTACCGGCAGGGCTATATTGTAGCTGGGGTTCGAGGCAAACAACGGGTTTTCGAAACTGTCGTCAAGCACGCAACCGGGTGCTGTGGGAAAACCGCCAAGGCCCGATACCGTGTCGTCGGTAAGCGACAGCACGATCGGACCATAGGTCGCGGCCTCTTTGCTCAGCTCGATAAAGCCGTCGCCATCCGTATCCTGCGATGCGGCCGGTGTGACTGAATTGCCATCCGGTACGCCGTGGATGTGCTGAGCATGCGCCAGATTGGGGTCGAGCCCGCTTGCCTGAACTCATTTTCCGGGTCCGGCGGATGCCTTCACCGGCGGCGCTTGAACGCGGTGAACCATCCCCCTAGGGTCAGAGACTGTAACGGAAATGGGGGGCACCAGATGGCTGGACCGTTGACATCACTGAAAGTCGTGGAGTTTTCGGGGTTGGGACCGGCACCTCTTGCAGGGCAGTTGCTTGCCGATTTGGGGGCGGATGTCATCACCGTCGATCGGGTTGCAGGGCCTGCGGACCCCACCGACATCAACCGGCGCGGCAAAAGGTCTGTTGTGCTGAACCTGAAACATGCAGACGGGTTGGAGGCCGCAAGACGTTTGATTGCGGCGAGCGACGTGTTGATCGAAGGATTTCGTCCCGGTGTGATGGAGCGGCTGGGTCTTGGCCCTTCGGAATGCCCCGAGACGCTCATTTATGCGCGCATGACGGGTTGGGGTCAGGACGGTCCATGGGCTCAGATGGCGGGGCATGATATCAACTATCTTGGGCTGACGGGCGCGCTGCACGCGATGGGCGCGCCGGAGTCGGCACCGGTTCCGCCGCTCAATCTGGTTGCGGATTATGGCGGCGGCACGATGTTTCTTTTGCTCGGCATTCTTTCTGCCGTGATAGAGCGGGGCGTGTCCGGCAAAGGGCAGGTCGTAGACGCCGCAATGGTGGACGGCGTGCCGGCGATGATGGGCTTGATCCATACGATGTTGGCGCAGGGCCGCTGGACCGAAACGCGCGGCGCGAACTGGCTGGACGGGGCGGCCCCCTTCTATCGCTGCTATACATGTGCCTGCGGTGGTTTCATTGCCGTTGGTGCCTTGGAGCCGCAGTTCCATGCGCTGCTGCTCAAGCACGCAGATCTCCCGGCGGAGCACCAGCAGGACCAGAATGACAGTGCATTATGGGACGAACGCGTGGGGCTTTATGCTCGTGCCTTCGCGGCCCGGACGCGTGATGATTGGGCCAAGATATTCGAAGGAACGGATGCCTGTGTTTCGCCCGTGCTGACGTTCTCCGAAGCGCCTCAGCATCCACATCTGGCCGCACGCACCACTTTCTTCGCCAACGCGGGCGTGGAACAAGCCGCTCCCGCACCGCGATTCAGCAGGACCGCCACAGAAATGCCGCGACCGCCGGAAGCGATCGGTGCCGCGACCTATGAGGTTCTGGACACGCTTGGATATGACGAAAAACAGCGCGCCGAAATGTGCAAGGCCGGTGCAGTCGTTTAGGGTTCGGCAGCGCATTTATGCGATGTCACTCGCCCGACGGTTCGCGTAAGATATGGCGATGCACGATCAAACAGCCCCTCTGATAGACGTTCCGCTGAGTGAACTGATCATTTGCCCGGTTTGCGACGCGACCTATCGCCTTCAACGGCCAAAGCATGGCGAGCGCGCCGTTTGCCAGCGCTGTCACAAGGTCTTGATCGCGCCCCGTCGCAAGGCTGGACTGCAGATCATCGCCGTGGCGACGGCCGTGGTGATCCTGATTATCGCTGCGACCGTTTTCCCGTTTTTGCAGATCAGCGCGGCAGGGCAAACGAACGCAGTCTCGATCCTTGATGCGGCGCTTTCTTTCACGGACGGCTGGCTTGTCCTGCTGTCGTTGGCCACGGCCGCGCTGATAATCTTTGTCCCGCTCTTGCGAATGCTGCTGACGCTCTATGTTCTGGTTCCAATCGTGATGGACCGCCCGCCCGCGCGGCATGCGATCAAGGCATTTCGCTTTTCCGAGGCGCTGCGGCCTTGGTCAATGGCCGAGATTTTCGCTCTGGGATGTGCCGTCGCGTTGGTTAAAATTGCTGATCTTGCGCAGGTTGCGTTCGGTCCGGCGTTCTGGATGTTCGGAGTGCTGGTCGTGCTTGTGATCGCGCAGGACAGTTTCTTGTGTAAATGGTCGGTATGGGACTCTCTGGAAAACGACAGGCATTCATAACAGCGCGCGAAGCCGGGCTGGTTGCCTGCATCCGATGCACCAAGGCGTGGCCGCTTGGCACGCAGGTATGCGGGCGTTGCGGCCAAGCGCTGGTATCGCGCGACCGGCTGAGCCTGCAACGGGTCTGGGCGCTCTGGTTCATGGGGTTTTTGTGCTATATTCCGGCGAACCTGTATCCAATGCTGAAGACGCGGACGCTGTTCGTAGTAGAGGAAAGCACCATCATTGGTGGTGCGGTGGAACTGGCGCAACACGGGGCTTTCGGCATTGCGGCTATCATTCTGTTCGCGTCTGTTGTGATCCCTTTGGGCAAGTTCTGGGCAATTGCGTATCTGGCCGTCAGCGTGCGAAGCGAATCCACCGTCTCCTATCACCAGCGGTTACGCCTGTATGAGGTGGTCGAATACATCGGGCGCTGGTCGATGATCGACATCTTTGTGGTTGCGATTTTGTCCTCTCTGGTGCAACTCCAGGCGCTCGCCGCGATCAATCCGGGACCGGCAAGTTTTTTCTTCGCGCTGTCGGTGATTTTCACGATGCTGTCGGCGCAGGCATTTGACGCGCGCACGATCTGGGACATCCAGGCCAAGCAGAAAGAGGCATCGGACCATGTCTGACACTCCGCCCGAAGTAACTATCGAAGCTGCGCGCGAGTCCCGATTCAGCGGTACGAGCTTTGTCTGGATCATCCCCATTCTTGCGCTCGTCATTGCGCTGGGCGTGGCGTGGCAATCCTATAATGCCCGTGGACCCTTGATCGAAGTGGAATTCGAAAAGGGTGCCGGGATTGCCGCAGGCGCGACAGAGCTGAAATATCGCGATATCACAGTGGGTCGCGTCGAAGAGGTCGGGTTTACCGAGGGGTTGGACCGCGTGCTTGCGCGGATCCGCGTGGACAAGGCCGTCGCGCCCTACATTGACGATGGTTCGGTCTTCTGGATCGTGGAGCCGGAAGTGACCGCGCAGGGGATCACCGGATTGAGCACCGTGTTGAGCGGTGTCTACATCGAAGGGTCCTGGGACACGCAGATCGGGCAGGCGGAGACCAGGTTTCAAGGGGCGTCACAGACGCCATTGATCCGACCAGGCAAATCCGGGCTGCAACTAGCGTTCCGCACGTCGGCGACGGGGACGTTGACGGACAATGCGCCGATCCTGTTTCGTGGCATCGAAGTGGGGCGCGTCGGCAAGGCCCAGATCGCGCGCGGCGGTACCTTTGCCATTGTCGAGGCGCTTATCTACGAAGAGCATCGCAGTCTTGTGAATTCATCCACGCGGTTCTGGGACACTTCCGGTTTCAGCGTGTCTATTGGACCGGGAGGGGCCGAGATCGACTTCTCCTCCTTGGCGACGCTGGTAGGGGGCGGAATCACGTTCGACACTTTTGTCTCGGGCGGCGCGCGCGTGCAGGACGGGCAGGTTTTTGAAATCTTTCCTGACCGTGGAACCGCCCGCAACAGCGTCTTCAGCGCCTCTGAGGTCGATCCGCTGCGGATCAGCGTGATCTTCGACGAGAATGTGTCGGGCTTGGCGACCGGAGCACCGGTAGAACTGAGCGGCCTCAAGATAGGCGAAGTCGAGACGCTGGGCGGGGTCATCGACAATGACCAGTTCGGGGACAGCCGCGTCCGGTTGAATGCCACGCTTCTGGTTCAGCCTGCGCGGCTCGGCCTGCCCGATCAAGTGACGGCAGAGAATGCACTGAGCTTTTTGCAGGAGCGGGTGGAAAACGGTCTGCGCGCGCGTCTCGCCTCGGCGAGCCTGCTGACCGGCGGTCTGAAGGTCGAAATGGTCGAAGTACCGGACGCCGAGCCTGCGCGCCTTATCATGACGGAAAATGAAATTCCGGTAATGCCCACAACCAAAAGCGAAGTATCCGATACGGCGGCAACCGTCGAAGGTGTGTTTACCCGTATCAACAACTTGCCGATCGAAGAGTTGCTGAACAGCGCGATTGATTTCCTTGGTGCCGCAGAAGCGCTGATTTCCGACGAAGATTTGCGGCAGACGCCCGAAGATGTGCGCACGCTGCTGGCCGACCTTTCGGCGCTGGTGAACTCCGATGGCGTGCAGAATGTGCCGGTTTCGCTAAACCAGACACTGACACGGATCGAGGGTTTGGTGGCCGAACTCGAGCAGCAGCAGATCACTGCCAAGCTGGTCGCGGCGCTCGATTCCGCCGCCAGTGCTGCCGATACCGTCACCGCCTCTGTCGAAGGGGTGCCCGCGCTGGTCGAGCAGATACAGTCCGTGGCCGCCAAAGCCGATTCGCTTGAGCTGAACGCGCTGTTGGAAGAGCTGACGCTGCTGACCCGTTCGGCTGAAAGAGTCCTCGGGACGGAGGATGCGGTGGCATTGCCGGGGGCGCTGAAGGGCGCGTTGGACGAGCTGAACGCCACTCTCACTGAGCTGCGCGAAGGCGGGGCCGTGGCGAACGTGAACCAGACGCTTGCTTCAGCGCGCACCGCGGCCGATAATATCGCCGTCTCGGCACAGGAGTTGCCGGACGTGGTGGAACGGCTGACCGCGTTGTTTGCGCAGGCCAGCAGGACCATCGAAGGCTATAACAAAGGCGACGAGATCAGCCGGACGGCGCAGGAAACGATGCGTGACATCCAGCAGGCCGCCGACGCGCTCGCCAAGCTGGCGCGAACCATCGAACGAAATCCGAACTCTTTGCTGCTGGGACGATAGAACATGAAAATCCTGACCCTTTTGCCACTTCTTCTAGTGCTGGCCGCCTGCAGCACCGCCAGCCGGATTGCAGTGCAGGCCCCAGCAGTGACCGATAACATTCCCATTTCCTTTCGCACGGTCGAGGTGCGGGACGTGTCGTTGCCAGCCTATGCGGCTGCGGACGAGCTTTCGCAGCAGGCCGAGGACGGGACCATAGTGGAGTCCGACGTTCTTTGGGCGGACACGCCTGAGCGCGCTGTCGCCCTGCAAGTGAGCGAAAATCTGTCGCGGTTGACCCGCGCGCGCGTTGCCTCTGAACCATGGCCTTTCGAAGCGTACCCGCAGGCCCGGCTTACCGTGCGGTTTTCCGAGATGATTGCCGGCACCAACGGGGTTTTCAGGATCTCGGGCCAGTACTTCGTCGCCAACCTCGAAGACGGTCCCGAGCGTTCGGGACTGTTTGACCTGACCCAGCCTTACGACGTTGGCGGTGGGCCTTCCGCCATCGCTCGGGCGCGGGGGCAGATCATCCTCGACCTGTCCAAGCTGATCGCCCGAGAAGGCCTGCGTTAACCGCGACGACCCTGTGCGCCTCTCTTGCGCAGAGTCCGGTCAGAGACTACATCAACCCGCATGGCTCAGGTAAAATCATCCAGCAAGTCCGACCCGAACTACAAGGTGATCGCCGAAAACCGTCGCGCCCGGTTTGATTACGCGATCGAGGAAGATATCGAATGCGGGATCATTCTTGAGGGCTCGGAGGTCAAATCGCTGCGCATGGGCGGCTCCAACATCGCCGAAAGCTATGCCGCGGTCGAAGATGGCGAGCTGTGGCTCGTCAACAGCTATATCGCGCCCTACAAGCAGGCCAAGACCTTTGGCCATGAAGAGCGCCGCCGGCGCAAGATGCTGGTGTCCCGCAAGCAACTTGCCCATCTGTGGAACGCGACGCAGCGCAAGGGTATGACCCTGGTGCCGCTGGTAATGTATTTCAACCACCGCGGCATGGCCAAGATCAAGATCGGCATCGCCAAGGGCAAAAAGCTGCACGACAAGCGCGAAACTGCGGCCAAGCGTGACTGGTCACGTCAAAAGCAGCGTTTGCTGAAGGATCACGGCTAGTCCGCGCATCCTCTGGCAAGTTCTGGGTGGAACGCGACATATTGTCGAAATGACCGGCGATCTACTCGAAGACAGGCTCTCGCACACTTGCCACCTGTGAGCCGTGGGGTTAGCTAAAGAAAACCCAACAGAGGGGGATTTTCCCTATGTCCGACGACCCCAGAACGCTTGTTTCGACAGATTGGCTGGCACAGCACCTCAAGGACCCCGACTTGCGGATTCTCGATGCGTCTTGGTATCTGCCCAACGTAGGCCGTGACCCCGAGGCCGAATACCGGGAAGGGCATATTCCCGGCGCGCGGTTTTTTGACATTGATGATATCTCGGATGCGCGGTCCGACCTGCCCCACATGGCTCCCCCGATCGAGAAATTCATGTCGCGCATGCGTGCAATGGGCGTGGGGGACGGTCATCAGGTGGTGGTTTACGACGGCGCGGGTCTGTTGTCGGCTGCGCGCGTCTGGTGGTTGTTCAAGCTGATGGGGCAGGAAAACGTTGCGGTGTTGGACGGTGGTCTGCCCAAGTGGCTGGCCGAGGATCGCCCGACCGAGGACATGCCCCCCATTGCTCGCGAGCGTCACATGACGGTGCGGTTCCAGAACCAGTTGGTGCGCGACGTAACGCAGGTTGCGCAGGCCTCCAAGCTGGGCGAACCGCAGATCGTGGACGCCCGTTCCGCCGAGCGTTTTCGCGGCGAAGCGCCAGAGCCGCGCGAAGGTCTGCGTGCCGGCCATATTCCGGGATCGCGGAATGTGCCCTATGACGCGCTGCTGAATGATGACAAGACGATGAGATCCCCCAAAGAATGCCGTGCCATATTTGAGGCTGCGGGGCTCGATCTGTCCAAGCCGGTCGTCACGACATGCGGGTCCGGCGTAACGGCGGCGATTCTGGCTCTTGCGCTTGAGCGGATGGGCCACGGTGCCTGGTCGCTATACGATGGTTCATGGGCCGAGTGGGGCCAGTTCCCCACCGTCCCGGTCGCGACAGGAGACGCGTGATGTTCGAGACCCTCAAGGCGCAGCCCGCCGACAAGATCCTGATGCTGATGCAGATGTATCGCGAAGACCCGCGCGAGAACAAGATCGACCTCGGCGTCGGGGTCTACAAGGATGCAACGGGTCTTACCCCCGTGATGCGGGCGGTCAAGGCGGCAGAGCATAAGCTTTGGAAAGATCAGGACAGCAAGGTTTATACCGGTCTTGTCGGCGACCCTGCGTTCGGTGATGCGATGGTGGATCTGGTCCTGGCCGATACCGTCCCGCGCGCCAATGTCGCGGCGGCTGCGACACCCGGTGGCACCGGTGCCGTGCGCCAAGGGTTCGAGATGATCCGGATGGCCCGACCTGATGCGCGTGTCTTTGTGTCCGATCCCACCTGGCCCAACCACCTGTCGATGCTTTCCTATCTCGGTATCGAAACGGTTCAATACCGCTATTTCGACGACGAAACGCGGGGTGTCGATTTTGACGGCATGATCGCCGATCTGAAGACGGCTCATGCGGGCGACGTGATCTTGCTGCATGGGTGCTGTCACAATCCGACGGGCGCGAACCTCACCGCGCAGCAGTGGGACGAGGTGATCGCGGTTTTGCTGGAAACCGGTGCCACACCGATGATCGACCTTGCCTATCAAGGGTTTGGCGATGGGCTGGAACAGGACGCGGCCGCCACACGCAAGGTTGCAGCGGCAGTGCCGGAATGTCTGATTGCGGCCAGTTGTTCGAAGAACTTCGGTATCTACCGCGAGCGGACCGGTATCTTGATGGCTGTGACTGCGGATGCTGCGGCGCAAAAGCTCAATCAGGGAACGCTGGCGTATCTCAACCGTCAGAATTTCAGCTTTCCACCCGATCACGGCGCGCGCGTCGTGACGATGATCTTGAGCGACGATGCCTTGCGCGCCGACTGGAAGGCCGAACTGGAGGAGGTTCGAAATACCATGCTTGGCTTGCGCAGTCAGTTGGCCAAGGAGTTGCAGCAGCGCTCCGGTTCTGACCGCTTTGCCTTTCTGGCGGCGCATCGGGGCATGTTTTCCCGGCTTGGCACGACGCCAGACAAGGTTGAGGCGTTGCGCGACAAACACGGTATTTACATGGTCGGTGACAGCCGCATGAATATTGCCGGGCTCAACACGACCACGGTGCCGATCCTTGCTCAGGCGATTTTGGATGTAGGTATCTGAACAAATTTGTCTCTGATGCGTTTTTCTGCATATGTAAGAATGACCGAGGAGTGCAGATGTTTACCAGATTCAGCGAAAACAGAGGCGCAGACAGTCCTGACGTCACCGGATTCTACCATGAGGACACGGGGTCAGTGCAGTATGTCGTGTCTGATCCGGCAAGTGGTGAGGCCGCTCTCATTGATGTGGTGCAGGATTTCGACGCGGCCGCCGCCGCCATCAGTCCGGCGAACGCGGATGCCATATTGGCGCATGTCGCCGACAAGGGCCTGACGGTCAAATGGGTGCTGGATACGCATCCGCACGCCGACCACCTGATGGCGTCAAGCTATCTGAAGGAAAAAACCGGCGCGCCAAATGCAATCGGCGCGAAAGTCGCCGAAATCGCAGACCTGTGGCGCGACATTTACCATATGTCCGATGCCTTCGATGTCTCGGCTGACTTCGACCGTCTCTTCAATGACGGCGACACCTTTCGGATCGGCGGACTGGATGTGCGGGTCATGCTGTCGCCGGGGCATACGTTGGGGTCGATCACATATGTGATCGGTGATGCGGCGTTTGTGCATGACACGTTCATGCATGTCGATGTCGGTACAGCGCGCGCGGATTTTCCCGGAGGCAGCGCCAGCGAGCTCTATCAGTCGTTGCAGCGCATTCTCGATCTTGCGGATCAGACCCGCCTGTTCATCGGCCACGACTATCCGCCGGTGGATGACCGCGACGATCCCGCATGGGAAGCAACGGTCGCAGAGCATCGCGAGAAAAATCCGCACATTGGCGGCGGCACATCAGAGGCGGAGTTCGTCAAGCTGCGCGAGGAGCGCGACGCGACGCTGAGCCTACCGGATCGGATGCTATATGTTTTGCAGCTGAACCTGCGCGCAGGAAGGGTGCCGGAGGCTGAATCGGATGGCCGTGCGTATCTGAAAATTCCATTGAATTATTTTGAAGGAGCCAAGAGCGATGAAGACTGAAAATGTAGAGAATGCAGTGCTTGAGACATGGACCGTAGATGAGGTTGCACGCGCGCGCGACAAGCAGGAAATCGTCTTGATCGACGTGCGAACACCGCAGGAATATATGTTTGAACATATAGAGGGCGCGCTGTTGATGCCGCTGGTTTTTTTCGATGCAAAGTCATTGCCGGGTCAAAGCGACAAGCGGATCGTCTTTCACTGCGGATCGGGTGCACGTTCCGAAAAGGTCGCCCGACAGGCTGTTGCCGCAGGGTTCGAAAAGGTTGCGCATCTTGATGGGGGCTTCGGCGCGTGGAAATCGGCGGGCCAGCCCTATATCGGAACGGACATGGGGTCCGGCGCGCCCAAACGCATGAGTCAGGAAAAGTAAGATCCTGCGCCGGAGAAAGACCGGCGCAGGACTATCTTGGAACGGGGTCGCTTAGCCTTTGGCGAATTCAGGGTACGCTTCCATACCCAGCTCCGACATATCCAAACCTGTGATTTCAGCTTCTTGATCGACCCGGATGCCGGTGGTCGCCTTCAGGATGAACCACACGATCATGCTGGCGACAAAGACAAAGGCACCGATGGCGAAAAAGCCGATGATTTGCGTGATGAATGATGTACCGTCAGTATAGACTGGCACAACCAGCGTGCCCCAGAACCCGGCGAGCAGGTGTACAGGGATCGCACCGACCACATCGTCGATTTTGAGTTTGTCGAGCATCGGTACAGCGAATACCACGATCACGCCGCCTATCGCACCGATCCAAAGCGCGCCGAACAATGTCGGGTCAAGTGGTCCGGCCGTGATAGACACGAGGCCTGCCAGTGCGCCGTTGAGGACCATGGTAAGGTCCACCTTGCCATACATTACCTGAGTCAGGATCAATGCGGCTACTGCACCTGCAGCGGCGGCCATGTTGGTGTTGGCAAAGATTTGCGCCACGGCGTCCACATCGCTGATCGTGCCCATGGCAAGCTGCGACGCGCCGTTAAAGCCGAACCAGCCCATCCACAGGATGAACGTACCCAGCGTCGCCAGTGCAAGGTTTGAGCCGGGCATCGGGATGACACGACCGTCCTTGCTGTATTTGCCGAGACGTGGACCAAGTACGATAGCACCGGCCAGTGCCGCGAATCCACCGGCGGCATGAACCAGTGACGAGCCGGCAAAGTCGGAAAAGCCCATCTGCGAGAGGAACCCGCCACCCCACTGCCAGGAGGCTTCGATCGGGTAGATGAACCCGGTAAGAACGACGACAAAGATCAGGAACGGCCAAAGCTTTATGCGCTCTGCCAAAGTGCCGGATACGATGGATGCCGTTGTCGCGCAGAACATCAACTGGAAGAAGAAGTCGGAAGCGTTGGAATAGCCGCCCGCGTCGATCTCTGACTTGATGTCCTTGGGACCGATGGTGCCGAAAACGTCCTGGATGATCCAGTTGCCGTCTCCGGGGTACATGATGTTGTAGCCTACCAGCCAGTACATCAGTGCTGCGATGGAAAAGAGCGCGATGTTCTTGGTCAGCTGCGTGGTAACGTTCTTGGAGCGCACCAGGCCCGCCTCAAGCATGGCGAAGCCTGCCGCCATCCAGAAGACAAGAAAGCCGCCGATGAGAAACAGCAGCGTGTTGAAGATGAATTGCGTGTCGGCCAGCGTGGCATATTCAGGGTCCTGCGCCAGCGCCATTCCCGGCAACAAGGCGGCAGCGGCCGCCAATGAGAGAAGTGTCGGTTTCATGTTCTCGGTCCTTGATAGAGGGGGATCAAATGGCTTCGTCGCCGGTTTCGCCAGTCCGCACGCGCACGGCCTGTTCGACGTCCAGAACAAACACCTTGCCATCGCCGATCTTGCCGGTCTTTGCCGCTTTGCTGATGACTTCGACCATCTGATCGGCGGCGCTGTCAGGTACGACAAGCTCCAGCTTGATCTTCGGCACGAAGTTCACGACGTATTCGGCGCCGCGGTAGATTTCTGTATGGCCTGACTGTGCGCCAAACCCCTTGATTTCCGTCACCATCAATCCGCGCACGCCCGCGTCAGTCAGTGCTTCGCGCACCTCTTCGAGCTTGAATGGTTTGATGGTGGCTATGATCAGTTTCACGTCTGATAACCCCTTTATGATCCGCAGGTCGCCCCGCATTGTGCAAGTGCAGCAAAAGGGAAATCGGCTGGAATCGGGAAGGGTGCAGTGGCTGTATTGCGGGTTGTTACAGGCCTAGATGCTTAAAAAGTAATCTAATATCGTGATTTGCACAAAAAATAAGCATATAATTGACGGGGTGCGCGTGCTACAGGCGCTAAACATTCCCGACGGTGACAGGTATGGTGTTCGAAAATCAAAAGCCGGGCAGGCATCCGACATGAGCGATTCTTCAAAGCGCAAGCGCCCCTTGGTGGCGGACAAACGCTATCCGTCAAAGGCTGGCAAAAAGCCGGGCGTTGCGCGCAGTCAAGCCAAGCCGGCACCAAAACGCAAACCCGCCCGCAAGCGTCCGGCCCGACGTCGCGGCCCGTTGGGCTGGTTGAGCGCACTGGCGCGTTGGATCATGCGACTGATCTGGGTCGTGACCTCCCGCGCTGTCTTGGTTGCGGCACTGATCCTCGCGCTGGCGGTTGGCTATTACTACACGACATTGCCGCCGGTGACCGACTTGCTGGACGGTCGGGCGCGCGGGTCCGTCACCTTGCTGGACTATCAGGGCGACGTTTTTGCTTGGCGCGGCGATCAGTTTGGCGGCGTGGTGACAGCGGATAGCGTGTCGCCGCATCTCAAGAATGCCGTGGTGGCGACGGAGGACAAACGCTTTTACCGCCATTTCGGGCTTAGCCCGCGCGGCATCGCTTCGGCGGTGCGCATCAACCTTTCCGAAGGGCGCGGCCCGTTGTCCGGTCACGGCGGATCGACGATCACGCAGCAGACTGCCAAGCTGTTGTGTCTCGGCGTGCCTTTCGATCCGGCATCCGGCCAGACCGAAAAGGAATACGAGTCGGAGTGCCGCCGTGGCTCCATCAAGCGCAAGGCCGAAGAGGCGATCTTTGCGCTGGCGATGGAGGCGAAATATTCCAAGGATGAAATTCTGTCGATCTACCTGAACCGCGCTTACATGGGCGGCGGGGCCTACGGCGCAGAAGCTGCGGCGCAGCGGTTCTTTGGAAAATCGGCCGCTCAGGTCAACCCGGCCGAGGGGGCGATGTTGGCTGGTCTGCTGACGGCCCCGACGACGCTGTCGCCGACGAACAATCTCGACCGTTCGCAGCGGCGCGCGCGGACAGTGATCGCGCTGATGGAAGATCAGGGCTATCTCACGAAGGCTCAGTCAGATGATGCGCAAACGAATCCTGCCGTCTTGTCCGAGGCAGCAGAGGCAAGGGCGGGCGGTTATTTCGCGGATTGGGTCATGTCGTCAGGCCCGGAATTCTTTACGCGCAACACGACCGAAGATGTCATCATCCGCACCACGCTGGATCCGCGTATCCAGAAAGCAGCAGAAGACGCGCTGAAGTTCGTCTTCGAAAACAAGGTCCAGGACGGGTCCAAGGCGCAGGCGGCGATCGTGGTCATGTCCGCCGACGGTGCCGTGCGAGCGATGGTTGGCGGGCGCAAGACCAAAGTGGCCGGCGCTTTCAACCGTGCGACACAGGCGTTGCGTCAGACAGGATCCGCGTTCAAGCCGTTCATTTATGCAGCAGCGCTTGATCTGGGGTACTCGCCCGAAGATCTGATCGAGGATGCGCCATATTGTCTGAACGTGCCAGGATCGGGGGAATGGTGCCCGAAGAACTACAGCCGTAATTACCGTGGTGCCGTCACATTAACCGACGCTTTGAAAGACTCTCTGAATATCCCTGCAATCAAGGTGTCAGAGAGCGTCGGGCGCGAACTTGTCGGCACTGTTGCCACACAATTCGGCATCAAGAGCGACCTCGCTGCCGGTCCGGCGCTGGCATTGGGTGTGTCCGAAAGCACGCTATTGGAAATGACGGGCGCGTATGCTGGAATTCTGAACGGCGGGTCGGCGGTACAACCCTACGGGCTCATTGATCTGCGCCTGATGGGGGACACTGAGCCGATGATGGGTACCGGCGGGGGTATCGGCGAACGTGTGATTCAAGAGAATGCCGCCCAGCAGTTGATCTACATGATGGAACGTGTGGTGTCCCAGGGCACGGGCAGCCGCGCGCAGTTTGGCGGTCGCGAGTTGGCGGGAAAGACCGGTACGACCCAATCCGCGCGGGATGCCTGGTTCGTCGGGTTCTCTGCTGACTATGTTGCGGGCGTCTGGATGGGCTATGACGACAATACGCCGCTGCAGGGCGTGACCGGCGCAGGATTGCCGACCGATATCTGGCGCGAAACGATGGAGCGAGTGCATGAAGGCCTGCCAATGACACCATTGCCGATGGCACCACCTGCCCCACCACAAGGCGGGTTTGAAGGAGATTTCATCGCGATGCCAGAGTCGCGGCCACAAGGCGGCAGACGAAGCATTATCGATCAGGTTCTCAATGACATCTTCGGGGGCGGCGGTGGCAGTGGTAGCGGTACTGGCAATCCGGTTGGCGGTACCCGCTAGGATGCGTTGCGCAAATCTGCGGTAAGCTCGCCGATATCGCCGCCGCGGCGGTCAAGCATCGCACCGATTTCCGCACGTTCGGTCAGCAGCAGGTTCACCCCTTCGATGAACATGTTGAAGAATTGCAGTTTGCCGGATTTGTCGGACACCAGAAAGATCACTTCCAGCGGAGATTCCCCGCGCAAGTGGGCGGTTGTGCGTATTTCGAATCCGGGCTTGATCTTGCGCGCGCCCTCGATTTCGATCCGGCCGCCGATGAACTGCCGAAAGCGTTTGCCGTATTTGCGCGAGATGTAGCCGGCAAAGGCGTCCCCGAAGGCGGATTTTTGCGCGGGCGATGCACTGCGGCCATCGGCACCCAGCGCATATTGCGCCATGATCCGCACGTCAGCATATTGTTGGAAGAGCCCTTCGAAATCCCGGATCATCGCGGCCTCTGCCTTGCCGGTGGCAATAACCTTGTCGATGTCTGCGACCAATCTGGCAATATAGGCGGTTGCAGCGTCGGCATCGAGCGCCAGCGCGGGGCGTGCGGCCAGGAACATGAACGCGCCAGCACCTGCAAGCAGTCCGCGCCGGTTGATGTTATTGTGCATAAGGATCCTCGTAAATGGGCAGGGCACTAGCCTTGCCCTTCAGTTCATAGCGACGCTTCTGAAGGTAAATCAACCGTGCCTGCGCATAGCTGTCCGCACTGTCATTGAGCAGATCGCCGATCGCATCGCTGCGACGGCTGCCCTTTCCGAGCTTGTCCAGAACCTTGAAACCGGTGCGCGCATATTTATCAGGGCTTTCAATGGCATAGCCAAGCGGATCGGTAAACAGATCCACGACGCGCCCCGCCGTGTCTCGCTGGGTAGAGGGTCCAAAAAGCGGCAATTCCAGATAGGCTCCTTCGTCCACCCCCCAGACATGCAGCGTTTCGCCGAAATCGGTGTCATGTTCGGGGCCGTTGAATTCACCTGTGGCGTCGATAAGCCCCGCAAGTCCAATTGTCGAATTGACGGCGAACCGGTAAGTGGCGACCCCGGCTCCGCGCAGGTTACCCTGAAGCAAACTGTTCACGGCGACTTGCGGCATCGACAGGTTGTCGGCGACATTGTGGATCAACGTCTGGAATTCATCGGGTACCACACGCGCATAGGTCCCGTTGCTTTTGCCGAAAAGCCGCTTGTTGAATGCGTGGACCTTGCGGTTGTCCGCCTCGTAGGGATCACGAATGCCATCATCAGAAACGCCTTGCGGAACGGGCGCACATGCGGCAAGCGTCGCGGCTGTCAATATAGCGAAAATCGGGCGTTTCGCGGAGAACATCTTGCAAAACGCAATCATGGAAATTCCTTGTTAATGCCGCTATGGCTTGATGATAGGGTACGGCAGCATATTGCATGACTTGCTAAGTATTTCGATGTGTCTTGCATGACAGCACCTCCGGCGCAACGGGGGCCGAACAAGCGGAAAGGTGCCCATGGGGGATAGACAGGTAACACAAGGTCGCGCGGAACTGCGCGATGTGCGCAAGCGGAGCAGGGCGCTTTACTGGACTGTGGGGCTTTTCAGTCTTTTCGCCAATCTGCTGATGTTGACCGGTCCGATCTACATGCTTCAGGTCTATGACCGCGTGCTTGGCTCGGGCTCCGAAGAGACATTGATCGCGCTCTCGATCCTAGTGGTCTTTCTCTACGGCATCATGGGCATTCTCGACTATACCCGCGGCCGGATCATGGCCCGTGTGGGGGCGCGTTTTCAGGACGATCTTGACCGGCGGGTGTTCGACGCCGTGGTGCGCAAGTCCGCCGTGGCACCGGACGTCAAGACCAACGCGGGTCTGGCGGATCTAGAGGCGGTGCAGAGATTGATGACGTCACCAGTGTTGATGGCGGCGTTCGACCTTCCGTGGACGCCGATCTTTTTCGCAGGAATTTTCATCTTTCATCCGCTGCTGGGGTATCTCGCCGTTGTTGGCGGTGCAATTCTTATCCTGATCGCTGTTGCCAACCAACTGTTGTCGCGCGGCGCTCAGGCGCGTGCGGGCGTCGCGGGGCAATCGGCGGGGGCGATGGCCGACCAGATCCGCACAGAAGCAGAAATGGTGCAGGCAATGGGCATGCGGGGCGCTGCCTTCGACCGTTGGCAGAAGGCGCGTAGTGTGGCCTTGGACAGCCAGGTGCGTGCGACGGATGTTGGCGGCACGTTCAGTTCGATGACCAAGACGATCCGGTTGTTTCTGCAATCGGCGATGCTGGGTCTGGGCGCGTATCTTGTGTTGCAGAACGAGTTGACGCCGGGTGCGATGATCGCCGGTTCAATCTTGCTGGGCCGTGCGCTGGCACCTGTCGAAATGGCGTTGAACCAATGGCCGATCGTCCAGCGTGGCGTGAGCGCCTGGAACAACCTCGCAGAGCTTTTGGGCGTTGTCCCGCCCGATCCAGTACGCACCGAACTTCCCAAACCGCGCGCGCATCTGGCGGCCAAGAACCTAACAGTCGTGCCGCCGGGCGAAAAACAGGCAGCGTTGAAGTCGGTGACTTTCACCGTCGAGCCAGGTCAGGCCGTCGGTGTGATTGGCCCTTCGGGTGCTGGCAAGACGACGCTTGCGCGCACACTTACCGGCGTTTGGCGTCCTGCAGGCGGGTCCGTGCGACTGGATAGCGCGGCGCTTGAGCATTACGGGACCGAAACGCTGGGTAAACATATCGGCTATCTGCCGCAGCGGGTGCAGCTGTTCGACGGAACCATCGCACAGAACATTGCGCGGCTGGCCGACACTCCGGACGATGCAAAGGTCGTCGCGGCGGCCAAGATGGCGGCGGCGCACGAGATGATCCTCGAGTTCGCGGATGGCTATGATACGATGATCCAGTCGGGGCAGGTCCGCCTGTCCGGCGGGCAGATGCAGCGTATCGGGTTGGCGCGCGCACTCTATGACGATCCGGTTATCCTCGTGCTGGACGAGCCGAATTCGAACCTCGACAATGTCGGTTCGCAGGCGCTGAACCACGCGATCCGCGAGATGAAGGCGTCGGGCCGGTCGGTGCTTATCATGGCGCATCGTCCAGCGGCCATTCAGGAATGCGATATGCTGCTGGTACTGGACAACGGGATGCGCATGGCCTTCGGGCCAAAGGACGAGGTGTTGGCGGGCATGGTCAAGAATCACAAGGAAATCCAGAAAGCGCCAGCCGGTTCGGGAGGGGTAACATGAGCAAGGCACCCAACCGATGGACCGCGTGGCGCCCGGTGCTGATCGGCTTTGTCGGCCTTAGCCTGTTGTTCGGCGGATTCGGCACCTGGGCCGTCACCAGCCAGATTGCCGGTGCGGTCGTCGCTTCCGGCCGGATTGAGGTCGAGCGGAATCGCCAGATCGTGCAGCACGACAAGGGCGGGACGGTCGCCAAGATCGAAGTGAAAGAGGGCGATAGTGTCAAGGCGGGCGAATTGCTGATCCGTCTCGATCCCGAACAGATCAACTCGCAACTGGTGATCGTCGAAGGGCAGCTATTCGAACTGATGGCCCGCCGCGGCCGCCTCGAAGCGGAGCGGGACGAGGCAGACGCGCTGAAATTTGACAAGGAGCTGGTTGCTGCTAGCGCACAAAATCCCGTCTTGCTGGAATTGATGAACGGGCAGGAGAACCTCTTCCATGCCCGTCGTGAATCTGTTTCGCAGGAAATCGACCAGTTGGGCAAACGGCGCGAGCAAACCCGGAACCAAATTGAAGGCGTCGTGGCGCAGGAAGCGTCGCTCAAGACCCAGCTGGAGCTTATTGAAGAGCAGTTGGGCAGCCAGCAGTCGCTTCTGGACCGCGGACTGGCGCAGGCGGCGACGGTAATCGGTCTCAAGCGCGAGCAAGCACGGCTTCGCGGTCAGATCGGTGAACTGGCTGCGAACAAGGCGGAGGCCGAGGGCCGTGTTACGGAAATCAATATCGAGGTGCTGAAGCTTGGTACGACTGCGCGCGAAGAGGCGATTACCCAGCTTCGGGATCTTCGCTACCGCGAATTGGAACTGATCGAACAGCGCCGTGCGCTGAAGGCCGAGATCGACCGTCTCGATATCCGCGCGCCGGTTTCTGGTATCATCTACGGGTTGACGGTGCAGACACCGCGGTCGGTCATCCGCGCGGCAGAACCGCTGATGTATCTTGTGCCACAGGACCGCCCGCTTGTGATCGCAGCGCGGGTCCCACCCATTCACATCGACGAAATTTCCGTCGGTCAGAAAGTGAACTTGCGCCTGTCGTCGCTTGACCAGCGCACGACGCCGGACTTAATCGGGCAGGTGATACAGATATCGGCAGATTCCATAGATGATGAAACCACAGGTCAATCGTATTTCCGCGCCGAAATCACGCTGGACCCAGGCGAAATGGAAAAATTGCCGGAAGGCACGCAACTTGTGCCAGGGATGCTAGTGGATGCGTTCATTAACACGGGCGAGCGGTCGCCAATGGCATATCTGATAAAACCTTTGGCGGATTATTTCGTGCGCGCTTTCCGCGAAAGCTGAATTGCGGCCTTTTCGTCGCAGCGGATCGCAGGTAGCGTCGGCGACGAACGCTTACCCTAGGAGACGCGACATGACTATTACCGCCCGACTGAAAGAGCTTGGTGTCGAATTACCAGATGCGCCCGCACCCGCAGCCAATTACGTTCCCTTCGTCAAGTTGGGGAACACGGTTTACGTCTCGGGGCAGATTTCCATGGGGCCGGATGGGCTTATCACCGGCAAACTGGGTGATGGCATGAGCGTAGAAGACGGTGCCGCTGCGGCAAAGACCTGCGCGATCAGTTTGCTGGCCCAGGTCAAAAAGGCCTGTGAGGGAGACATCGAGCGGTTGGTGCGCGTCGTCAAACTGACCGGGTTTGTCAATTCGACGGCGGATTTCACGCAGCAACCGCAGGTCATCAACGGTGCGTCCGATTTTCTTGTCGAAGCGTTGGGCGATGCCGGTCGCCACTCTCGGTCGGCTGTCTCGGCGGCGTCGCTACCGTTGGGTGTGGCGGTCGAAATCGAAGGAATTTTCGAGATCAAATGATTCTGCCCCGGTCCTTTCGAGAGGTGCCGCTGGCCCATCGCGCGCTGCATGATGTCACCGATGGCCGGCCCGAGAACAGTCGCGCGGCGATTTCAGCGGCAATGATAGCGGGTTACGGTATAGAAATCGACGTGCAACTGAGCGCGGACAACGTCGCGATGGTCTTTCATGATTACACGTTGGATCGTCTGACCAGCGCGCAAGGCGCAGTGCGCCTTCGGGAATCGGGAGCGCTCGAGGCAATAGCGCTGACCGGTGGCGACGAGGGGATCCCGACGCTGGCAGAGGTGTTGACGCTGGTTGCTGGGCAGGTGCCTTTGCTTATTGAACTGAAGGACCAAGATGGCGCGATGGGTCCCGATGTGGGCCTGCTTGAGCGGGCCGTGGCCGCCGATCTGACTGCATATGATGGCGATGTCGCCGTGATGTCGTTCAATCCGCATTCAGTCGCGATGATGCGCGATCTTGCACCGGATATTCCGCGCGGACTGGTAACAAGCGCGTATCGCTATGATGAATGGCCGTTGGCCCGCGCCGTCTGTGACCGGCTGCGCGAGATCCCTGATTACGACCGGGTCGGGGCATGTTTCCTTAGTCACGAGGTGGATGACCTTGATCGCCCGCGCATCGCCGCCTTGAAAGATCAAGGGGCGATGATCTGTTGCTGGACAGTACGCACCCCCGCCCAAGAGGCAGAGGCGCGCAAGGTCGCCGACAATATCACCTTCGAAGGCTATCTGGCTGTCCGGCCTGCTTGAACCCGGCGTTTGCAGCATCAGATATGGCGTCTAAGGGGGCCGGAGCATGAGTGCGCAAGAGATAGAAATCAGGGTCATTCCATCGCTGCACGAGATTGCGGCGACGGATTGGGACGCCTGCGCATGCCCCGAGGCTGCCAGCGGCGGGCGTCCGGTCGATCCTTTCACCACGCATCGCTTCCTGCTGGCACTTGAAGACAGCGGCAGTGTCGGGCCGGGAACCGGTTGGCTACCGCAGTATCTGACCGCCTGGGCGGACGGGCTTTTGATCGCGGTGGCACCGCTTTATGCAAAGTCTCATAGTCAGGGCGAATATATTTTCGATCACAGTTGGGCGCACGCATATGAACGTGCGGGGGGGCGCTATTATCCCAAGCTGCAGATTGCGGTGCCGTTTACACCGGCCACTGGCCGACGGTTTCTTACGCGTCCCGGGTTTGAGGGTGCGGGATTGGCGGCGCTGGTGCAGGGGGGCATTCAACTTACGGAGAACAACGGGATATCATCGCTGAATGTGACCTTCTGCACGGCTGACGAGGCGCAGCACGCGCAAAAGCTGGGGATGATGGTCCGCAAAAGCCAGCAGTTTCATTGGCGCAATGACGGCTATGGAAGTTTCGAGGCTTTCCTCGCCGAACTCAGCTCGCGCAAGCGCAAGAACATCCGCAAGGAGCGCAGCGTTGCGCAGGCCTTTGGTGGCACGATCCAGACGTTTACAGGTGCTGCGATCCAACCGGAGCATTGGGATGCTTTCTGGGCCTTCTATCAGGACACCGGCGCGCGCAAATGGGGCTCGCCGTATCTCACGCGGCGTTTTTTCGATATCGCTCATGAGACGCTTGGGGATGATATTGCCTTGGTACTTGCCAAGCGGGATGGGCGCTGGATCGCCGGCGCGCTGAACTTTATCGGTGCCAATGCGCTATTTGGCCGGTATTGGGGGGCTTCGGAACATCATTCCTGTCTGCATTTTGAATTGTGCTACTATCAGGCCATCGATATTGCCATCGACATGGGCCTTGGCACCGTAGAGGCGGGTGCACAGGGCGAACATAAGCTGGCGCGTGGATATTTGCCGACGCCCACATGGTCGCTTCACTGGATGCGCGATCCGGGATTTGGCCGTGCGGTGCATGATTATCTGGAAGCCGAAATGGCGGCAGTGGATGAAGAAATTGAAATTTTGACGGATTATGGTCCGTTTAAAAAGAGCAACATTGAGGAACAGGAATGACAGAACGATTAAGCGACGAGACACGCGGCCCATTGCTGGACCCGCTTTTCAAGACCGGGTGGTCCATGACCGAAGGGCGGGACGCGATCACCAAGAGCTTCAAGTTCAAGGACTTTGCAGATGCCTTTGGATGGATGACGCGCGTTGCGATCTGGGCGGAGAAATGGAATCATCATCCCGAATGGCAAAACATCTACAACAATGTGCATGTGACGCTGACCACGCATGATGTCGATGGGCTTAGCACTTTGGACGCCAAGCTGGCACGCAAGATGGACGGCTTGCTGGGCTGAACGCCGCAGCCGTAATAGGGATTATGCAAGACTTGTTGAATTTCGAATTGTGGCAGGGCAAGACGCTCGCCGATCTGGTAACGTTAGAATTTCTCGCTTCCGCTGCGGGGTCTGTCCTGGGCGCAATCGCGCTTTTGCTGCTGGGGTGGGTGACCTCGGCGTGGTTGCAACGGCGGGTGCAGAACCTTGGGCGAAGGAACAGGCATCTCGATGAGATGCTGTTTGATTTTCTCGCCTCCATCGTCCGCTACACGGTCATGGGGTTTGCCGTCCTGTTCGTCCTCAACACCTTCGGTGTGCAGACAACTTCACTGGTTGCCATCATCGGTGCGGCGGGTCTGGCGATTGGTCTGGCGCTACAGGGAACTTTGTCGAATGTGGCGGCGGGTGTCATGTTGATCCTCTTCCGTCCCATCCGCACCGGCGATTTCGTCGAAGTCGCGGGCCAGATGGGGACGGTCAGACAGATCAACCTGAACTTTACGGAAATGGCAGATTTGAGCAATGTGCAGGTGATCGTGCCCAATTCCGAAGTTTGGGGGAATATCATCACCAATTATTCGTCCAATCCCGACCGTCGTGCGGAATGGACATTTGGTGTCGGCTACGGTGCCAATTTGAAGGACGCAGAGGATATAATCCGCGCCACGATCATGGCCGATCCCCGCGCAAGAGCGGAGCCGGAGCCGTTCATTCAGGTGAACAACCTTGGCGACAGCTCGGTGGATTTTCTGGTGCGGGTGTGGTGCAGCGCTGCTGATTATTTTGCCTTCAAGGCCGATATGACCCGCAAGGTCAAAGAAGCGCTGGACGCTGGCGGCGTCGAGATTCCGTTCCCGACACGTACGATCTATCAGGCAGCCGAATAGGAGGACGGGCAGGCGGCATCGCCTGCCCGATGGGTTTACATGTTGGCCAGCAAGCCTTCGCCGCCGGAGACTTCGCAGACGCCGGGGCTTTCTTCTTCCTGAAGCAGCGTGACCTTGCCGTCATCGACTAGCATCGCGTAGCGTTTGGACCGCGCGATCAACCCGGCGGGCGGCGCGTCAAAATTCATGCCGATTGCCTTGGTGAATTCCGAACTGGCGTCCCCGAGCATGGTGATCCCCGCAGCGGTAGCACCCGTCGCTTCGCCCCATGCTTTCATCACGAAAGGATCGTTGCACGACACACAAATGATTTCGTCCACGCCTTTGGCGTCAAATTGGTCCTTGGTACGAACAAAGCTTGGAACGTGGGCGGAGTGGCATGTGGGTGTGAACGCACCCGGTACGGCGAAAATGACGACCTTGCGGCCTTTCACGCGCTCGGCGATGTTGACCTGTGATGGTCCGTCAGCGCCCATTTCGACCAGTGTCGCGTCGGGGAGCGTATCGCCTTGGGTAATTGTCATGGGTAGACCTCTCATTAGTTTGTGTTTCACTCCGCGCTGCATATAGGTTTCCGTCGGGCAGCCACCAGTGCTTTGGAAGGTATTTCGGATGCAACATGTTATTGTCGTCGGTGCAGGGCAAGCAGGATCGTCCTGCGTTGCGAAACTGCGCAATGGCGGATTTAAGGGCAAGGTCACTTTGATAGGATCAGAGCCGGTGCCGCCCTATCAGCGTCCGCCGCTGTCAAAGGCATACCTCATGGGGGAATTAAGCCAGGAACGGTTGTACCTGCGCCCCGAGAGCTTCTATGCCGAGCAGGGCATTGATCTGATGATGGATGCGCATGTGGACGCAATTGATGTTGCGCATAGGCAGATTTCGGTGCGGGGTCAGATGGTGGGCTATGACCAACTGGTGCTGACGACCGGCTCCGTCCCGCATCGCTTGCCGGAACGGATCGGTGGCGCGCTGGACGGTGTGTATGTCGTGCGAGATCTGGCGAATGTCGATGCGATGTCCCCGCGCTTTGTCCGGGGCGCACGGGTGTTGATCGTCGGCGGCGGCTATATCGGGCTGGAGGCTGCGTCGGTTGCGGCCAAGCTGGGCCTCGACGTCACCTTGGTCGAAATGGCCCCACGCATCCTGCAACGGGTCGCGGCCCCTGAGACTTCGGATTTCTTTCGCGATCTGCACCGTTCCCATGGTGTCGAGATCCGCGAGGGCGTCGGGCTGGAAAGATTGACCGGTACGGGCGCGGTCGACGGTGCCGTTTTGACCGATGGCAGCACGCTGGACGTGGATTTTGTCATCGCGGGTGTCGGAATCGCACCGGGTGTCGCTTTGGCCGAGGCGGCGGGGATCGACATTGACAATGGCATCATGGTGGACGCGCAGGGGCGAACCAGCGCGCAAAATATCTGGGCGGCGGGGGATTGCACGTCTTTCCCCTATCGTGGTGGGCGCATCCGGTTGGAAAGCGTGCCAAATGCCATTGAACAGGCAGAATGCGTCGCCGAAAATATCATGGGAGCCGGCAAGGATTATGTCGCAAAGCCTTGGTTCTGGTCAGATCAATATGACGTCAAGCTGCAGATCGCAGGGCTCAATACCGGATATGACCGTGTGGTCACGCGCAAACAAGAAGACGGTGCCGTGTCCTACTGGTACTATGCGGGGGATAGGTTGCTGGCTGTGGACGCCATGAATGATCCGCGCGGATACATGGTTGGCAAGCGGTTGATAGAGAGCTGCAAGTCGCCCGATCCTGCTGTGGTTTCCGATCCTGCTACCGATCTCAAGGCCCTGTTGAAGGCGTGAGGATCATCGCTGGAAAATATCGCGGTCTGCGACTTGCTGACGTCGGAAAGGGCGACGAGGCCGCGCGATTGCGACCCACGTCGGACAAGGTGCGGGAAAGCCTTTTTTCGTTGCTGACCCACCGTGATGTGCTTGCCGGGGCAAGAGTTCTTGATGTCTTTGCAGGAACCGGTGCGCTGGGGCTGGAGGCGTTGTCGCGCGGTGCGCGCGATGCCGTGTTCATCGAGAACGGGCGCGTCGGGCAAGGGCTGATTACACAGAATATCGAAAAGCTGCGCGCGGAGGGCGAAACGCAATTGCTGCGCAATGATGCGACGAAACTCGGGTCATGGCCGCACGCGCCGTTCGATCTGGTGTTTCTTGATCCACCTTACGGTAAAGGATTGGGTCAGCAGGCGCTTGCAAGCCTCATTGCGGGGGGATGGATCACGCTGGATGCTTTGGTCGTCTGGGAAGAAAATGCGCCGATGGATGCGCCGGACGGTTTCATGCGGCTGGACCGGCGGAAATATGGCGATACCCATGTGATGCTTTTGCGCCGGGCTTAGTGCTGTGATAGTAACGACTTATGACCGATGCCACGTATTTCCCCGCCGCCATGCAGCAACCCAAGTCCGTCGAGCGCTGCAAGCCCAAGCCGTTCGCGGCCCCGCTGTTCATCGGCGACGCGGTAACGCCCCTGGCCGGAGAAACCGTCCTGTCGCTTTTGTGGAAACGCATGGACGACGACGATCAGTAGGTCGGGTGGAATTTACCTGCAGGTGACAGCGTAAAAATCTCGAAACCGTCTTCGGTTACACCGATGGAATGTTCAAACTGCGCGGACAGCGATTTGTCGCGTGTGACGGCGGTCCAGTCATCGGCGAGGGTCTTGGTCTCGGCGCGACCCAGATTGACCATGGGTTCGATGGTAAAGAACATGCCCGCTTCAAGGACGGCACCCGTGCCGGGGCGGCCATAATGCAGCACGTTGGGGGGCGCGTGAAACACACGGCCCAGTCCATGGCCGCAAAAATCGGTGACGACGCTCATCCGGTGACCCTCGACGAAAGACTGGATCGCGTGGCCGATATCGCCGAATGTGTTGCCGGGTTTGACGGCCTCGATTCCACGAAAGAGCGCATCATGCGTCACGTTTATCAGCCGCTCCGCCTTGCGCGGAAGCTTGCCGGCGACGTACATACGCGAGGTGTCGCCAAACCAGCCGTCAAGGATCACGGTCACGTCGATATTCAGGATATCGCCGTCCTTCAGCGTCTTGTCCCCTGGAATGCCGTGGCAGACCACATGGTTCACCGAAATACAGCTGGCGTGTTGATACCCCTTATAGCCGATGGTCGCGGATTTTGCCCCCGCGTCATGGACCAGTTTTTCAATCGCACGGTCGATTTCGCCGGTCGTCTGACCCGGAAAGACCAAGGCCGACATTTCGTCGAGAATGGTCGCAGCAAGACGACCCGCCGCATGCATGCCGGCAGAATCCGATGGGTCGTATATACGAATGCCGTCTTTGGTCTGACGGCCACGGTGTGCTTCGTTCACCGGCATCTCCAGTCGATTTGTTTGCGCCTGTCTTAGCGCGGCAAGGGCGCGAGGGCCAGAGGGGCGGCAATTCTAATGCCTTGGGCGTTGATGTGCGTTCCCAGACAGATCGTTTCAACCCCTTGCAGCGTCGCGGCGTCGTGCGCGGCAGCGTAGACCGGGTCGATATCGCGGGCGATTGTGACGGTGTCGCAATCGGTACGCTGTACGAGGTAAACCAGCACAGCGCGGTGGCCTGCGCGGACAACATGCGCCAGTTCCGCCATATGCTTGGCTCCGCGGGCGGTGATGCTGTCGGGAAATTCGGCCAGACCGTCGGTGCGGCAGAGGGTCACCGACTTCACTTCGACGTAGCAATCGGGCAGGCCCGGTTCTGACAACAAAAAGTCGATACGCGAATTCGTCCCGTATTTCACCTCGGGCCTGATGGTGCCGTAATCGCTGAACGCAGCCACTTGCCGCGCCATCAGCGCATCGCGCAATACCCGGTTGGGGAGGGATGTATCAACACCGGTGAAATGGCCATTCTCGTGATCGACGAGCCGCCAGCCAAAATTCAGTTTCTTGCGCGGGTCGTTGTTGGGCTCCAGCCAGATGCGCGTTCCCGGTTGCGCCAACCCCAACATTGAGCCGGGATTGGCGCAATGGGCGGTCACCTCGGCTCCGGTGCTTTCCAGCGTGCAATCGGCCAGAAAGCGTTTGTAACGACGGATCAGACGTGCCGGGACAAGATCAGTTTGAAAGCGCATGGGAGCGGGCTTATACCGGTGGCAACGGATGCTCAAGGAGTACGCAATGCCCAACCCAACCGCCGCCATGCTGGTGATAGGCGACGAAATCCTGTCAGGTCGCACGCGTGATGCCAACATGCACCATCTGGCGGGAGAGCTGACACGGATCGGAGTGGACCTGCGCGAAGTCCGGATCGTCGGCGATGAGGCGGAAGACATCATTGCTGCGGTCCGTGCGTTGTCAGAAAGATATCAGACTGTGTTTACTTCCGGTGGCATAGGGCCGACCCACGACGACATAACGGCAGATTGCATTGCCGCGGCATTTCATCAAAGCATTGATGTCCGCGATGACGCGCGTTCCATCCTGGCGGAGCATTACGTGAAAGCCGGTACTGTGCTCAACGAGGCGCGTTTGCGCATGGCGCGCATCCCGGCGGGTGCGACATTGATTGAAAATCCGGTATCCGCAGCGCCGGGCTTCACCATTGGAAATGTTCATGTCATGGCCGGGGTCCCGTCGGTGTTCCAGGCGATGGTGGCCACTGTACTGCCGACACTGGTCGGCGGCGCGCCGCTTATCAGCCGAACGGTGACGGTGCATCGGGGCGAAGGCGACATCGCGGGGCCATTCGGGGAATTGGCTGCGCAATATCCCGGCCTGTCGATGGGCAGCTATCCTTTCCAGCGCGACGGAAAATACGGTGCGAACCTCGTCGTCCGGGGACAGGACGAAGCGCTGCTGGACGAGGCTGTGGCCAAACTCGTGGCGGCTTTTGAATGACTGCGACCTCGCAAGAGCTTTACGAGGTTTGCGAAGGCACCTGGCCTCCCGCACGAAAGTGGCGGGTGGGGCCATGGATGATCCGCGACGGTGCGGGTGGTGGAAAGCGGGTATCGGCCGCGACCGCCGAAGGACCCATCGCTGACGCTGATATTCCCGCCGCCGAAAGCGCGATGCGCACTATCGGTCAGCACCCGCTGTTCATGATCCGCGAAGGAGATGACGCGCTTGACGCCGCGCTTGATGCGCGGGGGTATGACCTGATCGACCGCGTGAATGTCTATGTAGCGCCGATTGACACCCTGACCGACAAACCGATTCCGAGGGTCACAGCCTTTACCATCTGGGAGCCATTGGCAATCATGGCCGAGATTTGGGCGCAGGGCGGTGTTGGCCCGGCGCGTCTGGATGTGATGCGCCGTGTGAAGGTCAGAACCGGCGTGCTGAATCGCTGGAATGAGAAACCCGGCGGCGTGGCATTTGTCGGTGTGCATAACGGCATGGCAATGGTCCACGCCGTCGAGGTGTTGCTGCATCAACGTCGTCAGGGCGTGGCGGAATGGTTGATGCGGGCGGCGGCGATCTGGGCCAAGGAACGTGGTGCGCGCGAAATTGCCGTGCTGTGCGTCGCACAGAATGACGCCGCAAACGCGCTTTATCGCAAGCTGGGCTTTGCCGTTGCCGGAAGCTATCATTATCGTCAATCCGCTGACTGAAGGAGGCCCAGAATGGCCGATACCAACCCTACCGCTCTGAACCTGCCGCAGGTCGATCCGTTGCCGGAGGCAACGCAAAAGTATTTCGACATTTGCATGGAAAAGCTTGGGATGGTGCCGAACGTGCTGCGATCCTATGCGTTCGACATTGATAAGCTGAACGCCTTTACGGCGATGTACAACGACCTGATGCTGGGCAACTCGGCCCTTTCCAAGCTCGAGCGTGAGATGATCGCGGTCGCGGTCTCGTCGGTCAACAAATGCTATTATTGTCTTGTGGCCCATGGTGCGGCTGTGCGCGAATTGTCAGGCGATCCGGCCCTGGGGGAAGCGTTGGTGATGAACTACCGGGTCGCCAAGATTGACGGACGCCAGCGGGCGATGCTTGATTTCGCTGTGAAACTGACAGAATCCAGCGCCCGGGTCGAAGAGCCGGACCGTGACGCGCTGCGTGCGCACGGCTTCAGCGATCGGGACATTTTCGACATTGCGTCGGTCGCAGGGTTTTTCAATATGACCAACCGCGTTGCCAGCGGAATCGATATGCGCCCGAACGACGAATATCACGCGCAAGCGAGATGATCGCGCGCGCGGCATTGGTGGCAGGGCTGGCATTTGCGTCCCCGTTGGCCGCGCTCGAGCTTGCCTTGACGCCTAACGCTCGCCTGACGGTGGAACGAAACACTGCGCCCGACAGCTATAGCGCACCCGTAGGGGTATTCGCGGACGGTAAGGTGCCTGAACTGGTCGTCGAAGGCCAAATCGACCGCAGTGTCTGGCGTATCGAGGCACCGGGGCTGACGCCGCTTCAGGTCATGCGCCCCTTGCGTGACCAGATAGAAGCCGCTGGTTACAGCGTGATACTGGATTGTGCGGCAGAAACCTGTGGCGGCTATGATTTCCGGTTTGCCACCGAAACGCTGCCGGGGCCGAATATGTACGTGAATATCCGTGCGTTTCATTTTCTGACGGCAATCAAGGGGCCGCAGGAATCACCCCGCGAAGTCGTCACGATCCTTTCAAGCAGCTCCGCGAGTTCCGCCTATGCACAGGTAATCCGCGCCTCCACGATCCTTGAGCAGACGCCCGCAGACACGGCACCGGTCCTTTCGGATGATTTCGCGCAGATATTTCTGGCGCAGGGGCACATCGTGCTGAGTGCGTTGGAATTCAACAGCGGAACATCGGATCTGGGTCAGGGGCCGTTTCCGCGTCTAGCGGCGCTTGCGGCGTTTCTCAAGGAACGTCCCACCGTGCGTATTGCGCTGGTCGGACATACCGATACCGTCGGGGGGTTGAATGCAAACATCGCGCTTTCGCGTCTGCGCGCCCAATCGGTGCGCGAACGCCTGATCAGCGCGCATGGCATCGCCCCGGACCGGGTCGAGGCCGAGGGGGTGGGTTATCTCGCGCCCGTGGCGTCAAACCTGACGGCCCAGGGGCGTGACGCCAATCGGCGGGTGGAGGCAGTACTGCTCGGGGAATGAAAAAGCCCTCAAAGAGTATCTTTGAGGGCCTTGATGCTAAGAGTCGTAAAAGATTTACCAGTCCGTCGGACCTTTTTCTGCAAAGGAATGGACCAGAAAGTCGATGAACGCGCGCACCTTGGGCTGTGTGAACCGGCCCGGCGGATAGACAGCGTAAATCCCTTGGGTTTCAAGCGGCAGATCGGGGATCGCGTCCTCTACCAGACCTTTTTCCATCGCTTCGGAATAAAGGAAGCTGGGCAGATACGCGATGCCAAGGCCAGATATCGCTGCGTTGAGCAAGGATTGCCCGTCGTTGACCGACAGCCATCCCGCCGTGCGCACCTGACGTTTTTCCCCTGAAGGAGCGGTCAGTTTCCAGACGTTGCCCGAGGATTGGTTCGAGTAATGCAGCAACTTGTGCTCGTTCAAATCGTCGATCTTGGCCGGGTGACCGAATTTTGCGAAATACTCTGGTGAAGCGATCATGCGCTTGGTCGTTTCGGTCAGTTTTCGGGCGCGCAGCGTGCTGTCTTCCAGTTCTCCAATGCGCACGGCCATGTCGAACCCTTCGGAGATCAGTTCAACGTAGCGGTTGTTGAGCACCATATTGACCGTGATGTCCGGGAAATCCGACAGAAATTCCGACAGAACCGGCGAAAGGTGATTGACCCCGAAATCGGTTGCAACAGAGATGCGCAGCAACCCCGAAGGTGCCGATTGCATGGACGTCACCAATGCGTCTGCTTCGCCGGCGTCATTCAACACGCGGCGGGCGCGGTCATAATAGGCCAGTCCTATTTCCGTTGGGCTGACCCGGCGTGTCGTGCGATTGAGAAGCCGAGCGCCGAGGCGCGCTTCGAGCGACGAGACGTGCTTGGACACCGCCGACTTGGAGATGCCCATCTTTTTCGCAGCGTCCGTAAAGCCGCCCTGATCCACCACGGTGGCGAATGCTTCCATTTCTGTTAGGCGGTCCATGCCATTCCCTTCACGTCTATTTCAAGTGCAGGGTATGCTGGGCAATAAGGGCATAATCGCGGCGCATCTGGGACAGTAGCAAGGAAATTCTGTTAACGTCACTGGGGTGGAAACACCGGAAGAGCAATTTCAGAAGCCCTAAAACCAGCGAAAGTACCGCAACAATCCAACCATCACGATGGCAAGGACCAGCATGCCGGTGCACAGGATCCAGAATGCATCCGGGTGCTGCATCCCTGGCATTCCGGCGATGTTGACGCCGAACAGCCCCGTCAAAAAGCCCAGCGGCAGGAACACAGCCGCGGCGATGGACAGCACATAGCCGTGCCGCGCCTGACGATGGGAGACGTTCAGATCGTGTTCTTCCTGTACCGTGATCAGACGTTCTTCGAGCGCGTCGAGCTCTTCGACCGCGATTGTGGTGCGGTTGGCGAGTTCGTGGAGCTTTAGCGAGTCGTGCAAGGGGATCATTGGCATGTCAATCGCGGCGAGCTTGTCGACCGCGTGGCGCTGCGGTTCAAGATACCGACCAAGCCGGATAACGCTGCGCCGTGTTTCGGGCAGATCTTTTGGCGGGGGCGTTCCTCTGTCCTCAAGATCATTTTCGTAGAACTCGGTAATCTTGGCGATGCTGGCGACTTCGGCCTGGATGCGGGTAGTCAGGCGATTGATGAGGGCCTCAAGAAAGGCGGCGGTCGTGGGCGGTGCCTGATCGGCCTCGATCAGCTTTCGTATCTCGTCGAGCGCGAAAACGCGCCGGAGACGAACGGTGACCATCACGTTATCTTCGACCCACATACGGACCGACACCATCTGGTCGGTCTCCTGACCTTCGTTCATGTTGATGCCGCGCAGGTTCAGGATTAGACCACGACCGAAGGGATCACAGCGCGGTCGCGTTTCGGGTTGAAAAAGCGCTGCGGCGGGAATTTCCTCTAGCCATTTTGTAGCCCAGCCCGACAAATCGGCGTCAGACAAGTCAAAATGCCACCAGCGATAGGTTCCGGGGCCGGTAAGGGCATCGTCGTGCGGCACGGTGGAGGTGCCATCGGGGTGAATGTCGAAAACGCAAAGCGGCATCAGGCACCTGTTTTACCCTATGCTGCCGCCTTTTTCACTGCTGCGCAATCAGAGCGTTGCGGCCAGCCGGGTTCCTTGATCAATCGCGCGTTTGGCGTCCAGTTCTGCCGCGACGTCCGCGCCGCCGATGACATGGCAGGGGACGCCCTTTGCCTCCAGCGCGTCAGCCAGGCTGCGGTCAGATAGCTGTCCGGCACATAAGACGATCGTGTCCGCTTCGATAACCGTCGGGTTCTCGCGCGCTTCGCCGAACGTGATGTGCAAGCCTTGGTCGTCTATATTTTCATAATTGACGCCGGCGATCATCTTTACCTCTTTCATCGTCAGCGAGGCGCGGTGAATCCAGCCTGTGGTCTTGCCAAGACCCTTGCCGACCTTCGATGACTTGCGCTGAAGCATCGTGACCTGACGTGCAGGTTTGTGCGGCTTTGGCCCTTCAGGTGAAAGACCTGCACGGTGTTCGGCGGTATCGACAACGCCCCATTCGCGCATCCATTCAGGCAGATTGAGGGTGGTGCTGTCGCCGTCATGGACAAGATGTTCCGCCACGTCGAACCCGATACCGCCTGCGCCGATGACCGCGACCCGCTGGCCCGCAATGGCTTTGCCGTTGAGGATGTCGATGTAGCTTACGACGTTGTCACGGTTCTGGCCCGGGATTTGTGGATCGCGCGGGACCACGCCGGTGGCGATGACGACTTCGTCAAAGGTGTCCAGATCATTGGCAGAAACTTCGGTGTTCAGCTTTACGCAAATTCCGTGGTGGTCCAGCATTGTGCGATACCAGTCCACGAATCCCCAGAACTCTTCTTTTCCCGCGACCTGCTTGGCGAGGTTGAGTTGCCCGCCGATTTCCGAAGCGCGGTCGAAGACCGTAACATCATGCCCACGCTCTGCCGCGCTGATTGCGGTGGAAAGGCCCGCCGGTCCAGCGCCTACAACCGCGATTCTTTTGGACGTGCTGACGGGTTCCAGCTTCAGCTCTGTTTCATGGCAGGCGCGGGGGTTCACCAGACAGCTGGAAATCTTGCCGCCAAAGGTGTGATCCAGACAGGCCTGATTGCAGGCGATGCAGGGCGCGATCTGCTCTGAGTCTCCGGCCGCGGCCTTGGCGACGAAATCCGGGTCGGCCAGCATGGGCCGTGCCAGCGATACCATATCGGCGCAGCCGTCAGCCAGTACATCCTCGGCCACTTGCGGCGTGTTTATCCGGTTGGAGGTGATGAGCGGAATACCAACCTTGCCCATGAGTTTCTTCGTGACCCACGCGAAAGCGGCGCGCGGGACGGAGGTGGCGATGGTCGGGATGCGTGCTTCGTGCCAGCCGATCCCGGTGTTGATGATCGTGGCACCGGCTTTTTCGATTTCCTGCGCCAGTTGCAGGACTTCGTCATAGGTCGAGCCGTTGGGTATCAGGTCGATCATCGACAAGCGGTAGATGATGATGAAATCCTTCCCCACTGTTTCGCGCACACGCTTGACGACCTCAATGGGCAGGCGCATGCGGTTTTCATATGATCCGCCCCAGCGATCCTCGCGCTTGTTGGTGTGGGTGACGAGAAACTGGTTGAGGAAATAACCTTCGGACCCCATCACTTCGACACCGTCATAGCCCGCTTCCTTGGCGCGACCGGCGCAGGCGGCGATGTCTGCTATCTGCTTTTCGATGCCTTCTTCGTCCAGTTCCTTGGGTGCGAACATCGAAATTGGGGATTTGATTGCTGACGGGGCGACGCAATCGGGGCTGAAAGCATAGCGGCCTGCGTGCAGGATCTGCATCGCGATCTTGCCGCCAGCCTCGTGGACGCGATCCGTGACGATCCTGTGGTTGGCGACGTCCTCATCGCTGGCCATCATCGCGGCACCGTGGGCGACAGAGCCTTCGGGGTTCGGTCCGATCCCTCCTGTGACCATCAGCCCCACATCGCCCCGTGCGCGTGTGGCGTAAAATTCTGCAACGCGGTTCCAGTCGCGTGTTTCTTCAAGACCTGTGTGCATCGACCCCATCAGCACGCGATTTTTCAGCGTGGTAAAACCAAGGTCGAGCGGCGCGAGAAGATGCGGGTAGTTGGACATGGAATTGCCTCTGCGTCAGGATGAGTTTGGCGGCCAGCATGACCACGCCGCATCCGCTTGTCACCTGCTACGCTGCGTCAGAGCATTTGAGACCGCCGCGGCTGCGTGGTATGGGCAGACAAACTCGCCAAGGAGTGCGCAGATGACACCCGATGAAATTGCAAGGCTGCCCTACCGACCCTGTGTCGGCGTGATGCTGGTCAATGCGGCAGGCGAGGCTTTCGTAGGCCAGCGGCTGGATCAGCTTTACGACGCCTGGCAGATGCCGCAAGGCGGCGTCGACAAGGACGAAGACCCGCGCGATGCCGCCTTGCGCGAGCTGGAAGAAGAAACCGGGGTGACCCGTGACCTGGTGACGATCGAGGCGGAAAGCACCCAGTGGCTGCCTTACGAATTGCCTCACGATCTGGTGCCGAAGCTATGGAAGGGCCGGTTTCGCGGCCAGCAACAGAAATGGTTTCTGATGCGGTTCAATGGCTCAGATGATCAGGTGAATATCGCCACGGCTGAACCCGAATTTTCCAACTGGCAGTGGATGCCTGTGGAACAATTGCTGGATAGCATCGTTCCTTTCAAGCGGGAGGTCTACACCGCTCTGCTAAAGGAATTCGAGGCGCATCTATGATACGCAGCATCGCAATCGCGTTGACCTTGATCCCCGTACAGGGGTGGGCGTTGTCTTGCCTGCCGCATTCGGTCGAGGCAGCGTTCAAGCGGGCCGCGGAAGCGAAAGAGATATACGTCATTGTCCGCGGCGCGCTGGAGTTTGACACGGAGGCGTTGCCGTCCGCTGATTTTGCCCGGCAGAATGAGACTGCGCCGATGACGCATGTTCAAGCTGTCCTGCGGGGGAAATCGCTGACCGAGACGGGGTTTTCGATCCCGTTCGACCACAGGGTAACGCTCGCGATCGCTTGCTATGGTCCCTGGTGCGCCAAACCGCTCAGCGGCAGTGAGGTGCTCGCCTTTGTCGAGCAAGACGAAGACGGCTTTGTGGTCGCGACGAACCCTTGCGGCGGATACCTGTTCGATACGCCCAAGCCTGCGATGATCCGCAAGGTCAAGGCGTGTTTTGCAGGTTACGACTGTGTGCCCGAGGTCCGCTAACCGTCGATGATCGGGACATGCGCGCCCGCTTCGCGGGGGAGAACACCCGAGATGCGCGGATCGTCGTCAATCTCGACCTGCTGCTTGTAGGGCGCAAACCCGCTGCGAATATAGAAACTCAGCGCCTGTGGGCTGTCGATGGTGCATGTATGGACGTGGAACCGCTTGATGGGGCGCGCCCATGCCCGCGAGATGGCCTCGTTCATGAGGTAGGCTCCGCAACCGCTGCCGATAAGTGAAGGTGTCAGGCCGAAATAGGCCAGCTCGCACTGCCCCTCGTGACGAAAATCCAATTCCAGCAGGGCCTGATCGATGCCGTTCTTGGACAGGGTGAAAAACTGCACATCCGGATCGTCGAGGATTGCCTGCAATTCAGCGGTGGTCATTGTGAGCCGCCCAAACCAAAGCCATTCCAACGCGCCTACGCGGGTGAAGATATCTCGATACCACGCCAGATCAGGTGTCACGCGGCGAAAGATTACACCCTCAGGCAAGGTTACATCCCGCAACGACGGTTTCTCGGTCATCTCCAGATGGGTGACCACCATCGCCACCTTTCCGGCTGGCACATCGTGAAACCCGTCCTGCAACATCAGGCAAGCAATCCCTCGGCGCGGAAAACGGCTTTCATGTCCTTTTCCGGGCGCGGGCCGATATGACTGATGACTTCGGCGGCGCATAAGTTGCCCATGCGCCCGCAGGTTTCAAGATCGCGCCCCGTCGACATGCCATAGAGAAACCCCGCGGCAAACTGGTCGCCCGCACCGGTAGCATCGACGGGGGTGATTTTTTGTACCGGCACTTCGACACGCTTTCCGTCCTGAATCAGGGTCACGCCCTCGCCGCTCCGGGTGCAGACGACTGTGCCGCACATTGCGGCGGTCCTCGCAAGCGCGGATTCAAGGTCGTCGGTTTCAAACAGCGATCTGATTTCCGCTTCGTTGCCTATGACGTAATCCAGCTCGTCCGCGATCATGCGCAGAAAGTCGGCGCGGTGACGATCCACGCAGAATGGATCGGATATCGCGATGCCGGCCTTGCCGCCGGCGGCGCGGGTCAGGCGGGAGGCTTCGAGAAAGGCATGTTTGCCCTTGTCCTTGTCGAACAGATATCCTTCGAGGAACATGATTTTCGCGGCGGAGGCGACCTCGTCCGGCACATCGGTGCTATCGAGATCGGTGGAGATGCCAAGATAGGTGTTCATCGACCGCTCACCATCCGGCGAGACAAAGATCATCGAGCGCGAAGTCGGCAGATCGCCTCCCGCCACAGGCGCATTGACGAAATCGGTGCCGGCGTCAGCCATTGATTTTGCATAGAAACGACCGAGCGCATCGTCATGCACGCGACCGATAAAGGCAGTCGCCAGCCCCAAGGCACCGACGCCTGCGATTGTATTGGCGACGGACCCGCCAGGGGTCTGGAGGCAGTCTTGCATCGCGCCGTACAACACTTCGGCGCGGTCGCGTTCGACGAGTTGCATGATGCTTTTCTCGATGCCCATGTCGTTCAGAAAGACATCATCGGCATGCGCGATCACATCGACCACGGCATTGCCGATTCCGACCAGTTCGTAGGTTTTCATACTGTCTTGTCCTCGTATTGGCACAGTTCGCGGATCAGGCAGGTGCGGCACAACGGCTTGCGCGCCTTGCACTGATAGCGCCCGTGCAAAATCATCCAATGGTGTGCATGAAGTTGAAAATCAGCCGGGATGTTGTCTTCGATCGCCCGCTCGACCGCATCTACGGTCTTGCCGATTGCGATGCCTGTGCGATTGCCTACCCGGAAGATATGCGTATCCACGGCCTGCGCGGGTTGGTGCCACCACATGTTGAGAACAACATTCGCCGTTTTGCGACCCACGCCGGGCAGAGATTGCAAGGCTGCCCGAGAATTCGGAACTTCGCCGCCGTAATCGTCGACCAGGATCTGACTCAACTTCATCACATTCTTGGCCTTCTGGCGAAAAAGACCGATTGTCTTGATGTGGTCGGTCAACCCGTCGATCCCCAGATCGAGCATTTTTTGCGGCGTGTCGGCGATCTCGAAAAGGGCGCGCGTGGCTTTGTTGACGCCTACATCGGTCGCTTGCGCGCTGAGCGCGACGGCGACCACGAGCGTATAGGCGTTGACATGTTCCAGCTCGCCTTGCGGCTCCGGTTCCGCTTCGTGGAAGCGGGTAAAGATCTCGCGGATCGTATGATAATCGAGCTGCTTGGCCATTTTTTTGGTATGTGCGCGATTGCGCGTGGGGGCAAGGGAGACGCGGGCGATTTATGAAAAATCTGAACGCTGATATCAGCTATTTCTTCAGCCTTTCAGGTCATGCTGAACAAGCTCGGGCGACTCGGGTATAAATGAGAAACAGCTACTTTCCGAAAGGCTCCAGGATGGATCACGACAGTTTCGTCGCCCCGCTCAGCGGCTTTGGCCCGGGGGCCATGGTGATGACGTCGGATGGCGAGATGCCGGTTGAATGGCTGGAAAAAGGCGACAGGGTCATCACCCGCGACCATGGGGCGCAGCCTATCCTCAAGATAGTGCGTACCAGGCTTGTGGCACCGGACGGGCGCGCGCTGCCCGTTCCGCTGAAGATCAAGGCGAATTACGCCGCCGGACAGGATGATCTGATCGAGGATTTGCGGCTGTCGCCGTTTACGCGTGTGATGGTAAATGGACCGCAGGTCGCGCTGCATTTCGGCGAGAATGAGGCGATGGCGCAAATCGGTGATCTGTCTCGACGTCGTGTCAATCGTGAAGACCCAGAATGCCCCGCGTTGAGCTATCATCACATCATTACGGAACGGCACGAACTGATGTGGACTTGCGGGATCTGGGTTGAAACCACACCGCCCGAGACTGCCGCATTGCTGGACGTTCCGACCTTTTTACGCGGTCAGTCAGAGATATTCACCACAGCCTGCAAACCCCCGCGCATGTGCCTGCTGCCTGAAGAATCGCATCTGTTGCGTAGCCTGTTGTTGCCCGAGGAATCGTTGCTTTCGCTGATCGCCGCCTGACGCGAGTTGCGCAAGTTTCGGGTCGCATGCATGATGCCGCCGTCCTATTGTACCGGTATGAAACAGGCTGCCACATATATCGCCGATCCCGAAGACCCCGGTTATCACTACGGCGTAATGCGCCGTGCGATTAATTTGATCGATGCTGCCGAGGATACCCTGACGCTCGATGAAATCGCGGGGCAAATGGGCATGAGTGCGGCACATTTCCAGCGCGTGTTCTCACGCTGGGTCGGTGTTTCGCCCAAACGGTACCAGCAGTATCTGACGCTGTCTCACGCCAGAACTCTTCTGCGCGACCGCTTTACCACATTGGACGCGGCGAACGAACTGGGACTGTCGGGAACGGGTCGATTGCATGATTTGTTCTTGCGCTGGGAATCCATGAGTCCCGGCGAATACGCGCGCGGAGGGGCCGGGCTCACCGTTTATTGGGGGTGGTTCGCAAGCCCCTTCGGCCCTGCGTTGGTCATGGGCACGTCCAAGGGGATCTGTGGCCTCGGCCTCGCTGCCGAAGTTGGCGAGGCTGCGACGATGGAGGATCTGGTGTCGCGCTGGCCCGCAGCCGAATTTGTCGAGAATCCAGACATACTTCGCCCTTGGGTGTTGTCAGCATTCGGCGCGCAGAACGGTGCCTTGGACAAGGCTCCGCTTTTTCTGATTGGCGCGCCCTTTCAGATCAAGGTTTGGGAGGCCCTGCTAAGTGTTCCCTCTGGCCATGTGACCACCTATTCCGAAATTGCGCAAACAATAGGAAACCCCCGCGCGGTGCGTGCCGTCGGTACCGCCGTCGGACGCAATCCGGTAAGCTGGCTGATCCCTTGCCACCGTGCTTTGCGCAAATCCGGTGGCCTTGGCGGGTATCATTGGGGATTACCCGTCAAGCGCGCAATGCTGGCGTTCGAGGCCGCGCGCAGCGAGGCATAGCCATGCGCGGGTTACTGCCGAGAACACGCAAGCTTTGATTTAATCTGGAACCAAAGCGCTGTATGATGCGTTCGTCCAAGAATGCTCCGCCCGAACGGGGCCGAAACAGCAAGGCAGTAATACGATGACAATGATTAAACTTCCCCTCGCCGCCGTTCTGGCGGGTGTATTGGCGCTGAGCGCCTGTAACGAAGCCGGGCAAATCGGCGCACAGCCGGGTGATCCGAACCAGAAAACCAAGAACGCCGCGATGATCGGTGCCGGTGCCGGCGCGCTATTGGGTGCGCTCAGCAAAGGCGACGGCAATCGTGGTGATGCCGCGCTCAAAGGTGCCGTGATCGGCGGCGCAATCGGTGCAGGCATCGGCTATTCGCTGGACCGTCAGGAAGCTGAGTTGCGCCAGAGCCTCGGCAATGACAATGTAACCATCACGAATACCGGTGACCGGCTGATCGTGACGCTGCCGCAAGATATTCTGTTTGCCACGGACAGCACGTCTGTTCGCCCTGACTTGCAGCGGGATCTTGGAACGGTTGCGCGTAACCTTCAGGCCTATCCAAGCTCGACCGTTCAGGTCATCGGCCACACGGACAGCGATGGCGAAGCCGCATACAACCAGCAGCTTTCCGAGGGGCGCGCCAGAGCCGTTGCCAACGTCCTGATCAATAACGGCGTCGCAGGCGGGCGTATTCAAGCCTTTGGCCGAGGCGAAAGCCAGCCCATTGCCAGCAACCTCAGCGCGCAGGGCAAAGCCCAGAACCGTCGCGTTGAAATCGTGATCTTGCCCAACGCGGCCTGATTTCAAACCCATCCATCCCAAGAAACCCCGGCCCGCGTGCCGGGGTTTTTATTTGGGGGTGTCCGCATATCGTGTTGGCCGGCTGTGCGGACAAAGTTGCCGTTCTCCGCGCAAGCGCCGGTTATCGCAGCATTGGTATTGGCCCCGGTCGACACGGGTGGTCCCACCTGGCCGCCTGGGGTTCTCCTCCGCAATCTTTTCCGTCAAGCATCATCCGTCCCTCCCGGCCGCGCGTTCCAGTTTGGCAATATCGATCTTCTGCATCTCCATCATCGCCTCGAACACGCGGGCCGCTTTGGCTCGGTCCGGCTCGGCATTAAGCTCCAGAGGGATCCGCGGCGTGATCTGCCAGGAATGCCCCCAGCGGTCCTTGCACCAGCCGCAGGCGCTTTCCTGTCCGCCATTGCTCATGATAGCATGCCAATAGCGGTCGGTCTCATCCTGGCACTCGGTCAGGATCATAAAGCTCACGGCCTCGTACGGCGTAAAGATCGGGCCGCCGTTCAGGCCGACAAGCCGTCGACCGAGGACGGTGAACTCGACCGTCAGATATACGCCTGCCTGGCCGCCCGGGTAGGTAGGCGGCAGGCGCAGTGTTGACGCGACCCACGGCGCTGTCTGGGAATGCCTCGGCATAGAATGTGGCTGCCCGGCGCGCCTCGCCATGGTCGAACCAGAGACACCTGACGATGTCGGTCATGACGCAGCTCCTTTGACGTGGGCCGCGTAGTTGTCGAGGATCGCCTGCCAGCCGTCGTGTTGCATTTCGACAGGATTTATCAGCTCGGGATCGAAAGCCGTGCGCACATGTGTGCCATTCTCGTCGGCCTCAAATGTCGTACGCGACAGCCTCCCGTCGTCGGGTCTGCCCTTCGCGTAAATCGACATCGGCATCCGGACAGCACCAGTCGGGAGACGCAAAATTCCACCGCGTGATGGCCGCGGGATCGGCGTAGGCCTGCCATGCGGCCTGCGGTGGGAGTGGAACATAGGTGTGTTGTTCTCTTTTGTAAGCTTCGGTTGAGCAGCGAAAAGAAGGCGCACGAAATGGTCGAGATGGTCGATGGCCCCGCGCGCAAGATCTGGATCGTTTCCCGCCTTCGCGAGGATAAAGCCGCCTTGAAGCACGGCTTGGAAGTGGCGGGCGAGCGAAGCAGCGGTCCAGCCGTCCGGGACAATGTCGCGATCCTTGATCGCGGAGACGATGACGGCTTCGAGCGTTTCGGAATGACCGAAGACACTGACAGCGGCTGAACCTTGGTTCGCGTGTGTTCCCATTTCCGGCGACGATCACAGTCACAGTACGGGGCGATTGTGATTTTGGTTTGTGCGTGCTTCGGTTTCAGAAAGCGCTTCCATATTTCGCCGGATCTCGGGAGCCTTGGTTTGTGCGACTTCAATCTGGGAAGGGTTCAGCTCGTCGAGGGCGTTTAAAAAAGCGAACTTTGTGGTGTAGCAAGGGCATGCTCCGCCAATTGTGGACACCCCCTTTCTATTTTCGCACAGTCGCTGTTTGCTACTGGGCCTTGCGAATTCCCGCCACCGGCTCAATTACCGGTGGAGAGAATTACACAAGGACGCAAGCGATGGCACGTTACAAACTTCTAGGGATTTCAGGTTCGCTCCGGAAGGACGCGACGAATACGCGACTGATGGGCGAGGCGGC
>JAGXFI010000080.1 GCA_024637305.1 Sulfitobacter sp.
CGCCTTGACCCCACCAAAACACAGCATGGATTCGGAACCGCCAGTCACCATCGCAGGGGCCATTCCCGACCGGACCATCGCGAATGCCTGCGCCATCGCGTGGTTGGACGACGCACAGGCTGTGGAAACCGTGAAAGACGGGCCTTTCAGATTCCATTCAATACTAACATGACTGGCCGCCGCATTGTTCATCAGCTTGGGCACGACAAAAGGATGGACCCGGTTCTTGCCTTCTTCGTAGACGGCCCGGTAATTGTCGTCCCATGTGCTGACGCCGCCACCGGCCGTCCCGAGAACCACACCGGAGCGAGCGGATGTTTCGCCCGAAAACGAAATGCCCGACTGTTCGATCGCCTCTTTCGCTGCGGCCAGTGTGAACTGCGTGAAACGGTCATAGAGCGACATCTGTTGACGGTTATAGCGGCCTTCGGCCTCGAACCCGCGCACCTGACCGCCGATCTGGATCTGCAACCGCTCCACATCGCGAAACTCAAGCGGGCCGATGCCGCAGGTTCCGGCCTGCATTGCGGCCATCGTGTCCGCGACAGAGTGACCAAGAGCATTGATCGTGCCGGCTCCGGTAATAACGACACGCTTCATCGTTCAATGCTGCTCGGCACGAAGACGCTCTATCCCGGCGACAATGCTGGCGACCGTTGAAATATCGAAATCCGATTCTGCGGGGTTGTTGGCGTTGAAGGGTACCTGAATATCGAAGGCCTCTTCGATGGCGAAAATGCTTTCAACCAACCCAAGACTGTCGATCCCCAATTCCTCCAGCGTATTGTGCATTTCCACATCGCCCGGCTCCAGCACGGCCTGTTCTGCGATGATTGCGATGACCTGTTCCTTGATGCTCATCCGACGCTCCTGACCGCTTGTGTTACGCGGGATTTAATCATCCTTGCCGGTTTTGAAAACCGCCTTTCGCAGTTCGGCCACTTCGCGCAGCAGACGTGGCAAGCGGCGCTGCGATTTATAGAGCTCGACCTGTTTATCCATCTGTGTCGCCGGATAGCCGAGCATGGTACGGCCCGCCGGTACATTGGACATCAGCTTGGTTCCGCCGCCGGCAATTACCCCGTCGCCGATGAAGATGTTGTCATTGACGCCGCATTGCCCGCCCAGCACGACGTTGTTACCGATCACGGCTGACCCGGCGATACCGACTTGGCCGCAGATCAAGCAGTTCTGCCCAATCACGACGTTGTGGCCCAGATGTACCAGATTATCGAGCTTGGTACCGTCCCCGACCACCGTGTCGCGGATCGTTCCGCAGTCAATGGTGGCCCCCATTCCGATCTCTACATCGTCACCGATCCGGACCCCGCCCAAGGAATGGATCCTTGTCCAGGGCTGCGCAACAGCGTCGCCTTGGTCGCCGAGCGACTTGCGGGCGGCCTCGACCGTAGAAGACTCGGCAGTCACGAAAGAAAACCCGTCCCCGCCGATCCGTGCGCCAGGCTGCCCGATGAAATTCGCACCGATGCGCACACGTGCACCGATGCTCACGGCCTCACGCAGATAGGCGTTCGGGCCAATCTGCGCATTCCAGCCGACAAAACACTGTGGCCCGATGACCGATCCTGCACCGATCCGAGCACCCTTCGAAATGACGGCCAGAGGTCCGACGCTTACATCGTCCGCCAACTCCGCATCGGGATCGACACAGGCGCTGGGATGAATACCTGCGGCAAAGCCCTGGCCGGGGTCGATCATCCGAGTGAGCCCCGCCATCGCAAAACGCGGGCGCGACACAAGGATCGCGGCATCAAGACCGAGCGATTGCCAATCGGCCCCTTCCCAAAGCATTGCCGCGCGCGCAGTACCAAGCGCGAGACTTTCAGCATATTTGGGGTTCATCGCTAGCGCCAGATCCCGCGGCCCTGCCATCGCGGGTTCCGCCGCGCGGTCAATGGTCATCGAGATGTCACCAAGGGCCGTAGCCCCCAGCGCCTTTGCAATTTCCTCAATCGTGTAGGTCATTGGCCGCGCGCTCCCTCGTGTCGGGTTGCGCCGATTACTACCCCTGAAAGGCGGCCACCGCCACCCCTGCCTTTTGCAGCGCGTCCCAGATGCGCGCATCGCGGCCATACACATCGCGGCGATAGTTCATGCCACCACGCTCGTCTGTCAGCGCGGTCCGGTAAATGATATGCACTGGCACCGGCACCTCAAGATTGACGCGCACCTCGGCGCCGCCGCGCAATTTGGATTGGAAAAATCCCTCTGGATCGTCAGTCTGTTTGGCCAGCAGCGCATAGGCGAAATCGAACGGATCGTTCAGACGGACACAGCCATGGCTGAAGGCGCGGCTTTCGCGGGCAAAGAGGTTCTTGGCCGGCGTATCGTGCAGATAGATGTTGTATTTGTTTGGAAACATGAACTTGACCAGCCCCAGCGCGTTGCTGCTGCTTGGTGGTTGGCGCATGTCGTAAGGGAAGCTCCGCGCAGTATAGTTGCTGAAGTTTACGGCCCCGCGGTTCACCTTGCGTCCGCGACTGTCTGTGATGATGAGGTGACTGACCGCCCCCGAATTGCGTTTCAGCTGAGGGAGATATTCCTTGGTCGCGATGGAACGCGGCACATACCAGCTGGGGTTGATGACCATGAACTTCATCACGTCGGAAAACTCAGGCGTCACACGATCAGATTCGTTCGCGCCGACGACGGACCGCGTCTGAAAGGTGACCTTGCCGTCATCAATGATCCGTGAGGAAAAATCGGGAATGTTCACGATGATGTGGCGCTGACCCAGATCGTGGTTCAACCACCGCTCCCGCTCCATCGCGACGATTACGGAATGCAGACGTTCCTCGATACTCTTGTTGATTTCGGTGATTGTACCGGGCCCGGCGACGCCATCCGGCTCCAGACCGTGCGCGATCTGGAACCGCTCTACCGCCGCTTTCATGCTCGAATCATATGTTTGCAAATGTGAATTCGGCAGATAGCCCATACGGATCAACCGGTCACGCAGCTGCACAACCCCGACACCCGTATCGTCTGGCGACAGCTTGGCCACCGTAATGACCGGCCCCCAGCCACCCTCGCGAAGACGGTCTTCCATCATCAGCTTTTGCTTCATCAGGGCCGTATATTCCAGCGTCTGTGGCGCAAGTCCCCGCAGAAAGGAACGCGGCGCAGCATTGGAAAACGCGCGCAAAACCTCACCGCGATCCCGATAGGTGACTTCGCGTTTGATGCCACCATCGATCCGGGACGGGATCAGCAGACCTGATTGCAGGTCTCGGGCGTACTGCAAAAATGCTTGCGTCAACGCCACATCGGCAAGCCCGCGATCCCGTGGCGTGCGTGCATCGCGCAGTTGCGACATCAGAAGAGACGGGTCGTAACGGACAGCTGGCAAACCATGCGCGGCCGCCATGTTCAGCGACGACAAAAGCTCAGCGCGCCGCGCGCGATATATGTCACCCTCACCCACCCAAAGCGGCGCAAATTCCTGCGACCGGTAAAACGCTGCAATGTCGGCGTCTTCCGACGCGGCTTCTGCGATGGCTTGCTTGAACGCGGTCACGCCGGCCTGTCCGGAAACCGGCATGCACAGCAAGGCGACCGAAAGCACGGCCCCCATCAGAACCTTACCAAATCCCGCGCGCTGTCCCTTGATCAAATACATATCTTTTCCTGTAAATCCCGGCACCTAACCCGAAGGCACTCGCACCCGAAATTCTGTAACTGAGGCGCGTGGGCTGTCCATAAACAATGCAGTGAAGATATAAATCTCCCCCGGATCTGGTGCGAAAAAACCTCTCAATCATCCGGGTAGCTCAGATACTTCGCGGACCGCCTGACAAGAACTGCGCAAGAAATCGCCGAAAACTGCGCCCAAAACAACATTGGGTGATTCTACGCTTGGTTCACCAAAACGCCTATGCAATAAAAACGTTGCATCTGGGGAAGAGATGAAGTGCCCGTGTAACATCACGGATACGTAGGCAGACGATGGGACCGTATACATGGCAGGCAGTAGCTCTTCGGGTATCACCCGACGCGCCCTTCTTGGGGCATTCGCAGCAACGGCAGTAACCGCAGCACCGACATTTTCCAACGCCGCAGGATTTCTGCGTGGCGGGGGCGACATCAGGCGCATCCGAATGTACTCGGGTCGTACCGGTGAACGGATCGACATGATCTATTGGATCGAAGGTGACTACATCAAGGACGCCGTGAAAGAGGTCAATTATTTCATGCGCGACTGGCGTACCGACGGCGTCAAGGATATGGATCTGCGCACGATCGACATCATGGCCGCGTCACACAATCTGTTGGATGTGAACGAACCCTATATGCTGCTTTCGGGATATCGCAGCCCTCAAACCAATGCGATGCTGCGTTCGCGTTCGGGCGGTGTGGCCAAGAATTCACTCCACATGCGCGGTCAGGCAGCCGATCTTCGTCTCTCGTCGCGCAACGTAGGCCAATTGGCAAAGGCCGCGATAGCCTGTCAAGGTGGCGGTGTCGGACGTTATTCGGGTTCTAACTTCGTCCATATGGATTGTGGCGTAGTACGTAACTGGGGCCGGTAAGCCGACAGGGTTTCCAAAATAAGAACAAGCGCCCGAGGGCGCTTTTTTCATGTCTTCAATTGCTTGGGCCATTCTTCACCACCGCGGATTGCGAAGAAGCTGATTTACACCGACAAATCAACTGTGGCATTCAGGGTCATGGCTGTAACAGATCAATCCGAAACACAGGTTGTCATCATTGGCGGTGGTCCTTCAGGATTGCTGCTGTCACAGCTTTTACACACCCGCGGCATCGACAGCATTGTGCTGGAGCGAAAGACCAAGGACTACGTGCTGGGGCGCATCCGCGCCGGTGTACTGGAACGCGGCCTAGTTGATCTCATGCACGAAGCGGGCGTTGCGGACCGGATGCAGAGCGAAGGCCTTGTTCATGACGGAACGCTCATCTCATATGGCGACAAAATGTTCCGCATCTCTTTCGGCGAGCTTACAGGGCACAGCGTCCTGGTCTATGGCCAGACCGAAGTCACCCGCGACCTTTACGCCGCACGCGAAACCGCAGATGGCAAGATCGTCTTTGAAGTTGAAGATGTTACGATCCAGGGTGCCGACACCGATGCACCGTTCGTTACATACCGGACCGACGATGCCGAGCACCGGGTCGACTGCGCCTTTATCGCAGGATGCGACGGTTTTCACGGGGTCAGCCGGCAGACCATTCCGTCAGAGGTGCGCCGCGAATACGAAAAGGTCTATCCATTCGGCTGGCTGGGAGTATTGTCGCGAACCCCGCCCGTCAACCATGAGCTCATCTATGCCAATTCCGAACGCGGTTTTGCCCTGTGTTCCATGCGCAATGAACAATTGAGCCGCTACTATATACAATGCGATATCACTGACCGCCCAGAAGACTGGAGCGACGACGCATTCTGGGCAGAGCTGAAGCGCCGGATTCCAGCGGATCAGGCGGATAAGCTGGTCACTGGTCCGACAATCGAGAAAAGCATCGCGCCGCTACGGTCTTTCGTCACCGAGCCGATGCGCTGGGGACGCTTGTTCCTTTGCGGTGATGCGGCGCATATCGTGCCGCCCACCGGTGCCAAGGGGCTCAATACCGCCGCGTCGGATGTTCACTATCTCTACAACGGTCTGCGTCAGTTCTACGAAAACGACGATCCGGCAGGGCTCGATGCGTATTCGCAAAAGGCGCTCGCCCGTGTCTGGAAGGCGGAACGGTTCAGCTGGTGGTTCTCTTCGCTGATGCACCGCTATCCTGACCAGACCACCTTTGACCACAAGATGCAGGTGGCAGAGCTTGAATTCCTCAGATCAAGCCGGTCGGCACAGCAAGCAATGGCAGAAAACTACGTCGGCTTGCCCTATTAACCTGTTTTAAGGAGCCACACGCATGACGGACCGTTTCGAGACTGGCATGAAAACCCGCCGTGCCGTTCTGGGCGACGCCCATGTCGATCGCGCGCAATCCAGCCTGTCGGACTTCGATGCCCCCTTTCAGACCATGATTACCGAAGGCGCATGGGGGACACTTTGGTCTGATCCGGCCATCCCCGGACGCGAACGGTCGATGCTGACGCTGGCACTGCTGGCCGCGATGGGCAATTTCGATGAAATTCCCATGCACATAAGAGCAAGCCAAAACACTGGCGCGACCCCACAGGATGTCATGCAGGCCTTTCTCCATGTCGCGGTTTACGCAGGTGTTCCCAAAGCAAACCACGCGATCAAACTTGCAAAGAAAACCTATGGTGAACTTGGAGTTGAGGTATGAAATTACCCCAAACCGGCTTTATCCCACGCGATCGAAAGTGGCAGCCCGACGCGCTGACCCCGCCGTACAAGACGTCCCTGAAACGCAGCCCCCAATCTGCGCTTTTGTCATTTCCTTCAACAGTTTCCGAAGAGACAGGGCCGGTGTTTGGCCATGACATTCTGGGCCCTCTCGATAGCGACCTCATTCACAACTACGCTGCCGAAGGCAAAAGTGCCATCGGCCCGCGCATCATCGTGCATGGCAAGGTCCTGGACGAACTGGGTCGCCCGGTCCCGAATGCGCTGGTCGAGGTTTGGCAAGCCAATGCGGGGGGACGGTATCGCCACAAGAACGAAGGCTATCTTGCGGCGCTTGATCCGAATTTCGGTGGCTGCGGACGCATGATAACACGCGAGGACGGTTCATATTCGTTTCGGACGGTACAGCCCGGACCCTACCCCTGGCCAAACGGCATGAATGACTGGCGACCCGCGCATATTCATTTCAGCGTTTTTGGTCAGAGTTTTGCTCAGCGTCTGATTACGCAGATGTATTTTGAAGGCGATCCGCACATTGCGCTCTGCCCCATTGTCGGCACCCTCAAAAGCCCAGAAGCCGTATCCGCATTAACAGCGTTGCTTGACATGAACGCGACAGTCCCGATGGACGCGCGCGCATACCGGTTCAATATTGTCCTGAGGGGACGCCGCCAGACCTATTTCGAAAACAGGCCGGAGGGAACATGATGGCGCAACACCTTGATTACCTTAAGGAAAGCCCCAGCCAGACTGCGGGTCCATATGTCCATCTCGGATGCACACCGAACTTCACCGGCATCGGTATTTACAGCAGCGATCTGGGAGCCTCGATGAAACGAGGACAAGTCAAAGGGCAAGAGATCATCGTGCGCGGTACTGTTTTCGACGGTACAGGGACACCTCTGCGCGACGCGATGATCGAGATATGGCAAGCTGACGCTGCGGGCATCTACCCTTCGCCGAACGGTTTGCAAGATCCAAATTTCCTGGGCTGGGGTCGGAGCGCCGGGAACATGGAAACCGGCGAATTCACCTTTGAAACCGTCAAACCCGGCAGAGTGCCTAATCCTGACGGGCGCATGCAGGCACCGCACATCACTTTCTGGATCGTTGCACGCGGCATCAATATCGGCCTCCAGACTCGGATGTACTTCGCGGACGAGAAAGAAGCGAACAAGAGCGATCCTATCCTGACCCGGATCGAACATCAAAACCGGATACCGACCTTGCTTGCTCATGCCGAAGCGCCGAGGCAATACCGCTTTAATATTCATCTGCAAGGTACTGATGAAACAATATTCTTTGATATTTAAGGAAGCCTGATGAACACTCCCTGCATTATCTGTGTTGCGATCACCGGAAGCGTCCCAACCAAGGCCGACAATCCGGCTGTCCCGATCTCGGTTACCGAACAGATCGAAAGCACTCAGGCGGCATTCGAAGCAGGTGCCAGTATTTGTCACGCCCATGTTCGCAATGAAGACCAAACGCCATCCTCTGATCCGGATCGCTTTGCACGCCTCAAGGAGGGGTTGGAAAAGCACTGTCCGGGCATGATTATCCAGTTTTCTACTGGCGGGCGGTCAGGCGCGGGGAAGGAACGGGGCGGAATGCTGTCGTTGCGCCCCGACATGGCGTCCTTGTCGGTCGGTTCTAATAATTTTCCTACCCGCGTCTACGAGAACCCACCCGATCTAGTCACTTGGTTAGCATCGGAAATGGTGGCGCATGACGTCAAACCCGAGATAGAAGCTTTTGATTTGTCGCATATTTTCCAGGCTGCAGCCTTGCATAAAGCCGGTCAGATCCTGGCGACACCTTACGTCCAGTTTGTCATGGGCGTCAAAAACGCGATGCCGGCCGACCGGCATGTTTTCGACTTTTACGTCAAGACCTTTCACCGGCTTTTCGGCACCGACGCCCCGTGGTGCGCGGCCGGTATTGGCGCAAATCAGCGAGTTCTCAACGAATGGTCCATCGCGGCGGGCGGCCATGCCCGTACCGGCCTTGAGGATAACATGCGCATCGACCGCACAACGCTCGCCCCATCCAATGCTGCGTTAGTAAATATTACCGCCGCGATCTGCGAACAACACGAACGCCCGGTCGCCACTTGGCAACAGGCACGCGAGATACTTGGGCTGAGAAAAAGTTGACTTGGCGGACCCAAGAG
>JAGXFI010000081.1 GCA_024637305.1 Sulfitobacter sp.
AGTGAGCCTGCGCGATTTGAAACCGGAGATGAAGGCTGCTGGAGTGAAGCCGGTATTGAGGAAAGTCGACACCGGCATCCGGTTTCTCCCGCCAGAGAGGAAAGTAATTCTATCAAACACATTTCCGCCAAAATAGGCTTGCAGCTATCAGAGCGCTTCTCGGGCTGCATCCTTGATTTATCGGTGTGAACCTGGCGTTGAAGTCGCTCGGGGCATCGGCGGCCACTGGTGGCGTGACGGTGCGCGCTGTCTGTGATATGTTGCGCGCATGGCGCAAAGCTGAGGAGGGGGCCTTATGTCCTCATTGACCACCGACAGTCTCACGATCGAGGCCTTCGAAGCACGGATGCTCCTGCGCCGCCGCATGTTCGCGCGGTGCGGCGTCAGTGTTGCTGCGTTGCATGCGACGCGGGATCTTGATGATGTCGCCCGGCGAACTGTCGAAACCTGTCTTGCCTGCGCCGCGGACAAAGCCTGCGCAGGATGGCTCGATGCAGCGCCGAGCCACACCGGGGCACCTGTGTTCTGCTCAAACAGGCGGCTCATCGCATCGCTTTGCAACGACAGTCGCTTCGTAGCAGACGGCTCCTGAGCGGCCGATCCGGCGGCAAGCCTCTCAATCTTTGATATCTTCAATCCAGGTCTTTGCGGCCACGGCGCGCGGGAGGCCGAGCGGCCCGATTGCCAGCATCGCGACCTGAGCAAGCGCCGCCGGTTCGATTTCCTCGGACCTTGCGCGGCGTGTATGGGAGTGTACGGCACCTTCCGAACCGGCCCCGATGGCAAGCGCCAGCTTTACGAGGCGTCTTTCGCGGGATGTCAGCGGGCCACAGTCGGCAGTTGCCTTGCCCAAGGCCGAGTAGGCTTTCCATACGTCCGGATATTCTTCGGCGAGGTCTCCGGCGGCACCGGGCATGGATTTGGTCATGTTTCTGTCCTTCAGGTTGAAAAGTCGTCAATCAGCGGATTGGGCTTGGCGAACCGTTCGAGGTCTGCCTGATCGTCTATGGTAATATGAGTGCCATTTACCGCGACGCCATAGGGCTGGAGACCCTTGAAGGCGCGGCTGAGGTTTTCCGGCGTCATGCCGAGCACCGAGGCAAGGCGGCGCTTTTCGAAACCGAGTTCGAAAGTAGCGCTTCCGTCGGCATGTTTTAGTTGCCTGAGAAGGTAGTTCGCGAGCCGTTCAAGGGAGGTTCTGAGCTTGAGATCCTTCTGCGCCTTGATGACCGAGCGGTAGCATTGCGCAAGTTCCGTTACGATCGCGCGGGCAAAACTGCTGTCGAGGTCGAAAATGGTGCGCACGTCCTGGCTTGGAATGAGCGCAATCCGGCTTTTTTCCAGCGTCCGAGCCGACATCAGATTGGGCGCGTCCTTGATCGTCGCGGCAAGAATGAAGGTCGAGACGGGCCGAACGGTGGCCATGCTTGTATCCCTCCCATTCCACTCTGAGAACAGATCGACCGAACCGGAAAGAACGATATGGAGAAAATCGCTCGGCTCACCTTCGGTAGTCAATTCGATTTGCGCGGGAAAGTTCTGTACGTAAGCGCCGCGCATCAACGAAGTGAAATGCTCGTCCGCCATCTGTGAGAAGAGATCGAGTTTGCGAATATCCCGGTATTCTGCGTCGGGCATATCATTCTCCCGCTTTCTTGAAATCCTAATGCTCAACTATTGATTGATAAATGTCAAGACTCAGATTGATCTGCGCAGATTTGGGCTTGATCAACCACCTTCGGAGAGGAAACAAATTTCAGTAAGCTATTTATTTCGTTATGATTTTCTCGTTTATTGATCTGGATCAAGTCATTTGGGCCGATGCGGTCGCAGGTCTGGTGCTGATCCCTTCCTCAGAGGGACCACGCCAATCTTGCCGGAGATTCTGCCATGCAGACCGTAGCCACCGCCACTCATGCCGATCAGACACGCGCCCTGAGCCTGAGTACGATCGCCTTTACCGCCTGTTTTGCGGTCTGGACGATTTTTTCCATCATCGGCGTCGCCATTAAGGCTGAATTGGGTCTCACCGAATCCCAATTTGGCCTGCTGGTCGCAACGCCCATCCTTACGGGCTCTGTCACCCGCCTGTTTCTTGGCGTCTGGACCGAGAAATACGGTGGGCGGCTGGTCTTCTCTTCCCAGATGATCCTGACGGCATTGGCCACCTGGGCACTGACCCTCGCGGATACCTACATCATGTATCTGATCGCCGCCCTCGGCATCGGGCTTGCAGGCGGGTCGTTCATCATCGGGGTGGCCTATGTCAGCCGCTGGTATGACGCAGGCCATCAGGGCACAGCGCTTGGTATTTTTGGCGCAGGCAATGTCGGCGCGGCGGTCACCAAGTTCGTAGCCCCCTTCGTGATGGTGGCCTATGGCTGGCATGGGGTGGCGTATGTCTGGGCAGGCGCGCTGGCCATCATCGGCGTGCTGTTTTTCGTTCTGGCCAAGGACGATCCCGAATTGGTCGAGCGGCGCAGGACAGGGGCCAAGGCCCCGTCGCTGGCACAGCAATTCGCGCCGCTGAAGAATCTGCAGGTCTGGCGCTTTTCGCTCTATTACTTCTTTGTTTTCGGGGCCTTTGTGGCGCTGGCGCTGTGGTTGCCGCATTACCTCATTGATGTCTACGGCATCGACGTGCGTTTCGCCGGTATGGCGGCGGCATCGTTCAGCCTCTCGGCGTCGCTGTTCCGTGCCTATGGCGGGGTGTTGTCCGACAAATTCGGCGCGCGGTCGGTCATGTACTGGACCTTCGGCTTCAGCATGGTCTTCCTGTTCATGCTGTCCTATCCGCCGACCGATTACATCATTCAGGGCAAGGACGGCCCGATTGCCTTCTCGACCCAAATGGGTCTTTGGCCTTTCATCGTCACGCTGTTTGCCCTTGGCTTTTTCATGAGCCTTGGCAAGGCGGCGGTGTTCAAGCACATCCCCGTCTATTATCCAAACCATGTCGGATCGGTTGGCGGGCTTGTCGGGATGATCGGTGGGCTTGGCGGTTTCGTTCTGCCGATCGGTTTTGGCGCGCTGCTGGATCTTACAGGGATCTATACCTCCTGTTTCGCCCTGCTGTTCGTTCTGGTCGCCATAGCGCTGACATGGATGCACCTGTCGGTCCGTGCAATGGAGCGCGCCGCGCATGGCGAGGCGCTCGACCAACTGCCGCAACTGCCGGAGATGCAGGACATCCACCATCCAGAACGCACCTCCATGCCGCGTGTTCTGGAAGACTGGCGGCCTGAGGACGCGCAGTTTTGGGAAGACAAGGGCCGTGCCGTTGCCCGCCGCAATCTGTGGATCTCGATCCCGGCGCTGCTTCTGGCCTTTTCGGTCTGGATGGTCTGGTCGATGGTCGTGGCCCGGTTGCCCGCAATCGGTTTTGACTTCGCGCCAAGCCAGCTGTTCTGGCTGGCGGCACTGCCCGGCCTGTCGGGCGCGACGCTGCGGATATTTTACAGCTTCATGGTGCCGATCTTTGGTGGACGGTTGTGGACGACGCTGTCCACGGCGTCGCTGCTGCTGCCTGCCATGGGTATCGGTTATGCGGTGCAGAACCCTGACACACCCTACCTGATCTTCCTGACGCTGGCGCTGCTCTGCGGCTTTGGTGGCGGCAACTTTGCCTCTTCCATGGCAAATATCGGGTATTTCTTCCCGAAATCCGAGAAGGGCAATGCACTGGCCATGAACGCGGGCCTTGGCAATCTGGGCGTGTCAGTCATGCAGTTTCTGGTGCCGATTGTTATCACGGCGGGTGTTTTCGGGGCATTGGGGGGCCAGCCGCAAACCATGTCGGACGGTGGGCAATTGTGGATGCAGAACGCGGGCTTTGTCTGGGTTCCGTTCATCTTAGCGGCCACCATCGCCGCGTGGCTGGGAATGAACGACATCGCCGATGCACGCGCCAGCTTTGCAGATCAGGCGGTGATCTTCGGGCGCAAGCACAACTGGCTGATGTGTGTTCTTTACACTGGCACCTTCGGCAGCTTCATCGGCTATTCCGCCGGCTTCCCGCTCCTGACGAAACTCGCCTTTCCGGAGGTGAACGCCCTGAACTACGTCTTCCTTGGTCCGCTTGTGGGTGCGCTTAGCCGCGCCGGCACGGGTTGGATCAGCGACCGTTTCGGCGGTGGGCGGGTGACGCTGTGGACCTTCGTCGCAATGACCGTTGCCACATTCGGGGTGATCTTCTTCCTCGGGATCGGATCATTTGCCGGCTTCTTCGCCTGCTTCATGGCGCTGTTCTTCCTGACCGGCGTTGGCAACGCATCCACCTTCCAGATGATCCCGGTGATCATGGGCCGCGAAGTACCGCGCCTGATGCCGCAACTTGGCACTGACCAGCTCAAGCGTCAGATCGCCATGGAGTCCGGGGCGATCGTCGCCTTTACCTCGGCCATCGCGGCTTATGGTGCCTTCTTCATTCCCAAGGCTTACGGGACATCCATCGCCATGACTGGCTCTGCTGTCGGCGCGCTTTGGGCATTCCTGATCTTCTACGTGATCTGCGTCGCTATCACTTGGGCGGTCTACACCCGCCGGGGTGGCCTGTTGCATGACATCGAACACGGCCGCGCACCTGATGCGTCCGCCCAACCAGCTGAATAACGAAAGGACTCCACCATGAGCCACCTGCTCGACAGACTGAACTTCTTCCAAAGCAAGGAACTGGAGCAATTCTCCGACGGTTGGGGTCAGACCACCCGCGAGAACCGCGATTGGGAGGAAACCTACAGAAACCGCTGGCGGCACGACAAGGTTGTCCGCTCGACCCATGGCGTCAACTGTACCGGGTCGTGCTCGTGGAAGATCTACGTCAAATCCGGCATTGTGACGTGGGAAACCCAGCAGACAGATTATCCGCGCACCCGTGCGGGTTTGCCCAACCACGAGCCGCGCGGCTGTGCGCGCGGAGCATCCTATAGCTGGTACCTCTACTCTGCCAACCGTGTGAAGAACCCACTGATCCGAGGGGCGCTGATGCGCGCCTGGCGCAAGATGCGCGAGACGATGACGCCTGTGGCGGCTTGGGCCGCGATCCAGAACGATCCTATCCTGCGGGGATCCTACACCAAGACACGCGGCAAGGGCGGCTTTGTGCGTGCGTCATGGGACGAGGCGACCGAGATCGTCGCAGCCGCCAACGCCTACACGGCGAAAACCTACGGCCCCGACAGGGTGTTCGGCTTTTCGCCCATTCCCGCCATGTCGATGGTCAGCTATGCAGCCGGGTCGCGTTACCTGAGCCTTATGGGCGGCACCTGCATGTCGTTCTATGACTGGTATTGCGACCTTCCGCCCGCGTCGCCGCAGACTTGGGGCGAACAGACCGACGTGCCGGAATCGGCGGATTGGTACAACGCGGGATTCCTGATGCTCTGGGGTTCGAACGTGCCGCAGACGCGCACGCCTGACGCGCATTTCTATACGGAAGTCCGCTATCGCGGCACCAAATCCGCCGTGGTCAGCCCCGATTATTCCGAGGCGGCAAAGTTTGGTGACATCTGGCTGAATCCTCAGGCGGGGACAGATGCGGCGCTGGCGATGGCGATGGGCCACGTGATCCTGCGCGAATACCACCTTGATCGGCAGGCCGCGTATTTCGAAGAATACGCCCGCAAATACACCGACATGCCGATGCTTGTCCGACTGGATGAAAAGGACGGCCACCTTGTGCCGGGCCGGATGCTGCGTGCTGACGATTTCGACGGCAAGCTGGGCGAGACCAACAATCCCGACTGGAAAACCGTCGCCTATGATACAGCGTCGGGCCAGATCGTCGCGCCTAACGGATCTATCGGGTTCCGCTGGGGCGAGGAAGGCAAATGGAACCTTGAGGAACGTGCAAAAGGAACTGAAGCGCAATTGCGCCTCAGCCAGATCCGTGACGGCGATCACGACGAGGTGGTAGGCGTTGATTTCCCTTATTTCGGCGGTGCCGCAACCGGCGATTTTGTGAAATGCGACCACCCCGAGGTTCTGACCCGCAACATCCCCGCCCGGCGTGTCACCCTGGCGGATGGGTCCAGCGTGCTGGTCGCCACCGTGTTCGACCTTTTTTGCGCCAACTACGGCCTCGATCGGGGCCTTGGCGGCGACTGGGTGTCTAAGGATTTCGATGACGATAGCCCTTATACCCCGGCTTGGGCCGAAAAGATCACCGGCGTGGAGCGCGAAAAGATTATCGCGGTGGCGCGGGAATTTGCAGGCAACGCCGAAAAGACCCATGGCAAGTCCATGGTCATCCTCGGTGCCGGTCTGAACCACTGGTATCACATGGACATGAACTACCGCGGCATTATCAACATGCTGGTGATGTGCGGTTGTATCGGCCAAGAGGGCGGCGGCTGGTCGCACTACGTGGGCCAGGAAAAACTGCGCCCGCAGACGGGCTGGCAGCCGCTGGCCTTCGGTCTGGACTGGAGTCGCCCACCACGCCACATGAATTCGACCTCCGCGTGGTATGCCCACACGGACCAATGGCGTTACGAGACGCTGAGCGCAGGCGAAATCCTGTCGCCCACCGCGCCTGATGGCGATTGGGACATCAGCCTGATCGACTATAATATCCGCGCCGAACGCATGGGCTGGCTGCCGTCCGCCCCGCAGCTGAAAACCAACCCGCTGGAGGTGTCGAAAGCCGCCAAGAAAGCCGGCAAGGACATTCCCGCGTATGTCGCCGAACAACTGAAATCCGGTGATTTGCAGATGTCCTGCGAAGACCCGGACGCGCCGGAAAACTGGCCGCGCAATCTGTTTGTCTGGCGCTCGAACCTGCTGGGGTCCAGCGGCAAGGGGCATGAATACTTCCTCAAGCACCTGCTGGGCACGGATCATGGCGTGATGGGCAAGGATCTGGGCGAGGAAGGCGGCGTAATGCCGAAAGAGGCCGTCTGGCATGACGAGGCCCCGAAGGGCAAACTTGACCTGCTGGTGACCATCGACTTCCGCATGTCCACGACCTGCGTCTATTCCGACATCGTTTTGCCGACGGCAAGTTGGTACGAAAAGGATGATCTCAACACGTCGGACATGCACCCGTTCATCCACCCGCTGCAGGCGGCGGTTGATCCGGCTTATGAAAGCAAGTCGGACTGGGACATCTTCAAGTCGATCGCCCGCAAGTTCAGCGAAGTCGCGCCCGAGGTGTTGGGGGTCGAGACCGACATCGTTCAGCTTCCCTTATTGCATGACACCCCCGGCGAATTGGCACAGGCCCATGTGAAGGATTGGAAAAAGGGTGAATGCGACCTGATCCCCGGCAAGACCGCGCCGAACTACATCGCGGTGGAACGGGATTATCCGAACCTCTACAAAAAGTTCACCTCGGTCGGGCCGCTTCTTGAAAAGCTGGGCAACGGCGGCAAGGGCATCAACTGGGATACCAAGGTTGAGGTTGGCCATCTGCGCGACCTGAACGGCGTCGTGCTGGACGAGGGCGTGTCGCAGGGCATGGCGAAGCTTGAAACCGCCATAGATGCTGCTGAAATGATCCTGATGCTTGCGCCAGAGACAAATGGCGAAGTGGCCGTAAAGGCGTGGGAAGAACTGGAAAAGCCGACAGGGCGTCACCATGCCCACCTGGCCGAAGGGGCGCATCACACCAAGATCCGCTTCCGCGATATCGCGGCGCAACCGCGCAAGATCATCTCTAGCCCCACATGGTCGGGGATCGAGAGCGAGGAGGTCTGCTATAACGCGGGCTATACGAACGTGCACGAGCTGATCCCGTGGCGCACCCTGACGGGCCGTCAGCAGCTTTATCAGGATCACCTGTGGATGCGCGCCTTTGGCGAAGGTTTCGTCAGCTACCGCCCGCCGGTGGATCTGAAGACCATCACCAAAGCCGTCAACAACGATGCGGCCGAGGGCAGCCCGCATGTCGTGCTGAACTTCATCACACCCCACCAGAAATGGGGCATCCACAGTACCTATACCGACAACCTGCTGATGCTGACGCTGAACAGGGGCGGTCCGGTGGTCTGGATGTCAGAAGTAGACGCGCAAAAGGCGGGGCTGGTCGATAACGACTGGGTCGAAGCCTACAACATCAACGGCGCGCTGACCGCGCGGGTGGTGGTGAGCCAGCGGATCAAGCAAGGCACGCTGTTCATGTATCACGCGCAGGAAAAGATCGTGAATACGCCCGGATCGGAAAAAACCGGTAATCGCGGCGGCATCCATAACTCGGTAACCCGCACCACGCTCAAACCCACGCATATGATCGGCGGCTATGCGCAGCTGTCCTACGGCTTCAACTACTACGGCACCGTGGGCAGCAACCGCGACGAGTTCGTGATCGTGCGCAAGATGAAAAAGATCGACTGGCTGGATACGCCTGCAACCAAAAAAGTGGAGGCCGCAGAATGAGAGTTCGCGCGCAAATCGGCAAGGTTCTGAACCTTGATAAATGCATCGGGTGTCACACCTGCTCGGTTACTTGCAAGAACGTCTGGACCAGTCGCGAGGGTGTTGAATACGCTTGGTTCAACAACGTCGAGACCAAGCCCGGCACCGGTTATCCCACCGACTGGGAGAACCAGAAACGCTGGAACGGCGGCTGGGCGCGGTCGGCGAGCGGTAAGCTGCACCCCAAGCAGGGCAGCAAATGGCGGATTCTGGCGAATATCTTCGCCAACCCCGACATGCCGGAAATCGACGATTACTATGAACCGTTCGATTTCGATTATGACCACCTGAAATCGGCTCCCGACATGAACGCCTTTCCCACCGCGCGCCCCCGGTCCAAGATCACCGGCGAGCGGATGGAAAAGATCGAAAAGGGCCCGAACTGGGAGGAAATCCTCGGCGGCGAATTTTCCAAGCGGTCGAAGGATTACAACTTCGAAAATGTGCAAAAGGAAATCTATGGAGAGTATGAAAATACCTTCATGATGTACCTGCCGCGCCTGTGCGAACATTGTTTGAACCCGACCTGTTCTGCGGCTTGCCCTTCTGGCGCAATCTACAAGCGCGAAGAAGACGGTATCGTCCTGATCGACCAGGAGAAATGCCGGGGCTGGCGGATGTGCATCTCTGGCTGCCCCTACAAGAAGATCTATTACAACTGGGACAGCGGCAAATCCGAGAAGTGCACCTTCTGCTATCCGCGCATCGAGTCCGGCCAGCCAACAGTGTGTTCGGAAACCTGCGTGGGCCGCATCCGCTATCTGGGCGTGATCCTTTACGATGCCGACAAGATCGAAGCCGCTGCCAGCTCTGAGCGCGAAACCGATCTTTATGGCGCACAACTGGATGTGTTCCTAGACCCCAACGACCCCGAGGTGATCGCCGCGGCACGTCGTGACGGTATACCGGAGGACTGGATCGAGGCGGCCAAGATCAGCCCGATCTGGAAGATGGCGATGGACTGGAAAGTCGCCTTTCCGCTGCACCCAGAATACCGGACGCTGCCGATGGTGTGGTACATCCCGCCGCTGTCGCCGATCCAGAACGCGGCTCAAGCCGGCCAGATCGCCATGAGCGACCAGATGCCCGATGTGCGCTCCTTGCGCATTCCGGTGCAGTATCTGGCCAACATGCTGACGGCGGGCGACGAGGAACCGATCGTCAACGCGCTGGAACGGATGTCGGCAATGCGCCTTTACATGCGCGCTCTCAGCGTGGACGGCGTGCGCGACGAGGCGATTGCCGCCCGCGTCGGCATGTCGGGCCGGATGATCGAGGACATGTATAAAATCATGGCCATCGCCGACTACGAGGATCGTTTCGCCATTCCCACCGCCCACCGGGAACAAAACGAAGACGGCGCGGACATTCGCGGCGGCTGCGGTTTCACCGATGGCAACGGCTGTTCCAGCGGCGAGACCGGCAAGACCTCCATGTTTGGCGGTAAGAAAAAGCAATTTGCCCTTCCGACGGAGACATTCTGATGATGGACCGCACACTCAAGGCACTCTCGCTTCTGCTCAGCTACCCCTCGACGGAATTGCAGAACGCAATGCCCGAAATCAGCGCCGCTTTGGCCGCTGACCTCCGTGTTCCCGCTGCAACGCAGCAGGGGCTCGGCACACTGGCCGACTGGCTGGCGACAGGTGACATCTATGATGTGCAAGAGGCGTATGTCATGCTGTTCGACCGGTCGCGCACGCTGTCGCTGAACCTGTTCGAGCATGTTCACGGCGAAAGCCGGGATCGGGGCGGGGCAATGGTCAGCCTTCTTGAAACCTACCGTGATGGCGGGTTTGATCCCGTCACCAGCGAGCTGCCGGATCATCTGCCGGTCTTGCTGGAATTTCTGTCCACGCGCCCCTTTTCGGAAGCACAGGAAATCCTCGCGGATGCGGCGCATATCTTTGACGCGATCCGCACCCGCCTGGACCGGCGCGAAAGCCATTATGGCCCTGTTTTTGCAGCCCTGATGCACTTGTCGGGGACTACAGTCGATACAGCAGCAGTGGCTGAAATGCTGGCGCAGCCGGACGATGACCCGACCGATCTGGAAGCACTGGATGCGGTCTGGGAAGAAACCGAAGTGACCTTTGGCCCCGATCCGAATGCCGGCTGCCCACAGGTCCGCGACATGCTGGCAGGCATGGACATTCCGACACATCTGAACAGGAGCGCATGACATGTTCGGCAATTTCGATCTCAACTATCTCATTTTCGGCATCATGCCCTATGCTGTGCTTGCCATTGCCCTGATCGGCACCATTGCGCGCTATGAGCGTGATCCCTTCACCTGGAAAACCTCTTCCAGCCAGCTTTTGCGTCGCAAACAGCTGATCTGGGGATCCATCTTATTCCACGTCGGCATTATCGTGCTGTTTTTCGGCCATCTGATCGGCCTATTCACCCCGGTCTGGATACTCGACGCCCTTGGTATCCCCTACGGATTAAAGCAGTGGGTCGCCGTGATTTTAGGCGGGATCGCCGGGCTTTCGGCCTTCATAGGTGCCACCATGCTTCTTCATCGGCGGCTTTTTGATGCACGCATCAGGGTCAATTCCAGCTTTGCCGATATAGCGATTCTGGCGATCCTTTGGTTGCAGATCGTCATCGGGATGGGCACGATCATCATCACGCTGGATCATATGGATGGTGCCGGGATGGTGCTGTTCATGACCTGGTCGCAAAGCGTGATGACCTTGCAGCTGAATGCATGGGCCGAGGTTATAAACGTCCATTGGCTCTATAAGGCGCACATCGTCCTGGGCATGGTGATTGTGGCGCTGTTCCCGTTCACCCGGCTGGTGCATATGCTCTCTGTGCCGATCCGTTATGTCACGCTGCGTCCCGGCTATCAGATCGTGCGCTCGCGCCGTCGTCGCCCGTTAGAGGAGCGCCGCAAAGCGTATGACGCGCGGCAAGGCAAAACCGGCCCTTCAGCGACGACACCAGCGGAGTGAACGTGATGAACACAGCGCTTTTTCCTGATGTCGTCGTGAACGAAGAGACCATCCCCTCGGCGGCGATTGCCGCCGAGGCCCAGAACCACAATGCCCCCCGCGACAAACCTGGCATTGCATGGCGCAAGGCGGCGCAAGCGCTCGCGATCCGTGCTCTTCTCTTGCAAGAGGCGAAGCGGCGCGGGTTGACGCCCGATCCCGAGGAGCTTGCCCCGGGACGCTTCGAGACGGAGGAGGAGGCGCTGATCCGCATTCTTCTGGACGATGCGCTGAGCATTACGCCGGTGACAGATGAGGCCGTGCACGCCGAATGGACGAAAGACCCGGATCGCTATCGCTCTGCGCCGCTTTGGGATGTTTCGCATATTCTGTGTGCCTGCGATCCGCGCGATGATGCAGAGCGTACCTTGGCAGAAGCTCGTGCGAACAACTTGCTGGCGCGGCTTGATGGCGATGCCAAGGGTTTTGCCGCCGCCGCCCGCGAAAGCGATTGCGGCTCCAAGGCATCTGGCGGGCATCTCGGCCAGCTTGGCCCCAATGACACCGTGCCGGAGTTCGAAGCGGCGCTGCGGACCCTTGCCGAAGGGGGCATGACGCCCGCGCCGGTTCTGTCTCGCCATGGCTGGCACATCATCCGGCTGAACGCGACGGCACCGGGCCAGGTGCTGCCCTATGACACGGTCCGCCCCAAGATCGCGCAGGCGCTGGAAAAGGCGGCGTGGACGCGCGCCTCACGGGACTTTGTTGAAACGCTTGCCAAGGGGGCGCAGATTACGGGTGCCAGCCTTGCGCCGATCTGAACCGCACGAAAGGGCAGGTCATGAAACAGGCAGAGCCACCGCGGCGCGGGAGTGGTCATTCTCCGACCGACCCGGGCCTGCTCCGCAGCCCACTTGATTTCATCAGCGAAGATCACCTCCGCGAGCGCCAGATTTGCGCAGCCATCGACGAACTCGCGATCGCCGCGCCGTTTGATCGGCAGACTGCGCTGGTCGTGCTGCGGTTCCTGAACGAGGAGCTGAACGTGCATCTGCGCGACGAGACCGAGGATCTGTTCCCGCTGCTCGCGCAGCGCTGCACCGCCGAGGATTCCATCGAAAGCGCGATCACCCGGATCAGGATAGACCATGACGAGGCCATGCGCCTGCTGCCCGAGGTGCGGGCGACGTTGGCCAGCTGTCTCGACACAGGGTGTGACCTGTCGTGCGAAGACAGCGGTTTGCTGATCCGCTTCGCCGGTCATGTGCGCCGCCGCCTCGTGGCCGAGAACGCGATTTTGCTGCCCATCGCCCGCGCCCGATTAACGCGCGCAGACCTGCGCAAGTTGTCGCAAAACATGCGGTCCCGGCGTGGCGTGCCCCCTTTTTTGGAGACTACCAATGTTGAATGATCTTCTCGCGCGCAACCGTGACTGGTCGGCAAAACGCCAGGCCCAGGAGCCGGACTATTTCACCCGTCTTGCCGCACTTCAGGCCCCCGAATTCTTCTGGATCGGCTGTTCGGATAGCCGCGTTCCGGCAAATGTCGTCGCCGGCCTCGACCCGGGTGAGGTGTTCGTCCATCGTAACGTCGCCAATATTGTCCATTCCGCCGACATGAACCTTCTGTCGGCGCTGGAATTTGCAGTCGAGGCGCTCAGCGTGCGCGAAATCATCGTCTGCGGCCACTACGGCTGTGGCGGGGTCAAGGCCGCCACCGAAGACCTTCCGCATGGGCTTGCCGATCACTGGCTGGAACCGATCCGGCGGCTGGCGCGCAGCTATGCAGTCGATCTTGGGCGTGAGCCGGACATCGAAGGCAAGCGCGACCGGTTGGCAGAGTTGAATGTGGTCGAAGGTGTGCGGCGCGTCTGTGAGACGCCGATCTTGCAAAAGGCGTGGGGCCGAGGCGCGGATATCCGTGTGCATGGGCTGATCTACGGGCTGAAGGACGGGCGCTTGCGCGACCTCGATTGCAGCATCGGGCCAGGCCATTTTCAGACCGGTCATTTCAAACCCGAGGCAGCACAATGACGATCCAACAGACCATCGTATAACCGGGATGCGGCTGTGATGGGCAGGATATCCTGAAAAACTTGATCAGCATTGACGAGGCGCTTGCCCGCTTCGCTACAAATGCCACCCCGGTCGGGGTAAGCAAGACGGTGCCTTGGGCCGCGTCCTCGCACAGAAGGTCCGGTTTCGAGCCACCGCTCCGGCCTTTGATAACGCGGCGATGGATCGTTCGGCAATCGCAACCTGTGCTCTGACAGGGTATGGGTCCTATGTGTTGCAGGTGGGTGCCCGGGTGGTGCGCAATTGCTCTTAATTGGCGGGTGATATTCAGAAGAACCCGGATTGAGCGGGCAGGGGATTGACCATCTGATACGAATTTGTCGGGCAGAACCCTCCGCTGGCGTCTTGCAGGATATTCAGCAATGAAAGTTACAGCGACCTCTCCTATCTGAGCCTCCTAAAATGGCCAGACGCCTTCTTATCGGAACTTTGTTTGCCCTGCTTGCAGCCGCTTTGTCCTTTGGGTCACTTGGCGCGCTCTGTACGAAGGGCGTGACAGTCAAGCTCTTGCGGTTCGCCAACAAGTCCGAGCTTTCCGTAGTGAACGTGACCTGCCCCCCAAAAACTGGGCCATTCAAAAGAAGAGTTTGTTCTCGTAACGTTCAAAGCGACGAGGAGAACAGACGATGCGTAAATCACGTTTCACTGAAGAACAGATTGTCGGGATTTTGCAGGAGTATGCGGCCG
>JAGXFI010000082.1 GCA_024637305.1 Sulfitobacter sp.
CAAGGCTACGGCCCCGACCGCATCGTGATCGACCCCTCTGTTGTGCGCGGGCTTGGCTACTACACCGGTCCGGTTTTCGAGGCGGAACTCACGTTTGAAATCGAAGACGAAAAGGGCCGCAAGCGCAATTTCGGCTCCGTGGCGGGCGGCGGGCGTTATGACGATCTGGTCAAACGGTTCACCGGGCAGGAAGTGCCCGCGACGGGTGTGTCCATCGGGGTGGACCGGCTGCTGGCGGCGCTTGACGCCAAGGGGCGGACCGGCGCGCAGGAGCGCGGGCCGGTTGTGATCACCGTGATGGACCGTGAGCGCATGGCCGATTATCAAGCGATGGTGGCCGAGCTGCGGCAGGCAGGTATCCGTGCGGAGGTGTACCTCGGTAACCCCAAGAACTTTGGCAATCAGTTGAAATACGCGGATAAACGCAACAGCCCGGTTGCGGTGATCGAGGGTGGCGAAGAACATGCAACAGGTGTGGTGCAGGTAAAGGATCTGATCCTCGGAATGGAAATCGCGCAGAACGCTACCTTGGAGGAATGGAAGGACCGGCCCAGCCAGTACGAAGTGCCGCGCGCCGATCTTGTCCAGAAAGTGCGTGAAATTCTGGATCTGCACAAATGATACCAAGTCGCGCGGAAACCAATGCCAAGGCAGCAGCCTTGCGCGCCATGTTCGAGGCCGCCGGAGCCGTCGTGGTCGAGCCTCCGGTATTGCAACCGGCGGAAACCTTGCTGGATCTTTACGGCGAGGACATTCGCGCACGCGCCTACGTGACATCCGACGCGTTGCGCGGGGAACAGATGCTGCGGCCGGATTTCACCGTGCCAGTCGTCCAGATGCACATGATCCACGGCGCGGAGCCTGCGCGCTATACTTACGCCGGAGAGGTGTTCCGGCGGCAGGAACATGACCCGGGGCGGGCAAACGAATATGTGCAAGTCGGCTATGAGGTCTTTGACCGCGCCGACCCGGCGGCGGCGGACGCGGATGTATTCGCACAGATTGCGGAAGCGCTGGGCGGTTTGCCCGTGACACCGGTGACAGGCGACATTGGCGTGCTGATGGCGGCCGTACAGGGGTTGCAGACGAGCGATGCACGCAAGGCGGCGCTCATGCGTCATATCTGGCGTCCGCGCCGCTTCCGTGCGCTGCTCGACCGGTTTTCGGGGCGCGTAGACATGCCCGAGGGGCGGCGCGCGTTGCTGGCCGGAGATGTGATCTGCGATGCGCCGATGATCGGTCGGCGTTCAGCGACAGAGATCGACGAAAGGGTTGCCGCGCTGCGCGCCGATGCTGTGACGCCGCCGATTTCGGCCCGCGAACTGGGGCTGATCGAGACACTGCTGGACATTCGCGCGCCGATGCCGGCGGCACTGAGCATGTTGCACGATCTGGAGGTGGACCTGCCGACAATTTCGGCGGCGGTCGCTCAGGTCGACGCACGCCGCAAGGCTCTGGTGGCGCTGGGCGTGAAGGTGGAGGATTTGAACTTCGAAGCAAGTTTCGGGCGCACGACGATGGAATATTACGACGGCTTTGTCTTTGGGTTTCGTGCCGGCGGGCGGCCTGAATTGCCAACCATTGCCACCGGCGGACGCTATGATGCGCTGACCCGTCGTCTGGGTGGTGGTGCCGAAATACCGGCGGTTGGCGGCGTGATGCGGCCCGGCCTGATGCTGATGCTGGAGGGAGCGGCATGAACGTCAAATTGGGTGTGCCGTCCAAGGGGCGTCTGATGGAAAAGACCTTTGACTGGTTCGCGGCGCGGGGCGTGCGATTGAGCCGGACGGGGTCTGATCGAGAATATGCCGGGGCCGTCGAGGGGATCGACAACGTCTCGCTCGTGTTGTTGTCGGCAGGGGAAATTCCGCGCGAGCTGGCGGCGGGGCGGTTGCACCTAGGGGTCACGGGCACTGACCTGATCCACGAAAAGCTGGCGCTATGGGAACAACTGGTCGACCCCGTTGCCCCGCTGAAATTCGGTGCCGCGGATCTGGTGATCGCGGTGCCACGGGCCTGGGTGGACGTCGACACGCTCGATGATCTGGATGCGGCCGCGGCGGCGTTCCGGCGGACCCATGGCATGCGTCTGCGGATTGCGACAAAATATCACCGGCTGGTCCGCGAATTCCTGCGCCAGAACGGCGTTGCGGATTATGCGCTGGTTGACAGCCAGGGGGCCACCGAAGGCACTGTCATGAACGGGACGGCGGAGGCAATCGCGGATATCACCTCAAGCGGCGAAACGCTTCGCGCGAACCATCTCAAGGTGTTGAGCGACGGGTTGATCCTGCGCAGTCAGGCAACGCTCTGGCGGTCACGTGTCGCGGCCACCGAGGACGGAGGCAACGACGTGCTGACCCGTCTGCTGGCCCAATTGGGGCAGGCGTGATCCGAAGGCCGCGCTGACGCGCGATTACATTTTCGATTTGGCCCATCAGATCGAGTGCGGCGGTCGAATCGCGATCCGAGGGATATTTGAGGAACAATGAAACCTGGGTTCAGAGAACACCTATTTCCGCCAGCGCCCTGCTGAGGTCGGTGGGCAGGGCTGCTTCGCCTTTGCGGTCTGCGCGCAGATCAGGCGGGGCATCGGCGGGATCGAGATAGCGCCAGCCCTGGAACGGGCGGCGCAGGACGGGGGATACGCGGATCAGGTCATGGTCCAGCACGATGCCGCAGCGGCGGATACCGTCGTCGCCGATCTTTTCATCAAAGCCGAGAATCCGTTGACGTGCGAGGACTTCGCCCTTGATGACCCAATAGATTGAGCCACCGTTCATTATTTCAGCTTCGCGCCGGGGCCACATCCGCGTGACGTGGTAATATTTTCCGTCCCTGATCTGTTTGGACCGGCGGCGTTGCCAGTCTTCGAGCGTTTCAATGCTTTCGCTGCCGACGCTGAGTTTGATGAGGTTGATGAATTTATGCACAGATTCTTCCACAGGGTGATGCGCGGTTACGCCACATAAGGTAGACCCTTTTTGCGCGACTTCAAAGTGTTGTGGTTCGAGGCCAATTGACGCTATTGTGGTTGTCTGCCGCTCTGAGCCGAAGGAATCGCCACATGACCCGCTTTACCGCCCCTATTGCCGAACAGATATGGGACATGAAATATCGCTTTAAAGCTGCTGATGGTACGCCGAACGATGTCACGGTGGAAGACACGTGGCGGCGGATTGCGCACGATCTGGCGCGCGTCGAGGGCGACAAGGCCGGTTGGGAAGACAGGTTCTTTGGCGCACTGGAGGATTTCAAATTTCTCCCCGCCGGTCGGATCACGGCAGGAGCGGGGACGGCGCGGCGGGTCACGTTGTTCAACTGTTTCGTCATGGGCACGGTGCCGGACAGCATGGGCGGTATTTTCGACATGCTCAAAGAGGCAGCTTTGACCATGCAGCAGGGCGGCGGGATCGGCTATGATTTCAGCACGATCCGGCCAAAGGGCGCGGATGTGTTGGGCGTGTCCGCTGATGCGTCCGGCCCGCTATCGTTTATGGATGTGTGGGACGCGATGTGTCGCACGATCATGTCCGCCGGATCGCGCCGGGGCGCGATGATGGCGACCATGCGCTGCGACCACCCGGACGTGGAGACGTTCATCACCGCAAAATCCGACCCTGCAAGGTTGCGGATGTTCAACATGTCCGTGCTGATAACCGACGCCTTCATGGAAGCGGTCAAGGCGGACGGGCCTTGGGATTTGCGTTTCGGGAACAAGGTCTACCGCACCGTGCAGGCGCGCGATCTGTGGAACGCGATCATGCGCGCGACCTATGATTTCGCCGAACCCGGTGTGATTTTCATCGACCGGATCAATCAGGCCAACAACCTCAGCTACTGCGAGACAATCGCGGCCACGAACCCTTGTGGTGAGCAGCCGTTGCCGCCTTATGGTGCTTGCCTGCTGGGGTCGATCAACATGGCGCGGCTGGTCAGTGAACCATTTACCGACGCTGCCGCACTGGATCAGAGCGCGCTGAGCGAGTTGGTCGCGACAGCCGTTCGCATGATGGACAACGTTGTTGACGTGTCGAAATTTCCGCTGGAGGCGCAGGCACGCGAAGCGCAGGCCAAGCGGCGGATCGGATTGGGCGTCACCGGCCTTGCCGATGCGCTGTTGATGGTCGGGCTGCGATATGGTTCTGACGAAGCTGCGGCCCAGACCGAAAGCTGGCTGAAGGCCATTGCCCGTGCGGCCTATCTGGCAAGTGTTGATCTGGCAAAGGAAAAAGGGCCGTTCCCGCTCTTTGACGCGGATGCCTATCTCGCATCCGGCACCATGCAGCAGATGGACGACGACGTGCGCGCCGCGATCCGCACCCACGGCATCCGCAACGCGCTGCTTACCTCTATCGCACCGACCGGGACGATCAGTCTCTATGCCGGCAACGTCTCGAGCGGGATCGAGCCGGTGTTCGCCTATGCATACACCCGCAAGGTGCTGCAAAAGGACGGATCGCGCACCGAGGAAGAGGTGATTGATTATGCCGTCCAGATGTGGCGCGATCTGAAGGGGGATGCGCCGCTGCCGGATTATTTCGTCAACGCCCAGACGCTGGCCCCTCTGGATCACGTCAAGATGCAGGCGGCGGCCCAAAAATGGGTGGATTCGTCGATCTCCAAGACCATCAACTGCCCCGAGGACATCAGCTTTGACGCGTTCAAGGATGTGTATATGGCCGCATGGGATCAGGGGTGCAAAGGCTGCACCACCTACCGGCCCAACGACGTGACCGGATCGGTGCTGAGCGTTTCCGAAGAGGAAACCGCCCCCGAGGTCATCACCACGCGAGACGAAGAACCGCAGATACCCCATGGTGACGTGATCTACATGTCCGAACCGCTCGACCGGCCCAGCGAGTTGGAGGGGAACACCTACAAGGTGAAGTGGCCAGACAGCGAACATGCGCTTTATATCACCATCAACGACATCGTTCTGGGCGGGCATCGCCGGCCGTTCGAAGTGTTCATCAATTCCAAAAACATGGAGCATTTCGCATGGACGGTGGCGCTTACCCGCATGATTTCGGCTGTGTTCCGGCGTGGCGGCGATGTTTCGTTCGTCGTGGAGGAGTTGAAAGCGGTGTTCGACCCCCGTGGCGGCGCTTGGATTGGCGGCAAGTACATCCCGTCGATCCTTGCGGCCATCGGCGGTGTGATCGAACGACACATGATCGCAACCGGGTTCATCGCGGGTGAAGGAATGGGCCTGAAGGTCGACCCACAGGCCAAGGTCGTTGGGCTAGA
>JAGXFI010000013.1 GCA_024637305.1 Sulfitobacter sp.
ACCCAGCGCAAAGGCTGGACCGACGCGATAGACCATTGGCGCGGGCAGGCGCGTACCGTAGAAGACAGGTTGTCGGACGCGCTGCACGAGCGTTTGACCCAAAGATTTGTAGATCGGCGCACATCCGTGCTTTTGCGCCGGCTAGGACAGAAGGAAGCCATTGTGGCCGAAGTAAACGATAACGGTGAAGTCACCATTGACGGCGAATTTGTAGGCAAGATCGAAGGGTTCCGGTTCCGCCCCGACAAGGGCGCTGGGGCTGCCGAAGACAAGACCATCAAGACGGCAGCGCTTCAGGCGCTGGCACCGCAGTTTCATTTGCGTGCTGACCGCTTCTATAACTCCCCCGATACCGAAATTGATTTCACCGAGCAGGGCGGCCTGATGTGGGGCAGTGCGGCGGTTGGGAAGTTGACGGCAGGCCCTGACGGGTTGCGTCCGCAGGTCGAGGTTTTTGTCGATGATGTTGCCGGGCCGGAAGTCATGCAAAAGGTGCAACGGCGCTTGCAGCATTTCATCGACCGCAAGGTGGCGTCCCTGTTCGAGCCCCTGATCGCGCTGCAAAAGGATGAGGCGCTGGCCGGGCTGGCGCGCGGTTTCGCCTTCCGTATGGTCGAGAATTTTGGCGTCCTTCCCCGTGCAGATGTGATGGAAGAGGTCAAGGCCCTGGACCAGGACGCCCGCGCGGTATTGCGAAAGCACGGTATCCGGTTTGGCCAGTACACGATCTTCATGCCGCTGCTCTTGAAGCCGGCACCGACGCGTCTGCGTCTTGTCTTGTGGTCGTTGCAGCGCAACCTGTCGGAATTCCCTGAATCTCCGCCGCCTGGTTTGGTGACGATCCCGGTCGAACAGGGTGCACCGCAAGGGGCCGACACGATGTCGGGCTACAGAAATGCGGGCTCGCGCGCGATTCGGATCGATATGCTTGAGCGTCTGGCCGACATGCTGCGCGCCGAGGATTCCCGCAGCGGGTTCGAGGCAAAGGCCGATATGCTGTCGATTACCGGCATGACGCTGGAGCAATTCGCGGAGTTGATGCAGGGTCTCGGCTATGCCGCCGAAAAGGGCGAGCGGCCAAAGGTCAAGGCGGTAGACAAGGTCATTCCTGACAGCGTGCAGACTGAAACGGCAACCGAAGAAGTCGGCACGGTGGAAGGGCAGGGAACTGCAGAACCGATTACTGATACGCCGGTGATGGACCGGGGACGCGGCGCAGACGCTGCGGGAGCGGTGACAGGTGCGCCCGAACCGGCGGAGCCGGCGGACATCCCGAAAGAGATATCCGACATCGAGGCCGAAGGGCTCGCGCCGATTGCCGAAGAAGCGGCGCATGACCCGGAAGTCGCCACCAACATTCCCGAGACTCCGGCAGAGGAAATCCCTGTCGGGACAGCGCCGGACGCGAATGTAACCGGACCGGAAATGGAATCGTATTACCTGTTTTCCTGGGCGCGTGCCCCGCGCGGTGACCGCGGGCCGCGACGCGACGGCGGCAAACCGCAAGCCAAGAAGGGACCGCGCGGCAAGAAACCCGGTCCAAAGAGCGGCGATTCCAAGGCGCAGAATTTCAGCGCAAAGCCACCACGCAAGGAAAAGCAGATTGATCCCGACAACCCCTTCGCCGCAGCCCTCATGGGCTTCAAGGACAAGAAGTGATTGACTGCGGCGTCTGAAAAGCTGCGGCTGGACAAGTGGTTGTGGTACGCGCGGTTCTTCAAGACCCGCTCGCTCGCGGCTGCGATCGTGTCAGCGGGCAGGGTTCGGATCAACGGTGAGATCACGCATAAACCTGCGGCGAATGTTGCGGGAGGAGATGTGCTGACCTTTGCGCTGGGCGATCATGTTCGCGTGATCCAGATCGACGCCACCGGGACGCGGCGCGGCCCGGCCCCCGAGGCCCGGACACTCTATACCGATCTGTCCCCGCCAGAGCGCAAGCAAAAGGACGAAACCACCGAAAATCCCGCGTTTGAAGGAAAGGGTCGTCCGTCAAAACGCGATCGGCGCATCCTTGACCTTTCTAAAGCGCGCTACCTTGAATGATCCGGCATGCTGGACTAGCTAGGCCACTGGAATAGCCGACAAAGAGGGGCCGATGACCTATATCGTGAACGACGCGTGCATCGCGTGCAAATACACCGATTGTGTCGAAGTATGCCCCGTCGATTGTTTCTACGAAGGGGAGAATATGCTGGTCATCCATCCGGATGAATGCATTGATTGCGGCGTATGCGAACCCGAATGTCCCGCCGATGCGATCCGGCCCGATACAGAGCCGGATATGGAAAAATGGGTCGAGTTCAATCGCAAGTATTCAGAGCTTTGGCCAGTGATCATCACCAAGAAAGACCCGCTGCCCGAGGCAGAGGAGCGCGACGGTGAAAGTGGCAAGCTGGAGAAGTATTTCTCCGAAGCGCCGGGTGAGGGTGGATAAGGTGATTCGGGCGTTGAACTCCGCTGACCGATCCTATTCGCCCCATAGCCTGTTGAAAATATACTGTTACACTCCTGTGATGTAGAGCGATCTTTTCGTGGGGGCGTTTTTGTGGTATGGTTCTTTCAAATGAAGAACATGACCCTCGAAAGCAGGTCTGCCGTGTTGCAGCGGCGCGAATGATTTCTGGATATGTGATGCGTCGGACGCAGGCTGAATTGCCTACGCCCGTTTGCGTCTGTGACATTAACTTCGCTGCCCCGTAGGGTGCAGCGGCCACAGGAGCTACCTATGACCAAGTCGAAAAAGCTGGATTTCCGTCCAAATGAGTTTGTTGTCTATCCTGCGCACGGCGTGGGGCAGATAATCTCGGTCGAGGAACAGGAAGTCGCCGGGATCTCGTTGGAACTGTTCGTGATCTCTTTTGAAAAAGACAAGATGACGCTGCGGGTGCCGACGCACAAGGCAACCGAGATCGGCATGCGCGCTTTGTCGAGCCCTGACGTCATCACACATGCGATGAAGACGCTCAAGGGCAAAGCCAAGGTAAAGCGCGCCATGTGGTCCCGTCGTGCGCAGGAATATGAGCAAAAGATCAACTCCGGTGATCTGATCGCGATTGCCGAAGTCGTGCGCGACTTGCACCGCACCGATGACCAGCGCGAACAGAGCTATTCAGAGCGTCAGTTGTACGAAGCGGCGCTTGAGCGCCTGACGCGCGAAGTCGCGGCCGTTGCGGGCGGCGACGAGATGGCGGCGGCCAAGCAGGTCGGCGATGTGCTTGAAAGCCGCGTCGCAGCCTGAGCCCGGTCAACGAATTGACACGCCGCGCGGGATGACCTGCGCGGCGCTTCTTATTGCAGCGCGGCTAATGCAGCCAGCAAGACAGCCGTTTCGGTCAGTTGTTGGGTCGCGCCCAGAATATCGCCGGTCTGGCCTGCGATCTTTTTGTGGGCTATGGTTCCTGTAACGAACAGCAGCAGCCCGACAATCAGTGCCGCGCTCAGCCCCGCACCTCCAATCAAAATCAAGGTCGCCAAAAACCCGATTCCGGCAGAACCCCACGCAGCGACCGCTTGAGGGCGTCCCACGCTGTGGGACAGCCCGTCAGCGCGCGCGTGTGGCAGTCGTGTCATCAGCACCGACATGACGCCACGTGACAGACAGGCTGCCGCAAGGATCGACGGCCATGCTCCCGCGCCTGCCAGCGCCGCCAAAGCGGTCCAGCGCAGACCGGTGACAAGCACCAGCGCCAGCACGCCATAGGTGCCGATATGGCTGTCGCGCATGATCTCCAGTCGTCTTTCTCTGGTCTGGCCGCCCCACAGCCCGTCGAAGGTATCGGCAAGCCCGTCTTCGTGCATCGCACCCGTTGTCAGCATCATCGCCCCAAGCGCGAGCCCAGCGGCAATCGCAGAGGAAAGACCAAGCCAGAGTGCGATTTGACCCACCACAACGGCAATGCCCCCAATCAGCAACCCGACCAGAGGATAGGCCCAGACAGCGCGCGGACTGTCGCGGAAAGCGGTGCTGGGCAATCGCGGCAGGGGCAGGCGTGTCAGCAACACGGCCGCCAGCCACAGGTGGCGGATCGGCTCTGCGTCGCTTTTGATCATCTGTTCGCCCCTTTCCACTCTTGTGAGCCGCGTCCTATTGGGTAAACAGGCAGCACACTTGATGCAATGAAGGTTCGGGGCATGGCTGTTTTTTCTGATCTCGCAGGATTTCGCGCACTTTTGGAAAACTTGCCGGCGCAGGACCCGGCGGCGCTTGTCGCTGCCCGCGCGCGCAATAGCCAGCTGACCAAGCCTCAGGGTGCGTTGGGGAAACTCGAAGACCTTGCAATCTGGTATGCCGGGTGGCGCGGCGATGCGCGTCCCTTGATCAATAGCCCACAAGTCATTGTTTTCGCAGGAAACCACGGTGTTGCGGCGCAGGGAGTATCGGCTTTCCCGCCGGAAGTGACAGAACAGATGGTCGCAAACTTTTCTGCGGGTGGGGCAGCGATCAATCAGCTGGCACGCGCGGCGGGGGCCAGGTTGGACGTCCATGCGCTATCGCTGGAAACGCCGACAAAGGATTTCACGCAAGAGCCCGCGATGACCGAACAAGACCTGACCGAGGCGTTGGTCGCGGGATGGGAGGCGGTGAATGACACCACTGACCTGCTGGTCACGGGTGAAATGGGCATTGGCAACACAACCCCCGCCGCGGCACTTGCTTGTGCGCTGCTGGGGGGGGACGCGGCTGAATGGACCGGACGCGGCACCGGCGTCGAGGGGGACGCGCTGACCAACAAGATCCGTGTGGTGGCGGAAGGGGTCGCCCGGCATCAGGGGCAGGGCGACGGGATCGAAACGTTGCGCCGTCTCGGCGGTCGCGAGATCGCGGCAATGGCCGGAGCCATCGCGCGGGCGCGCGCTTTGCGCATTCCGGTGATTCTCGACGGGTTTATCTGCGGGGCGGCTGCGGCCTGTCTGGCGCATACTGCGCCAAATGCACTGGACCACTGCATCGCGGGACATCTGAGCGCCGAGGGCGGTCATGGCAGACTGCTGGATGCGTTGGAGCTGGATCCGATGCTGTCTCTGGGCCTGCGTCTGGGCGAAGGGTCGGGCGGCACGGTTGCCATCTCAGTCCTGCGCGCTGCCGTCGCCTGTCACTCCGGCATGGCGAGTTTTGCCGAAGCGGGCGTCAGCGACGCCTAGACGCGTTTTTTGTCGTCGTCGCCACGGTTCAGAAACGCGGTTTCCAGATCCTTTTGCAACTCTTTTGCGCGTTTCACGTAGGCCGTGTTCTGATCCGGTGCAATATCGTCGCGCCACAGACCGGCAAGCTCGCGCACGGACGTGCGGTCATGATGATAGAAAAAGCGCTGTGCTTCAGCGGCTTCGTATTCGGAAAGTCCCAAGTTTTCCAGAACATAGCGACCCGCGCGCAGCGAGCTGTCGTACATTTCGCGTACGATGTCGTCGGCCCCCGCCTTATAGAGGCGATACACGTCAGTGCGATCATGCGCCCGTGCCACGATATGCAGATCAGGGCGCAATTTGCGTGCATATTCCACCAACGCAAGCGCATGGGCAGGATTATCGAGTGCCACGACAAGGACCCGCGCATCGGCTATTCCCGCCTTGCGCAGAATGTCGGGGCGCGTCGGATCGCCTAGAAACGCCTTGAACCCGAACCGTCGCATGACCGCAATCGTCTGCGGGTTGTGATCCAGCACGACGGTCTGAAAACCGCTGGCCTGCACCAACCGGTTGACGATTTGCCCGAAACGCCCGACGCCCGCGATGATCACGGGGCCTTCGTCGTCAATCTCGTCCGGGTCGGGCGTGCCTTGCGTGGCCTCCGACCGTTTGGAAATTTGGTCGTAGATTATGAAAAGAAACGGCGTGATCAGCATCGACAGGGCAATCACCAACAGCAGCGTTTCAGCGACAGGGTTGGGCATGACCCCCGTTGCCACCGAAAAACTGATCAACACGAAGCCGAATTCGCCAGCCTGCGCAAGGCTGAGCGCCAGCAGCCACTGGTGACGTCCCTTGAGACTGAAAGCGACGCCCAGCCCGAACAGGATCGCTCCTTTGACGAGGATCACGAGCAGAGCCATGCCAATGATGACCAGTGTATTCGACATCAACAGCTCAAAATTTATGCCCGCTCCGACGGTGATGAAAAACAGGCCCAACAACAGGCCCTTGAAGGGCTCAAGGTCGGTTTCAAGTTCGTGGCGGAATTCGGAGCTGGCCAGCACCACACCGGCAAGGAAGGCACCCAGTGCGGGCGACAGGCCCACCAGCATCATCAGGAACGAGATGCTGACGATGATCAGCAGCGCGAGCGCGGTATACATCTCGCGCAGTTTGGCCGAATGGATAAAGCGGAAGACGGGCCGGGTGAAGAAAACGCCTGTCACGATGATGGCCGCGATAGCGCCGATGGTAACAAGGGTTACGCCCCATGCAGGCAAGCTGTCGATCAGCGAAAAGGCGGCTTGCGCGGCACCTGCGTCGTCTCCGGCGGCGTCATGGGCATCCTGCACGGTTTCGGCGTCCAGCGATATGGACCCGTCGGGCAGCATCCCCATCGGTACGGCCACCGTCAGCAGCGGTAAAAACGCAAGGATCGGAATCACCGCGATGTCTTGGGTCAACAGAATGGAAAATACCGAACGCCCTCCTGCGGTCTGGATCAGGCCTTTCTCTGTCAATGTCTGCAACACGATAGCGGTCGAAGACAGCGCCAGCGTCAGACCGATGGCGAGCGACACGTTCCATGGCTGGCCATATGCCATGGCGACCCCCATCAGCGCCAACGTGCTGAGGACCAACTGCGCACCGCCCAGACCCAGAAGACGATGCCGCATATCCCAGAGTGCGCGCGGCTCCAGTTCCAGCCCGATCAGGAAGAGCATCATCACGACGCCGAATTCCGCGAAGTGCTGAAGGTCTTTCGTTTCGGCACCGACGAGCCCCAGCGCGGGGCCGATAAGAATGCCGGCCGCGAGGTATCCCAGAACGGACCCCAACCCCAGGCGCGCGGCGATCGGCACCGCGATTACCGCAGCGGCGAGGTAGATCGAGGCCTGAAACAGAAAGCCTTCCATTGTCGTCCTTTCGGGGGTTAGTTTAAGGTGTCAGGTCGGCAGCGGCCCGTCGCGTTTTAGCTGGTCCATCACGATCTGGCTATGCACGCGCGCGACGGCTTCGTGAGACAGCAAAACTTCGTGGATCAGCCGGTTGAGCGCGGGCAAATCACTGCAATATACTCGGAGCAGATAATCCGCATCGCCGGTCATTGTCCATGCGCTGACGATCTCGGGACGGGTCGCGATCAGGCGCGCAAAGCTGCGCGAATGGTCGGGTCCGTGGGTTCCAAGGTGGACCTGCACGAACCCCTGCACCTGCAAGCCGAGCTTGGTCGGGTCCAACCGCGCAAGGTAGCCTTGTATCACGCCTTCGGCCTCCAGCCGTTGTCGGCGGCGGCCTGCCTGTGAGGGTGACAGGCTTAATTCTTCGCCCAATTCCTGCGCAGTGAGATGTGCGTTCTTTTGAAGCGCAGCGAGGAGGCGGTGATCTGTCTCGTCAAGCATGGTGCGGGTCTTTCGCATGATTTTGCTATATGATGCGGGCTTTACCCATAATTGACAAGAATGAAGCCGGAGAATGCGCAGAGTATGCACAGCCTTTGGGTTAGAGTGCGTGAAATTCCAGCTATAGGAGACACCTCATGGGTCCGTTCCCGCACGATGCACCAAAATCCGTCATTTCGACGGAAAACCCCGCCGGCACCGACGGTTTCGAATTCGTCGAGTTTGCCAGCCCCGACCCCGATGCGCTGCGCGAAGTGTTCACGCGGATGGGATACACCCACGTCGCCAACCACAAGTCACAAAAGATCGAGTTGTGGCAGCAGGGTGATATTACCTATGTCCTGAACCATGATCCCGACAGCTTTGCCGCCCGCTTTGTCGAAGTGCATGGACCCTGCGCGCCCTCGATGGGCTGGCGTGTGGTCGATGCGCAAAAGGCGCTGGCGCATGCGGTGGCAAACGGTGCCGAAGAGTACACCGGCGACGGCAAGGTGCTGGACGTGCCGGCGATCATGGGGATCGGTGGGTCGCTGCTGTACTTCGTGGACCAGTATTACGATACGTCGCCCTATAATTGGGAATACGACTGGATCGCCACGTCCAAACCCGAAGGGGTCGGTTTTTACTATCTCGACCACCTGACCCATAATGTCTTCAAGGGGAACATGGACAAATGGTTCAAGTTCTATGGCGATCTCTTCAATTTTCGTGAAATCCGTTTCTTCGACATCGCGGGCAAGTTTACTGGCCTCTTCAGCCGTGCGCTGACCTCTCGTTGCGGGCGCATCCGCATCCCGCTCAACGAGGATCGTGGCGAGACCGGCCAGATCGTGGCCTATCTCAAGAAGTACAACGGCGAGGGGATTCAGCATATCGCGGTCGGTGCCCGCAACATCTACGACGCAACGGATGCCATCGCGGAGAACGGCGTGAAATTCATGCCCGGCCCGCCGGAGACCTATTACGACCTCAGCAAGGACCGCGTTACGGGTCATGACGAACCCATCGACCGGATGAAAAAGCATGGCATCCTGATCGACGGCGAAGGCGTGGTCGACGGGGGCGAGACGCGTATCCTGCTCCAGATATTCTCGAAAACCGTGATTGGACCGATCTTCTTTGAGTTCATCGAGCGGAAAGGCGATGATGGTTTCGGCGAAGGCAACTTCAAGGCGCTCTTCGAGAGCATCGAACAAGAGCAGATCGACAGCGGTGAAGTGGGCGGCGAGACCGACGCGGCCTGACGGTCTTTGGACCTGATCGGTCAGTAAATTGATCGGCGGGGGGCAGCCCCTGCCGATTTTTATGCGCGCTTAGTCTTTTGGCATCGACAGGACGATATCCCGGCTGCCTTTGCGATAAAGCAGTTGAGTATCACTGATCGCTGACACACGGCCCCCGTCGATACGGTCTCCTATGACAACTTTCTGATAGCGGCCGTTGCCCAGACGGACGAGCGCGCGGCGATTGGACGGTTTGCCGTAGACGCCGATCAGGTTCACCTTGCGCAAATTTATTGCGTTGGGAACTGTGGCCTGCCGGGACACGGATGCGGTTGAGGGAATGCTCGGAGCCACGGTGCGAGGGGCTACAGTGGCGGCAGCGCTGGCGGTCTGGACATTTTCCTGCCGGGATTCAGTGCGACGAACGATGCGTTCAAAGTTTTTGGGGCGCGCGTCAGGTCGACGGGACGCCGCAACGGCAGCCTGGACAGCTTCTTCCACGTCAGGCGGGTTCTGCAAGGCCAGGCTGGCAGATTGCACTGCAAGCTCCGCAGCCCGCGCTGCATCGTCTTCGATCTGGCGAGCCGCTGCTGCCGCGTCCTGCAGGGATTGAGGCCGCAGGGTGGGGCGGTATTGTGCGAGTTCCGCACGGATCAGGCCACCGGTCTGGACGCGCTCGATCGATTCCTCAAAGCCTTCGGGCCGGGTTCGCGGGCGGAAACCGGCGAGCTGAACCAGCGCGACTTCGAGCGGTGTGGCGGCTTCGCCTTCCGCGGAAGGGCGGGCCGGTGGTTTTAGCGGTGGGCTGGCCAGAAACAGGACGTAGCCATCCGAGCTGAGCGTTCCTTCGGCGGTCGGGATCAACATCCCCCTTGCATCGAGCGCATAGGTCGTGCCCGCCGGTGGCGGCGAGGCGATGGTTGGCATGGCCTCGTCGGTTTCATAGCCCGGCAGGCCGGGCAGCGCGATTGCGTCGGTTGACCCGCCCGCCGCGTCGACGCTTGGCATGTAGACGTCGTTGAAGGTGACAGACTGCGGCGAATCCTGCGCTGTTTCTGGCGATAGTGGCCAGATGCCGGTGACCGCATAACGGGCCTCTGCTTCCTGCGGGGTAATGACCGGCGGTTCCTGCGGTTCTGCAAGCGCGTCAAGGACGGCTGTGTCCTCCGAAGAAAGGCTTGGATCGAGGGCGGCGCTTTCGGTCTGCTCGGTTTCTTCGATGATGATCTGCGGGTTATCAAGATTGCCCGGAGCCGATGCCGTCGCGCGCGGCTCGCGCCCGCCGAACAGGCTTGCAAGACCGTTATCCAGAAACGCCGTTGCCCAAACCGCAACGCCTGCCAGAAATAACAACAGAATCGCGGTCAGGATCAGGCCGAGATACCGCGGTTTGCCACCGACCTGCGCGTCTCGCGCGCCAAAGATAGTCAGCCGCTCCGCCTCAGTCCCGGGCGCTTCTGTGTCATTGGATGTAGTCGCAACGGGCGCGGCAGGGGCCGCTTTGCGCTTGCTGTGAAAACCCGTCGATTCGGCCTGCGCAGGTGCCTCTTCGTCGGGTTCCAACGCCGGTTGGTCCAGCGAACTGCTGTCAGGGTTGACTTGGGTCAGATTGATGGCGGGTTCGCGGCGCACACCGCTAAGCGCAGGCGTCCGTTCGGGACCGCCGCTGCGACGTGTCGCAAAACCCGCTTTCGGGACCGAAGGCGCGTCCGGGGTTTCTGCCGAAGTTGGCGGCACCTCGTCCGGCTCTCCTGTCGGTGGCGGAATGTAGGGTGCGGCGATTTTGCTGGCGGCAATTGTTTCCGTCTCATCCTCGACGTCCGGCGCGGGGCTGTCGCCTGATGTGTCTGACGCGGTCTCCGCCTCGTCTTCCGTTTCAACCGAGGGTGACGAATTGGCCTCTGTGTCGTCTGTCTCTGTTTCAGGCTCGGGTTGCGACGGTTGCTTGTCCGGTGGAGGCAGGGCAGGGCCAACGACCACAACGGCGATGCCATCAGGTTCGACCTTGTCGCCCTCTTCAAGCAGGGATTGGGCGGCCTTGGTCGTTCCGAAAAACGGCTCGCCCAGATAGGCTTCGTCGCCGGGGACGGCAACAAAACTTACCGGATTGAAGCGATGCTCGGTCGCGAAATCCTCTGCCTCTTGCAGTGTCTCGCGCGCGACGGCGGCGATATGTGTGCGGGGGCCGTTTATGCTGAAGTCGAACGCAAGTTCCGCCACCGTATAGGGAGTGGCCCCTTCGAGCGCGCTTTCTACCGCAGCACGGCGGTCCCGTTTTGCCATGCCGGGGGTGTCGATTGTCAGGTACTTGATCTGGGCGTTCGGGATCAGCAGCTTGCTGCGCACCCCCGATGGACCGAGGCTCGCGGCCGTCTTGCGCAACACCGCCAATTCGCCCGCAAGGTCGTCGGTGGTAAGCGCCACTTCGCCCACCTCACGCCATCCTCCGGCCGCGCGGTGGAGCACGCGAATTCCATCGAAAGAAAGAGAGAGGGCGAAATTGGGCTTCATGCCATGCCTTTACAACGTGTGGGGCGACGGATCATCAATCTGTTAATCATTTTTAAGGCAGCATGCGACCCGAAACAAGCGACGCGTTGCCGGTTGGAGGATAAACGCCGCCCCCTGGCTTGATGCGAGCCTGAAGGAAGGTTCAGCCCCCTGCACCCTTCCGGGGGGGTGCAGGGGGTGGCCCGTTCAGTTCACGAAGTCGCCTTGGTCAGGGCCTGATCGAGATCGGCAATCAGGTCTTCGGCCGTTTCAGTCCCGATGGAGACCCGCACCACGCCGGGTCCGGCACCAGCCGACTCCTGCTGTTCGGGGGTCAGCTGGCGGTGGGTGGTCGACGCCGAATGGATGATCAGTGACCGCGTATCCCCTAGGTTGGCCACATGGCTGAATATTTCCAGCGCGTTGACCAGTTTGACGCAGGCATCATAGCCGCCCTTTACTGCAAAGGTGAACAGGCCACCGGCCCCCTTCGGACACACCTTGGCCACCCGGTCATAATAGGGCGATGATTTTAGGCCGGCGTAAGTGACATAGTCCACCCGGTCGTCCTGTTCGAGCCATTGCGCGATCTTCACCGCATTTGCCACATGCCGCTCCATCCGCAGCGACAAGGTTTCCGTGCCCATCAGCGTGTAATGCGCAGCCTGCGGGTTCATGGTCATGCCAAGATCGCGCAACCCGATGGCGATGCCGTGGAAAGTGAAGGCCAGATTGCCGAATGTCTCGTGAAATTTGAGGCCGTGATAAGCAGGCTCGGGTTGGCTGAGGGAGGGGAACTTGTCCGATGCGGACCAGTCGAATTTGCCGCTGTCGACGATACAACCACCGGTGACGGTGCCATTGCCTGTGAGGTATTTCGTGGTCGAGTGAACCACCAGCGTTGCGCCATGTTCTATGGGCCGGCAGAGGTAGGGCGTGGCGGAGGTGTTGTCGATAATCAGGGGAATGCCGGCATCATCCGCAATGTCCGCGACAGCGCGCACATCCATGATATAACCGCCGGGGTTCGCGATGGCCTCGCCAAAGATGGCACGTGTGTCGTCGTCCACTGCGGCCTTCACGGCATCCAGATCGTCGAAATCAACGAATTTGCAGGACCAGCCGAAGCGTTTGATCGTGTGACTGAACTGCGTGACAGTCCCGCCATAAAGGCGTGTTGAGGCGATGATATTCTTGCCCGGTCCCATCAGCGGAAACAATGCCATGATCTGCGCGGCATGACCTGACGAGCAGCAGACGGCACCGACGCCCCCTTCAAGTGTCGCGATGCGTTCTTGCAGCACGGCAACGGTTGGGTTGGTCAGGCGCGAATAGATGTACCCGACTTCTTGCAGGTTAAACAGCGCTGCGGCGTGATCGGCATCGCGGAACACATAGGCCGTCGTTTGATAAATCGGCGTCTGGCGCGCGCCCGTCGCGGGATCGGGGCGGGCACCTGCGTGGATCTGCAGCGTGTCAAAGCCGTGGGTGGGGCCGTCTGTCATGGGGTGTCTCCCTTGTTGGGTGTTCGGCAATATCGTTAGGGGATAAGAAAGCGCCGCACAAGGGAGGTGGGCCGTCGGTTCAGCCCGTTGGATCAGACAGGGCCGCACGGGAATAATTGACTGTGCCACCGTCTCTGCTGCGTCCGATCACGCTGAAGGACCCTTCTGTCTCGAGAATGACTGCGGTTACATCTGCAAGTTCACTTGCGGAGCTTTGGCGGATCACGGTCATGATTTCGTCCTCCGTCACACGTTCGCGTTTCATCGCAGCATGGCACAACTCTCCGTTCCGCACCAACAGCGTGGCTTCGGCGCGCACCAGTCTTGCAAAGCCGGACCAGCGCACGGATGTCCAGGCAACCGCGTATTGCAGCCCGATCAGCGCGGCGAAGGCCGCAAAGCCTTCGACAACCGCCACATCGCGCGACAAGAGTATGGTCGCAAGGGTCGAGCCGATGGCGACGGTCACAACCAGATCGAACGCATTGAGCTTGGCGAGCGTCCGTTTGCCGGACACACGCAAGAACAGGATCAGCGCAATATAGGCCAACAGCGCGACTACCGGCACGCGCGCCACCTCGTCCCAGCCTTGAAACAGAAACTCGGGCATGTACGTCCCTCCTTGCTGAAGGGAAACAGCACGTACACCGGATCGGTTCCGGTGCTACCGCATCCAAAAGCCTTCAGACTTGATCCTGTTGCGGATCGCCTGTTCACGCCTTGGCAGATCGTCACGATCGAAAAGCGCGCGGACCTTGTGGCCGCGCCGCTGGTAGATCATGCGCTTCAGCGTCTCCGAATTCTTCAAAACCTTCTTGAGCTTGTTGGGGGCGGTCACGGTTTCCAGCACCTCAACGACGCGGTCGTCTTCGCGCGCATAGAGCAGGGGCAGCAGGCGGTAATGGCAACTGACCGAACCGTCCAGCAGACCTTCGGGCAGACTGTCGCGCCCGCCGCCAAGGCTGTGGATCACCAGCGGCAGGGCGATTTGATCCAGCCAGGGGTCAAAACTCTGCGCACAAAGCTCGACAGGAGGGGTATCGCGGATGGCAAGGGCATAGTCCTCGAAACGTTGCCCGAACACATGCGGGCAGCGATAGAAAAAGAAACCGGCGTTGAAATAGAGATAGCGACGCCAGTATTCGTCCGGCCGGTTCAGATCGAGGCTGCTTTCGAAATCGAGGCCGAATTTATCGTATAGTGATTTCCATAGTCCGGTGTAGCCGGGGCCGTAAACTTCCGGGCTGGGCCATGTACCTTCGCATCGCAAGGATGCCGAAGGGCGGTCGAAATCGAAAGGCACGGCATTGATGTCACCGGTTATCAGCGTGTCACTATCGAAAAAGACGAACGGCTCACCCTCGGGCAGGGAGCGCAGCATCTCGATCTTGTTTCCGTATGGGTAGACATCGCCGAAATGGCGGTTGTCAAAGGCGACGACTTCCGCGCCCAGATCGCTTAGCGCCTCATAGATGGCGTCATCCGCGATGCGCGGGTCACGTGGCCAAAGCGGGCCGGGCTGTGGTTCCATCACCATCAGGCGGCCAGTGAAGTCAGGCGCGGAGTGGCGCAGCGATGCGGCAAAGAGCAGCGACTCATAGGCAAGCCGCCCACGTTGACCCACGATGGCGATGTTGAAATTTTGCGGTACGGGCTTTTCACGTGCCATACTTCTTATTTTGCCCCGGAGTATTTTTCGCCAGTATAGGGGCGGAAGGTTTAATGGAAAGACGGCAATTGAGCCGCCGGAACCGGAGAAATCATGGATGCTCGATTTCATGTTCGCAGTGATTGCCGCGGCCTCGACCATGGCCGTAGGCGCGAGCACGCTAGCGAAACCCCGACGGTCATTGTATTCCAAGTGCATCTGCTTTGAAAAACAAATGGTGGGCGACCCTGGAATCGAACCAGGCGTGCGTCTCCGCGAGGGAGTTACAGTCCCCTGCCACACCTTGCGGCCTGTCGCCCACTGTCCGGCGCATTGCGCTGGACGTGGGGGCGTGATTACAAGCGGGTCTGAGAAGCGTCAAGGTCAAATTGGCGGATATGTGGGCTTTGCCCGACCCGACGACGACAAGGAGCGGGACGATGAAGAAACCGAAGTGGGTAGTCGAGAAAGAGCAGACCAGGAAAGCGGACGCTGCGGCGACGTTGTGGCTGTTTGGATTGCATGCCGTGCGCGATGCGCTGATGAATCCGGCGCGTGAAAAGCTGACGATGATGGTGACGCCGAATGCCTTGGCCAAGCTTGAGGATGCGGTAGCACAGGCAGGGATCGTGCCAGAGGTCGTGGACCCGCGCAAATTCCGCCCTCCGATCGATGCCGGCTCTGTGCATCAGGGTGTGGTGCTGGAGGTGAAGCCGCTGGATTGGGGGCGGCTGGAGGATGTGTGCATCGGGGATGCGGCACCGCGTGTCATCCTGTTGGACCGCGTTACGGATCCGCATAATGTCGGGGCGATCCTGCGGTCGGCGGAGGTGCTTGGGGCGTCCGCCGTAATCGGTACGCGGCATCATTCGGCACCCGAAACCGGCGCTTTGGCCAAGACGGCATCAGGCGCGCTGGAGCGTCAGCCCTATCTGCGGGTGCGTAATCTGGCGGATGCGATTCGGGCGCTTCAGGGCATGGGCTATCTGGTACTGGGCCTCGACGGAGAGGCCGACAAGACGATTGAAGAGGCCGTCGCCGGCAAGGTGGACCGCGCCGTTGCTCTTGTGCTTGGAGCGGAAGGCCCAGGCTTGCGTGAAAAAACACGCGAAACCGTGGATCAACTGGTGCGGATTGACGCAGGGGGCGAATTTGGATCGCTCAACGTCTCAAACGCGGCTGCAATCGCCCTATATGCAAGCAAAGCGCGCGAAAAAGGGGCTTGAGCCATCGCCTATCCGACGAAGATTGCCACCTGTTGTCATTGTGGAACCAGGGCCGTGCTGCGCGTTGACAAGGCGCGTCATGCGTTGATCTGCGCAAGCTGCGGCGCGCCATTACGAAAATTCAAGGCATTGCCTGTTCAGCAAAATGCCCCGCAAGCTGTGAGCCATCAACCCGCCCCTTATTACGCCAAGCCTCGCAAGGTCGAAACCCGCAAGCGCAAGCCAGTGCGGGCCGGACGTTGGCTGCGCAAACTGGCAGAAGAGGCCTTCGATCTGGTTGAAGATGTCTTTGACTGAGGATCGGCAAGAACCTGCCTGAAATTAAGGGACTGTTCACAGATTTGGGAGACAGTCTTTAAATGCTGCCAAGAGAACCTACTTGAAATGCAAGACAGCGGGCACGGAACGCTCGCATGTCTCTTTACTGTCCCTCGTTCCGTACCTACGCGCCCCTCGGAAATTTCCAGGGGCGCTTTTTTTTGGCGAAAGAACGGAGTAAGGAGGGGTATGGAATATTCGGATGATCTTTTGAAGTCGGTATTGAAGCGCGTAAAGCGTGTTGCCGTGGTGGGCGTATCGACCAATCCCGTGCGGCCAAGCTATTTTGTGGCTCGGTATCTGCATCTCAAGGGATTCGACGTAGTGCCGGTAAACCCGGCCTATCAGGGTGAGATGCTGTTCGGGCGCGAGGTTTTGGCGGGACTGGACGAGATCAGCGGCGGTGTCGATATGGTGGATATCTTCCGGCGTTCCGAGGCCGTGCCGGAGGTCGTGGACGAGGCGTTGGCGACGTTTCCCTCGCTTGACGTGATCTGGATGCAGATCGGGGTGCGCCATCCGGAGGCGGCCGCGAAGGCAGAGGCGCGCAACGTCACGGTGATCCAGGATCGTTGCCCCAAGATCGAATATCAACGTCTGTTCGGGGAATTGCGGATGGGTGGATTCGCGACCGGGGTGATTTCGAGCAAGTTATAGGGTCTTGGGGGTCTGTTTGACCGTGCCGGCCAAATGCGCCCGCCCACCGACCCGGGTCAACGCGATGCCTTTTCCGCGATGCCTGATTGCGCCTGGCGACGGTCCAGTTCGGCGAGTACATCCGCCAGCGGCACGTCGCAGGAGGCCAACATCACCAACAGGTGATAGAGGACATCCGCGGCTTCGGAGGTGAGCGCCCGCCGATCACCCTTGACGGCTTCGATGATTGC
>JAGXFI010000083.1 GCA_024637305.1 Sulfitobacter sp.
CCTTTTCCCACTGACGGGCAAAAGGAGCGATATGTTCTTCCCCGAAAGCGTGGGCCATATCGAAAATCGCTGACTGCTCTTCGCTCAGTGCAAAATCCATATTGAAGATCTCCGTGGCTTTATTGAACAATCGTTTCTTTAGCTTGCCGAGCGCGGTTTGACAACAGGTTGATTCGTTTTGGTGGTGCGATGAAGGGTGGGGCGCAGGACGCATTATTTTGCATTCGTGGCCAATGTCATGGAACCTGCGGGATTCCGCTTACATTTTTGCCTTTGTACCGAGAGTTCAAGCGGATTTACACCCATTTAGAGAGGAGCAAGGCTTCTCACGAATGTGACGAGACTGTGGTCAGAAGAAATGTTAGTCATTTTCTGCCCTTAGTTCGGGCAAACCACCGTTCAGTCATGATTTGGAGTTATTATGCTTCCTGTTAAAATGCATCTTTCATCCGCGCTGGCAGGCGCGACATTCGCACTCTTCGCAAGCACAGCGCTGACCGAGGCTGCGACGTTGAGTTTCACGCTTGACGATCAGCAAGGCTCGGCCAGCAGCATTGCCGACGTTGTCCTTACAGACATCTCGGGCGGGGTTAATTTTTCGTTCGTCGTGAATGACCCGACCAATACCGCCGACGCGGCAGCGGTCTATTTCGACATCTCCGGTTATACGTTCAGTGACCTGTCGTTTTCTTCGGCACCCGGCGTTATCACCGGAACGGACGGCCCCACCAGCAACATTCAGGCCGGCAATATCGGTCAGACCTTTGACGTCGGTGTAGCAATCGGCAACACAGGGTCAGGCAGCGGTTTCTTCGATAGCTTCGACTTTGATGTTCTCGCCACCGATCTGGATATTTCCGCGTTTTTCGATCAGACATTCGCGCTGCGCGGGCAGACGGTCGGCCCGGCTCCGAATGGCGGGCAGGACTCATCCAAGCAGTTCGGTGTCGCAGGATCCGGTCCTGACACGCCACCCGCTCCGGTTCCACTGCCTGCGGCAGGTTGGTTGTTGCTGGCCGGTCTTGGCGGATTGGCCGCAGCGCGGAGAAAACGCGCCGCCTGAATCGCTTGACGAAAAATTGGAAGGGCAGCTTCTTTGGAGGCTGCCCTTTTCTTGTTTAGAGGCCTTCGTGAAATTCTTCGATCAAGTGCCTGACGACGGCTTCTCCCCCTTTGCCTGACCCGGCCTGCGCGTGGACAGCGCGCTGGCGTCCCGCGCTGGCACCGCTTTTCACCACATCGCGCAGACGCACGATATCATCGAGCGAACCCAAGGCTTCCGCGTCTTCGGCAAGCAGGGTGATCAGTTCGTCCACCAGGTCACCGAAGGGTCGGATCGCGCGTTCGCCAAAGTCGATCAGCCCCTTGGTGACACCGTAGCGTTGCGCGCGCCAGCGGTTCTCGGAGATTAGAAACCTGTCATATTCCCGCCAGCGCAGGTTGCGATCGCGCAGCCGCACCAGCATCCTTACCAGCGCCTGAGTCAGTGCCGCGATGGCCAATGCGTCTTCCAGGCGGGGTTGCACGTCACAGATACGCGTTTCCAGCGTCGGATAATGGTCTGACGGTCGCAAATCCCACCAGACCTTGGAGGTGTCTTCAATGATGCCTAGCTCGATCAGAGTGCCGGTGGTGCGTTCGTACTCTGCCCAACTGGAAAAGCTGGGCGGCAGACCGGTGCGCGGCATGTTGTCAAAGACCGACAAGCGATAGGATGCAAGGCCGGTATCGTCGCCCTGCCAGAACGGCGACGAGGTGGAAAGCGCCAACAGATGCGGCAGGAAATATGCAAGTTGCGGCATCAGATCCATCCGGAGGGTGTTATCATCAATGCCCACATGCACATGCATGCCGCAGATCAGCATACGCCGCGCGACGCCCTCCAATTCGCGCTCCAGCTCTGTGTAGCGGTCTTTTTCGGTGAACTTCTGGTCCTTCCAATCTGAAAACGGATGGCAGGCGACGGCGATCGGGGCAAGATTGTGCTTTGCCGCGTGCTGCGCGATGCAGGCGCGCAACCGCTTGAGGTCGGCGCGGGCCTCATCCACGGTTTCGCAAACCTTCGTCCCGATTTCGATCTGGCATTTGAGGAATTCGGGGCTGACCTGTTCCTGCAATTCTGCCTGACACGCCTCCATCAGGCCATCGGGCGCTGCCGCCAGCGCGAAGCTGTCGAGGTCTACAAGCAGATATTCCTCTTCGATCCCGATGGTGAAGCTTGATTGCATGTCTTCATCCTCAGGCAGTGTCCGCTCGGCAGTAAACACCGGAACTTAACGCGGCAGGCTATCTCGGGTGGCTTTATTTCGCCTCGGCAAAGCGCCTTGGAAGGGCGCGGTGCAACACCTCGATCGAGATAGGCGCATCGGAGTGCAGGTCGTCCAATATAACCAGCGGTGCCGGGCGCTCCGGCGGATCGGTGTCCTCTCGCGAGGCTACCTTGCGCGACGCTGCGCGCCGGATATGCTTTGGATCGAACCGTGTGTGGGTCTGTTCGGGCGACCGTCGCGCGGAATCGTATCCAAATCGCGAATACGGGTTCACGTCATCCGCACGGTGTTCCGTGCTGTCGACAGCTTTAGCACGCAAAAGTCCGAACACCGCATATCTCCTGTTTCCATCCCGAATCGAGATAAGGAATCATAAACAACAAATCTGCGTTATGGGTAGAACAAAAAAGGAAGCAGCGCTGGCGCGCTGCTTCCTGTGTTGGTTCCCTGACAATTTCCGTGGCCCGTTATTCCATTACCGGGATCGAGAATTCGCCGCCTTCCTTGATGCCGGACGGCCAACGCGCCGTGACGGTCTTGGTGCGGGTGTAGAATTTGAACGCGTCCGGACCATGCTGGTTGAGATCCCCGAACACGGATTTTTTCCAGCCGCCGAAGGTGTGATAGGCCAGCGGCACCGGGATCGGCACGTTGATACCGATCATGCCGACATTGATCCGGTTGGCAAAATCGCGTGCAGCGTCGCCGTCGCGGGTAAAGATCGCGGTGCCGTTTCCGTATTCGTGATCCATCGCAAGACCAAGCGCCTCTTCGTAGGTTTGCGCCCGTACACAGGTAAGCACGGGACCGAAGATTTCGTACTTGTAGATGTCCATGTCCTTGGTCGCGCGGTCAAACAAGTGTGGCCCGACAAAGAAGCCATCCTCATAGCCCTGCAATTTGAAATCGCGCCCGTCCACGACCAGCTCCGCGCCTTGGTCGATGCCGGTTTGAACCAGACGTTCGATATTGGCCTTTGCTGCCGCGGTGACGACTGGCCCGTAATCGACATCTTTGCCGGAAGTGTAGGGGCCGACCTTGAGCTTTTCGATACGGGGCACCAGTTTCTCGATCAGGCGGTCGGCGGTATCGTCTCCTACGGGAACCGCAACAGAAATCGCCATGCAGCGTTCACCCGCAGCGCCGTAACCGGCACCGATCAGCGCATCGGCGGCCTGATCCATGTCGGCATCGGGCATAATGATCATGTGGTTCTTGGCCCCGCCAAAGCACTGGACCCGCTTGCCGTTCGCACAACCGGTGGCATAGATATATTCCGCGATGGGGGTCGAGCCAACAAAGCCGACAGACTGGATCACGTCGTGGTGCAAGATAGCGTCCACCGCTTCCTTGTCGCCGTTCATGACCTGCAAAATGCCCTTTGGCAATCCTGCTTCTTCAGCAAGTTCCGCCAGCATCAGGGGAACAGACGGGTCACGCTCGGACGGTTTGAGGATAAACGCGTTGCCGCAGGCGATGGCGGGCGCAAACATCCACATCGGGATCATGGCCGGAAAGTTGAACGGCGTGATGCCCGCAGTGACGCCAAGCGCTTGCCGCATGGAATACATGTCGATGCCGGGGCCAGCTGAATCCGTGAATTCACCCTTCAGCAGTTGCGGGGCGGCGATGCAGTATTCAACGACCTCAAGGCCGCGCTGCACGTCGCCTGCGGCGTCGGGCAGGGTCTTGCCATGCTCGCGCGACAGGGCTTCGGCAAGCTTGTCCATGTCCCGGTTGAGCAGATCGACCAGTTTCATCAGGACACGTGCGCGGCGCTGCGGATTTGTGGCGGCCCAGGCAGGCTGCGCTGCGGCAGCGTGCTTTACCGCCTGATCAAGCTCTTCAGCGCTTGCCAAAGGGCATTTTGCCTGCACTTCGCCAGTGGCGGGGTTCATCACGTCGGCAAATCGGCCTGACGTGCCTTTGACGTGCGCACCGTTGATGTAGTGGGTCAGCTCTTGCATGTAGAAGTCCTCCGATAAGATTTGAACCCATTGTAGTCTTGCAAAAATCAAAGGAAAAGACGCAAGATGTCATTATCGTTTTGCAATTTTGCAATACGTTCGGGGTCTATCGACGATCTGGTTAAAGAGATGAGGCTCAATGCAACGAAACTGGGATGACCTGCGGCTGTTTCTCGCGGTGGCGCGCGAACAGAGCCTGACCGGTGCAGGCAAGGCGCTGCGGCTGGATCCCGCGACCTTGGGCCGGCGCATGGCCCGGCTTGAGGCGGAAATGCAGGTGCCTTTGTTCGTGAAGTCGCCGCAGGGCTATACCCTGACCGAAGCAGGTGCGCGGCTGCAAGCCCGCAGCGAGAGCGTCGAGCGGGCCATGCGCAGTGCCACAGCCGGGGTGGAGCGGACCCGCGAGCGGTTGAGCGGGCAGATCAGGATCGGCGCGCCGGACGGGTGTGCGAATTATCTGTTGCCACAGGTCTGCGCGCAGATTTGCCGCACAAACCCTGATCTTGACCTGCAAATCGTTGCCTTGCCGCGTGTTTTCAACCTTTCGCGGCGCGAAGCGGACATGGCCATCGGGGTAAGCATGCCCACGGCGGGGCGCCTGACGGTCAAGAAAATCACCGATTACCGTTTGCATTTCGCGGCCAGCGCCGAATATCTTGCACGCAACCCGGCACCGCAAAGCGTGCGCGAACTGAAAGACCATCGGCTGGTCGGCTATATCCCTGACATGATATTCGACCGTGAACTGGATTATCTCAGCGAGCTTGATCTTGCCCGCGTTCCTCTGGCGTCGAATTCAGTCTCCGTGCAGCTCAACATGATCCGGCAGGGGGCTGGCATCGGCGTCGTGCATGATTTCAGCTTGCCCGCAGCGCCTGACGTGCGGCGGGTTCTGGTCGGACAGGTCAGCCTGAGACGAGCCTACTACCTCATCCGGCATGCGGATGATCAGGCCAACCTGCAGCTCTCGCGGTTTGCCGAGGATCTGGCGGCGGGAATACGAAACGAGGTGGCCGAACTGGAGGCAAAAGCTTGACAGGTCATGGCTTTGTGGTGACGCTGGTCGTTACGGACCTGTATCGCGAGGAGATCAACCATGATGGTGTCGCATATTCTCAAATCCAAGGCGGATAATTCAGTGGTGACTGTACCGCCAACGATGTTGATTTCGCAGGCCGCGAAAATGCTGGCGGAAAAGCGGATAGGGACGCTTTTGATTTCTGCGGATGATGGCAAGACGGCCCAGGGCATCCTGTCGGAACGTGATATCGTGCGCGAACTGGGCAATCAGGGCGGGGCGTGTCTGGACAAAAGAGTCGATCAATTGATGACGACCGAGTTGGTCACCTGCGAGTTCAAGGACCGGGCGGATGTCATCTTGCAGACAATGACCGACGGACGGTTCCGACATATGCCGGTGATCGAGGATGGTGTGCTGGTCGGGCTGATTTCACTAGGCGATGTGGTCAAGGCGCGGCTGGCCGAGCTGTCAATGGAAAAGGACGCTCTGCAAGGTATGATAATGGGTCACTGATCCGGTTGCACTTTGCCCGCAGGCGTGGTTTTTTGCCAGTTAACATAAGCTTCTAGGATCGCGACTTCATGCGCATTGGCCTTTATCCCGGCACGTTTGATCCCATCACTTTGGGACATATCGACATCATCCGCCGTGCTGCCACATTGGTGGACAAACTGGTCATCGGGGTGGCCATCAACCGCGACAAGGGACCGCTGTTCACGCTGGAGGAACGGGTTGCGTTGATCGAAGAGGTCTGTGCGCAATTGATCAAGGATACGGGCGTCGAGATCATCGTGCATCCTTTCGAGAACCTGCTGATTGATTGCGCGCGTGATGTTGGTGCCCAGATGATCATCCGGGGCCTGCGTGCCGTGGCGGATTTCGAATACGAATATCAGATGGTTGGCATGAACCGCCAACTGGATGACAGCATCGAGACGGTTTTCCTGATGGCTGAGGCGCAGCATCAGGCGATCGCCAGCAAGCTGGTCAAGGAAATCGCCCGCCTGGGCGGGGACGTAAGCAAGTTCGTGACACCGCGCGTGAATCAGGAATTGCTGAAACGCTTTAGCTAGCGGTTGAAGCGCGGTCCGTTTGGTCGCCACAACCGCCGAGAGGCGTCTTTGCGCTGATGCGGTGCTGTCACGGTCGTGACAAACTAGCGCCAGAAGGCCAGCCATTCGATCAGAGCTGCCATCTTCTTCCCAAGAAAGATGAAGTGGTCGCTGCCGAACAAGAACCAGTTCAGCATGATCGCGCCGACGATCAACAGACCCAGCACGATGGCGATGCGGTTCGTCATGAGCAACTCCGGTGGAAAAAGGCCAGTCTCAAGGGTTTAGGACAGGCCACCAATCGGTGCAAGCGGTGTTGTCAGGCTGCAAACCTGCCCCAACGACCCCGTCAACGTCAGCCGAGCTTGCCCATCGCGACGGCGACATCGGCCATGCGCACCGAGAACGCCCATTCATTGTCATACCAGCACAGGATGCGCACGGTGCGGCCGCCGACAACGATGGTCTGGTCTGGGGCGAAGATGCTGCTTTCCTCGGTGTGGTTGAAGTCGATGGAGACTTTTGGTTCTGGGTCGTAGCCCAGCACCCCCTTCATCGGACTGGAGGCGGCGGCTTGCACCGCCGCGTTGATTTCGTCGCGTGTCACATCGCGACTGGCGACAAAGGTCAGGTCCACGGCGCTGACATTCGGGGTGGGGACACGTATTGCCGTCCCGTCGAGCTTGCCTTTCATCTCTGGCAGCACTTCGCCCAATGCCTTGGCGGCACCTGTCGAGGTGGGGATCAGCGCCATCGCGGCGGCGCGGGCGCGATAGAGATCCTTGTGGCGGCGGTCCAGTGTCGGCTGGTCGCCGGTATAGCTGTGGATCGTGGTCATGATCCCGCTCTCGATCCCGACCGCGTCATTGAGTACCTTTGCTATGGGTGCCAGGCAGTTGGTCGTGCATGACCCGTTCGACACCATGACATCGGAGGCCTGCAACTGGTCATGGTTCACCCCGTAAACCACTGTACGGTCAACATTCTTGCCTGGTGCGGACAACAGCACACGCTTGGCACCCTGCTTCAGATGTGCGTTCGCCTTGGCACCGTCGTTGAACTGGCCGGTACATTCCAGAACCACGTCGCAACCGGACCAGTCAAGCTCGTCCAGATTATACGTCGACATGACCGTGATGTCGTTTTGACCCAGGTTCAGGGTGCCGTCGCCGGTCCGGACTTCATTCGGGAAACGTCCGTGGACGCTGTCATATTTCAGCAGATGCGCCGCCGTCTCGATGGGGCCGGTCGCGTTGAGCTTGACCACTTCGATATCGCTGCGCCCTGTGGCCGCGATATGCGAAAGGGTGCAGCGGCCGATGCGGCCAAAACCGTTGATGCCAACTTTGATGGTCATTGGAAAGCTCCTTGAACGCGCGGGTTTTGCCCGCTCTATATCGGGCGGCGGCAGGGGGGCGAAAGGCCCAAATCCGCACCTTATCACGATGTTAGCGTTAAAACCTGCTGTTAGCGGTAACCTCTCCCGACCCACTGACCGCTTGGCAAAGGCATGTATTTGCCCTAGCTCTTCGTTTGACCAAGGGAGACGAGTAATGAGCGGGCTGATTGCACTACTGGATGACGTTGCAGCAATTGCCAAGGTTGCTGCCGCCAGCGTCGACGATGTGATCGGGCAGGCTGCCAAGGCTGGGTCGAAGGCGGCAGGGGCCGTGATCGACGACGCGGCGGTGTCCCCAAAATACGTGCAGGGTTTTGCCCCAGAGCGGGAATTGCCGATCATCTGGCGCATCACCAAGGGGTCGTTGCGCAACAAACTGGTGTATTTGCTGCCTGCGGGTCTGGTCCTGTCCAATTTCGCGCCTTGGGCGATCCCGCCTCTGCTGATGTTGGGCGGCTGTTATCTTTGTTTCGAGGGGGCCGAAAAGGTTGCCCATGCGCTGGGGCTCAGTAAAGGGCACGAAGACTACCCCGACAAGGAGATCACCCCCGAGGACCCCGCCCATCTGGAAGAACAGAAAGCGGCAGGTGCGATCAAGACAGATTTCATCCTCTCGGCCGAAATCATGACGATTTCGCTCGCGGCGATTCCCCCCAGTAATTTCTGGATGGAGGCTGCAACGCTAGCTACTGTCGCCGTGATGATAACGGTCGTGGTCTACGGGTCCGTGGCGCTGATCGTAAAGATGGACGATTTAGGTCTGGCGATGGCGAACGGAGGACGCCTGACGGCGACCCGAGCGCTTGGTCGCAGGATCGTGAAGGCGATGCCGGGTCTGCTGAAAGCGCTGACGATTATCGGAACCGCCGCGATGCTTTGGGTCGGCGGGTCGATAATCATTCATGGCCTTGAAGAGTTGGGGTATGGCACACTCGGCCACCTCATTCACGACGCCGCCTCTGCGGTTGGTAATGTGATGTCAATATCGCTTCAGCCAAGTGTGGAATGGTTCGCCAAGGCAACGATGGATGGGATCTTCGGGCTTGCACTGGGTCTTGTATTGATCCCCATCGGCGAAAAGCTGGTCACGCCCGTCTGGCGCGCTTTATTCCACCGATCAGCGAAGGCTTAAAATTCGGAGGATGAGAACGGGCCGCGCAGGGCTGCACCGCTCATCAACATCACGACGCCGATTTGTCCAAAAACGATATAAGCGAACAGGGCCGCGAGCATCGTGCCGCCGGTTGCCAAGCTGACCAACGCGCCGAGGCTGCCGAGTATTACGCCACCAAAGACCAGTCCTACTGCCATTTCACCGCCCTTTCACCGCCAGACAGGGGTTATGCCCCGTGTTCCGTTATGTTCTACGATAACCGTTAAGATCGGATTAATGCGAAGCAAGCCTGTTAAGTAATACTTGCGTGAAAGTATAGGAAACAGCGAAAGTTTACACCATATGTGGCGAAAAAACACCTATGAGGCCGTGAGTTTTGATGCGGGAACAGAGCCTGCGCAGGGCGTTGTTCGCCCCGCGCAGATCAGCGTCAGAGCAATCCTTTGGCTCTCGCGGCGACGTTTTCTGCCGTGAAACCGAATTTCTCGAACAGCTCTTCAGCGGGTGCCGACGCACCAAATCGGTCCATGCCGACGAAATCGGCCTTGTTCCATTTGCCACGTTCGCCCGTCAGCCAGCGGTCCCAACCCTGACGAACGCCCGCCTCGATACCTACCCGCACGGGGCCAGCCGGCAGCACGCGCTTGCGATAGGCTTCGTCCTGCTGGGCAAACAGCTCCATGCAGGGCAGGGACACGACGCGTGTGCCGATACCCTCTGCCTGCAGCAGATCACGCGCGGCCAATGCGACATGCACCTCGGACCCGGTTGCGATCAGGATCACCTGCCGTTTCCCTTCGGCATCTGCCAGCACATAGCCGCCCTGTGCCACTAGATTCTTGTTCTTGTGTTCCAGCCGTACCGCCGGCAGCCCCTGACGCGTCAGGGACAGGACGGATGGCGTTTTCGTTTCGGTCAGCGCGATCTCCCATGCCTCTGCCGTTTCCACCGTGTCGGCGGGACGGAAGACATAGGTGTTGGGTGTGGCGCGCGAGATCGCCAGATGCTCGACCGGCTGGTGGGTCGGACCATCTTCGCCCAGACCGATGCTGTCATGCGTCATGACATAGACGACCGGCACCTGCATCAGCGCTGACAGGCGCATTGCCGGACGCGCATAGTCGGTAAAGCACATGAACGTGCCGCCATAAGGCCGCAGGCCGCCGTGCAATGCCATACCGTTCATCGCCGCCGCCATGCCATGTTCGCGGATGCCCCAATAGACATAGCGGCCCTTGCGGTTGTCCACGTCGAAAACGCCCAGATCGCCGGTCTTGGTATTGTTCGATCCGGTCAGGTCGGCCGAACCGCCTACGGTTTCGGCCATAATTGGATTGAGAACCTCCAGAACCTTCTCGGATGAGGATCGCGTCGCCAGCTTGGGCGCGGTTTCCGACATCTGTTTCTTGAATGCCTTGATGGTCGCCGACAGCTTTTTCGGGGCTTCCAGCGCGAGCGTCCGGTTGAATGTTTCGCGCTTGGTGTTGCTCATCGCGTCAAAGCGTTCCTGCCAGCTGTGCCGCGCCTCCGCGCCGCGCTTGCCGATGGCTTCCCAGGCGGATTTTACATCTGACGGTATTTCGAAGGGGCCGTAGTTCCAGCCATAGGCCTGCTTGGCGGCTTGCAGCTGCGCCTGATCGGTCAACGCGCCATGGCCTTTGGACGTATCCTGGGCCGCATGACCAAACGCGATATGGGTCTTGCATGCAATCATCGTCGGGCGCGTGGACGCTTTGGCCTCGGACAGGGCGGCGTCGATTTCGTCAGGGCTGTGGCCGTCAATCTCAACGACATGCCAGCCTGCTGCGCGGAAACGTGCCGGTTGGTCGGTGGCGTCGGAAAGGGCCACTGGCCCGTCGATCGTGATGCTGTTGTTGTCCCACAAGACGATCAGGTTGCGCAGCTTGTGACGGCCCGCCAGGGTAATTGCCTCCTGGCTGACGCCTTCCATGAGGCAACCATCGCCTGCAATGACATAGGTCCGGTGGTCGACAACCCCGGCACCGTACTGCGCGCGCAGCATCTCTTCGGCCATCGCAAAGCCGACCGAATTGGCGATGCCCTGACCCAGTGGACCGGTTGTCGTCTCAATGGCATCGGCGAGGAAATTCTCGGGATGGCCCGCAGTGCGCGCGCCCGTCTGGCGGAAATTCTTGAGCTCTTGCAACGGGAATTGCTCATACCCCGTCAGGTGCAGCAGGGAATAAAGCAGCATGGACCCGTGCCCGGCGCTCAGAATAAAGCGGTCGCGGTCTGGCCAGAGCGGGGCGGCGGCATCGAACTTGAGGTGCTTCTCGAACAGGACCGTGGCGACATCCGCCATCCCCATCGGCATCCCCGAATGCCCCGAATTTGCCGCCGCGACGGCGTCGAGCGTGAGCGCCCGGATAGCGGTCGCCTTGGACCAGTGATCGGGGTTTGCGGTGCGCAGGGCATTAAGATCCACGGGACAGGATTCCTTTTGATGAAGGCAGCTTTGGGCCGTGACATATCAGCGAGGCGCGAAAGATCAAGCACGGGGCGGCGCAGGTTCGGCCCATTCCGCGCGGTGAGGATGAAGTTCTCGCCACAAGACGCTGATCTCAAAGGAAGCGTATTTGAAAGACGACACTTGTCAGACTAGGCTCTGTTCCATCCCTTTGTGATTCGCACGGGGAAGGTGAGACGGGGGACCAGTCCATGAGCGATATCGAAGAGCTTCAGCGGCGTATTACTGCCGCGCTGGATCAGGTGGCTTACGGGCTGGACAAGCTGTCTACCGCCGCGCCTTCCGGGCCGGACGAGGCGACACTGGCCGCGCTGGAAGAAGAGCGCACGGCCAATGCGCAGTTGCAGGAGCGGGTCCGCACCCTGCGTAAGAAGTCCGAGAAGAACGCATTGAACCTGACTACACAGCTTGAAGAAGGTGCGGCGCGGGCGGCCCAGCTTGACATCGAATTGCAGCGGTTGCGCCGCGCCAACGAGCAGTTGACAGAGGCGTGCCATGCCTTGCGCGAAGCCAACAGCGAAGGCGTCGGCGATCCGCATCTGATAAACAAGGCAATGCTTGCCGAACTGGAGGCGCTGCGCGCCGCCCGTGCGGCAGATGTTGCCGAGGCCAGCGCGATACTGGCCAATCTGCAACCGCTCGTGGACGCCGCCGGCGTCACAGCCCAGCAAGAGGACGCTTGAGATGCCGGAGATAAGCATTTCCATCGGTGGCCGAAATTTCGAGGTTGCCTGTCAGGACGGCGAGGAAAGCTATCTGCATGCCGCGGCCAAGATGCTTGACGACGAAGCGCAGATTCTCAGTGCGCAGGTCGGCCGTATACCCGAGGCGCGGATGCTGCTGATGGCAGGGCTGATGCTGGCCGACAAGACCGCATCGGTCGAGGATCGTATCGCCGAGGTCAAGGCGGAGCTGGCAGAGCGCGAGGCGGAGCTTGCCGGTTTGCGCAACACGGTGGTGGAACCCGAACGGGTCGAAGTACCGGTCGTGCCCCAGTCGGTCACCGACACGCTTGCCGAACTTGCCGCGCGCGCCGAGGCGCTTGCCGCCACGGTGGATGAAAAACTGAACTGATGGGCCGTTTGTGCCTGCGAGCGCAAAGGACTGTCGGGCAGGCTCTATTCCCCAGGGCGGTGCGGGAAGCTGACCGAGAGCTTTCGGGCAATGTCGTAGTTGAACAGGGCCGACACCGCGTTTGACAGGGTCGGATTGCGTGACAGCAACCGCTTCAGACGCTGATTTTCCCAACGTACATAGCGCGCGCCGGGCTGCGCGGTGACCGTTGCCGAGGCTGGCCCGTCCAACAGAAAAGCGATTTCGCCGAGAAACTGGCCGCTGCCGAGCTTTGCTTCCTGCGCGCCGCGCGCCAATGTGAACTCTCCGTCGATCGTCAGATACAAGGCGTCGAGCGGTTGGCCCTGTGCACACAAAACCTGTGCAGCGTCCGCTTGCTGAATTTCGGCACGTCGCATGATGCGACGGAATTGCCCGGGATTAAGCGTGGGGAACGCCGCATAGAGCGTCAGCATGTCCGCGCTCATTCCCCAGGTGGTGCGTTCGCGCAAAATACGCAGGATGATTATCAGATTGGCGGATATGATCAGGACGGTGGCAACGATCGCTTCCCACAGCGGTTGATCCGCGATGTTGAAGTAATACAGCATGTAAAAACCGCTGCCGGTCATCAGAAAAACCCGCAGCAGCAGTTCCTTGCGGGTCAACAGGCCCATCACGTAGCAAAAGGTCGCGATTTGAACGAACGCCGCCGGAAAGGCGAAGGAGTAACTGAAATCCATAATGGAAACTGCCGCTAGCATAAGTCAGCAGACCTTAGCCGCCTGCCGGTCAGGCACAAGCCCGCCGGAAATGTCCCGGCGGGCTGTTTTTGATCTTGCTACCGGCCGGATAAGTCCCCGGGCACCCGGTCCTAACCGTTGGCTTCGCGGATCTTGTCGGCAGCATCCTTGTCATAGGTCACGCCGTTTTGTTCAAACAGCGCGTCCAACTCGCCCGACAGCGTCATTTCGGTGATGATGTCACATCCGCCGACAAATTCACCTTTGACATAAAGCTGTGGAATGGTCGGCCAGTCGGAGAAGTCCTTGATTCCCTGACGAATGCCTTCGTCAGCCAACACGTTCACATCGGCGAAATCGACGCCCATGTAATTCAGCACACCCGCCACGCGGCTGGAAAACCCGCATTGCGGCATCGCTTTGGTGCCTTTCATGAAAAGCACCACGTCATGGGCGGTAATCTGTTCCTTGATCTGGGATGTCGCGTCGGTCATCTGGTTTTGTCCTTCGATTTGTCTTTGAGAAAGGCAGCGTGGAACCACGCCGCATAGGTTTCATCTTCTGGCTTTGCCGGCCCCTGCGACGGCGCGGCACCCAGGAAAGATCCGCGCGTGCGGCGCGCATTCCAACCGCCTGTACTGCGCTCCAGCGCTTCGTTCTGGCGCGCGGTACGCTCGATCAGAGCAAGATCGAGCCCTTCCATCCCCAGCGGTGTTTTGGCGTCGTCCGGATCACGTTGCGGCTGGCGGGAAGACAGCGGACGATAGACGCCGCGCTGCGCGTGATATTGGCCCCACAAGACCAAGGCAAGAGCGATTGCCGCCGCCGCCATGATCCACAGCCATGCCATCAGTCCGGTGCCTTGGTGGTAAGCGCCAGCGCGTGCAGTTCGCCGTTGGTCCCGTCCATCTTGCCCTTAAGCGCTGCATAGACGGCACGTTGCTGCTGGACGCGGTTCATGTTGCGAAAGGATTCGTCGATCACCATCGCTGCCATGTGAACGCCGTCATTGCCTTCGACGGTGATCTGGGCGTCTGGGAAACTGGCGCGGATCAGGTCTTCGATATCGCGGGCTTGCATGGGCATCGGGGCGCTCCGGCTTTGGTGAGGATGTTGTAACCAGATGTAGTAGGCGACACCGCAAGGTGCAAGTGATCCAAAGGAGCGCTTGCGCGCACGCCATTAATATTTGACCCTGCAGCAGAGGGTAGCGCAGATTTGCTGCGTGCCGCACGAGCGCGCGTTGCAAGAGGAATTGGCATGCAGAACAGCGAAAATGCACCGGAGAAGGCGCTGGAGTGGATCGAGGCAGGTCGCGCGGTGGCGCTGGCCACCGTGATCGAGACATGGGGATCCGCGCCGCGCCGAGTGGGTGCGCAGATGGTCGTTTCGGGGAACGGAGAGATGGAAGGCTCCGTTTCGGGTGGATGCGTCGAGGGTGCCGTCGTGGTCGAGGCGTTGGAATCGCTCGAAGATGGCGTGACGAAGGTTCTGGAATATGGTGTCAGCGACGGGGATGCCTTTGCGGTCGGACTTGCCTGCGGCGGCACGATACGCGTGCTGGTGGAGCCGGTGGACCAAAATGGCATGTCCGAAGACATTTTGCGCGCGCTTGTCGCGCACCGCGCGGCGCGCGAGCAGGTCGCATATGAGGTCGCGCTGGACGGATCGCAACGCAGGCTGGTCCGTGACGGGCATACCGCCCGGTTCCGCATGGACAAATCCGGTCTAACGGAGGATGGCGCGACCTTTATCGGCATCCACAACCCGCCGCTGCGGCTGGCCGTGGTGGGTGCTGTGCATATCGCTCAGGCGCTGGTGCCGATGGCGCGGATCGCGGGGTTCGATCCGGTTGTCGTGGACCCGCGCGAGGCGTTCGGATCGCCGGCGCGGTTTCCGGATGCGAAGGTATTGAACACCTGGCCGGATGCAGCGTTGGAGCAGGTGGGCGTGGATGCGCGCACGGCATTGGTGCTGTTGACCCACGACCCCAAGCTTGACGACCCGGCGTTGCACATCGCGTTGCGGTCGGAGGCGTTCTATATCGGCGCGCTGGGATCGACACGCACCCATGGCAAAAGGCTGGAGCGGCTGGCAGCAGCAGGATTCGCACCCGAGGAGACGGCGCGGATCAAGGGACCGGTCGGGCTGGACATCGGGGCCGCAGGCCCGGCCGAGATCGCGGTGTCGGTTCTTGCACAGATCATCGAGAGCCTGCGCAAGTCATGAGGTTCGGACCGGTCCCCCTGAGCGATGCGGCGGGTGCCGTGCTTGCCCATTCCGTCGCATTGCCATCGGGCCGCTTGCGCAAGGGCCATGTTTTGGGCCGTGAGGATATCGCGGCGCTGCGAGGGGCCGGTGTCTCACAGGTCATCGTGGCACAACTGGATTCAGGAGATGTGGGGGAAAATGATGCGGCATTGGCGCTGGCGCAGGCCCTGAGTGAAGGCCGGACCGGTCTGCGCCTGAGCGCGGCCTTTACCGGTCGGGTGAATCTGCTTGCGGAAGGACCGGGTGTTGCCGTGCTGGACGTGACGGCAATCGAAGCGGTCAATCGGGTTGATCCGATGATCACGGTGGCGACAGTTCCCGCGCATTGCCAGATGGCCGATGGTGGCATGGTCGCGACGATCAAGATCATCTCCTACGCGGTGGATACCGCAGCGCTTGAGCAAGCCTGCGCCCGGGCGCGCGGGGCGATTGGTTTAGCCAAGCCCGCCCTTGATGCGGCAGCGCTGATCATTACCGAAATTCCGGGCGGTGCCGGCGAAAAGGGCCGCGCGGCCATCGAGGCGCGGTTGAACGCGCTTGGTCTTGCCTTGAGCGAGAGCGTCACAGTGCCGCATGAGACCGGCGCGCTGCGCGATGCGATTGTGCAGGCCAAGGCACCTCTGGTCTTGATACTCACCGGCTCTGCCACCTCCGACATTGATGACGTTGGACCCGCCGCGCTCACCGCAGCAGGAGGCCGCATCGAGAGATTCGGGATGCCGGTTGATCCTGGGAACCTTTTGTTTCTCGGCAGTCTGGGACAACGCCAGATCATCGGACTGCCCGGATGCGCGCGTTCGCCGGCGCTGAACGGTGCGGATTGGGTTCTTTCGCGGGTGGCTTGCGGGGTTCCGGTCACATCTGGCGATATCGCCGCGATGGGGGTGGGCGGCCTGCTCAAGGAAATCCCGTCCCGACCGCAGCCGCGAAACCCGTCAAAGGGTCCGCCAAAGGGGTAAACGGCAAAGATTACGGTTCTCAAGGGCGCGGGGCCGTGCTTAACTCGGTTTCAACAAAGCATTGGAAGATCAGGGAGGATACCATGACAAAGGTCACAATGACCGTTAACGGAAAATCGGCGTCAGGTGATGTCGAAGGCCGCACGCTGCTCGTCGAGTTTCTGCGCGAGAATCTGGGACTGACCGGCACCCATGTCGGCTGCGACACCAGCCAGTGCGGTGCCTGTGTCGTGCATGTGGACGGCGAAGCGGTCAAGGCCTGCACCATGTTCGCCGTCGAGGCGCAAGGTGCCGAGGTTGCGACGATCGAAGGTCAGGCGGCCCCGGACGGCACGCTCAATACGATCCAGCAGGCGTTCCAGGATCACCACGGGTTGCAATGCGGATTCTGTACGCCGGGCATGGTGATGTCGGCAGCGGCATTGCTGAAGGACAACCCCAAGCCGACGGAGGCCGAGATCCGGCATTATCTGGATGGCAATATTTGCCGCTGCACGGGATATCACAATATCGTCAAGGCGATCATGGCCGCAAGCGGTCAGGACGTGAGCCGCATCGCTGCGGAATGAATGGATAGTGACCGGGGGCTGGGCCCCCGGACCCCCGGATATTTCTGGAACGATGAAATGGGGGACACGCGGGGAGGACCTGCGGGATTTCAGGGAGGAATGACAAATGCCAAAGGACAGTGGAATCGGCGCCAGCAGCAAGCGGCGCGAGGACATCCGGTTTTTGACCGGAAGTGGCAACTACACGGATGACATCAATATTCGGGGGCAGGCGCATGTGTATTTTCTGCGCTCCGACGTGGCACATGGCACGCTGAAAGGGATCGATACCTCGGCAGCGGAAGCAATGGACGGGGTCGTCAGGATCTTTACCGGCGCGGATTTCGAGGCTGTGGGCGGCATGCCATGTGGCTGGCAGGTAACGGACCGGCACGGACAGCCGATGCTGGAGCCCAAGCACCCCATCCTGGCGCATGGCAAGGTCCGTCACGTGGGCGAGCCGATAGCGGCCGTGGTGGCGGATACCCTTGAACAGGCGCGCGACGCGGCCGAAGCGCTTGTCGTGGATATCGACGAATTGCCCGCTGTGATCGACATGAAGGAAGCGGTCAGGGACGGGGCCACGAAGGTCCATGACGATATCGCGTCGAATCTTTGTTATGACTGGGGTTTTGTCGAAGAGAACAAGGATGCCGTGAACAAGGCCTTCGAGGAAGCGGCGCATGTGACCACGCTGGAACTGGTCAACAACCGTCTTGTCGCCAATCCGATGGAGCCGCGCGTGGCGGTGGGCGATTATGCCCGCGGGACGGATGAGCACACGCTTTATACCACATCGCAGAATCCGCATGTGATCCGGCTTTTGATGGGTGCCTTCGTGCTGGGGATCCCCGAGCACAAGCTGCGCGTCGTGGCTCCTGATGTGGGTGGTGGATTTGGCACCAAGATTTTCCATTACCAGGAAGAGGCATTTTGCACCTTTGCGGCCAAGGCGTGCAATCGGGCCGTGAAATGGACTTCGAGCCGTTCCGAGGCGTTCTTGTCGGACGCCCATGGCCGCGATCATGTGACAAAGATCGAACTGGCGCTGGACAAGGACAACAACTTTGCCGCGCTTCGCACCGATACATATGCCAACATGGGCGCTTATCTGTCGACTTTCGCGCCATCGGTGCCGACATGGCTGCACGGCACGTTGATGGCGGGCAATTACAAGACGCCGCTGATCTATGTGAACGTCAAGGCGGTCTTTACAAATACGGTGCCTGTGGATGCGTACCGTGGTGCCGGACGACCAGAGGCGACGTATCAGCTTGAGCGGTTGGTGGACAAGGCAGCACATGAACTGGGCGTCGATCCGATTGCCCTGCGGCGGCAAAACTTCATCACCGAATTCCCCTATGCCACGCCTGTGGCGGTGGAATACGACACCGGCGATTACCACGCCACGATGGACAAGCTCGAAGAGATGGCGGACATCGCCGGGTTCGCCGCGCGTCGCAGGGAAAGTGAAGCCAAGGGCAAGCTGCGCGGCTTTGGCGTCAATTGCTATATCGAGGCATGCGGGATCGCGCCTTCAAATCTTGTCGGTCAGTTGGGCGCGCGTGCGGGGCTTTACGAAAGCGCCACCGTGCGGGTCAACGCCACCGGTGGGCTGGTCGTCATGACCGGCAGTCACAGCCATGGGCAAGGGCACGAGACTTCCTTTGCACAGGTCGTGGCCGAGATGATCGGGATCGACGAGAACATGGTCGAGATCGTGCATGGCGATACCGCGCGGGGACCGATGGGCATGGGAACCTATGGCTCCCGCTCCATCGCGGTCGGCGGCAGCGCCATGGTCCGCGCGACGGAAAAGATCATCGCGAAAGCCAAGAAGATCGCGTCGCATCTGCTGGAAGCGTCCGAGAGCGATATCGAACTGAAAGACGGCGCGTTCAGCGTGGCGGGCACCGATAAATCCGTGGCCTGGGGCGATGTGACGCTCGCGGCCTATGTGCCGCATAACTATCCGCTGGACGATATCGAACCGGGTCTGGAAGAGACGGCGTTCTACGATCCGTCCAACTTTACCTATCCGTCAGGTGCCTATGCGTGTGAAGTGGAACTGGACCCCGAAACGGGCCATGTGTCCATCGAACGGTTCTCGGCGGCGGATGATTTCGGCAACATCATCAACCCGATGATCGTGACCGGACAGGTTCATGGCGGGCTGGCCCAGGGGATCGGGCAGGCATTGCTGGAAAACTGTGTCTATGATGCGGAAGGCCAGCTTTTGTCGGCCTCCTACATGGACTACGCGATGCCGCGGGCGTCAGATCTGCCGTTCTACGACGTTGACCACTCGTGCCAGACGCCGTGCACGCACAACCCGCTGGGCGTCAAGGGCTGCGGCGAGGCAGGTGCGATCGGATCACCGCCTGCGGTGGTCAACGCGGTGCTGGACGCGATGCGGTCGGGCGGCAAGAACGTGAGCCACATCGACATGCCCGTTACACCTTCGCGTGTATGGGCGGCGATGAATGGCTGATTTCGGGGGCGGGACGGGGGTTGCGCCCCCGGACCCCCGAAATCCATCTGGAACAAGCAAGGGGTTTGACGCCCCGATGAGTACAAGAGGACCGAGAGATGTATAATTTTGAAATCGAGAAACCCGCCACCATCGCGGACGCGGTAAAGGCATTGGGCCGCGATGAGGCGCAGCCGTTGTCAGGGGGGCAGACGCTGATTCCAACGTTGAAAGCGCGGCTGGCGGCCCCGTCGGTGCTGGTTTCGCTTCATGGAATCGACGAGATGAAGGGTGTTTGTCTGGACGATGACGGCCGCCTTTGCATCGGTGGCGCGACGATCCATAGCGTTGTCGCAAAAGAGGCGCAGGCGCATTACCCGGCACTTGCGGGGCTTGCGGCACGGATCGGTGACCCGGCGGTGCGCAACCGGGGGACCATCGGCGGATCGGTCGCAAACAATGATCCGTCGGCCTGCTATCCGGCCGCTGTGCTGGCCAGCGGTGCGACTGTGGTGACCAACAAACGCGAGATTGCGGCGGATGACTATTTTCAGGGCATGTTCGCCACAGCACTTGAGGAAGGCGAGATCGTGACGGAGGTCAAGTTCCCGATCCCGCAATCCGCGCATTATGAAAAGCATATCCAGCCAGCCTCGCGGTTTCCTCTGGTCGCGGCGTTTGTTGCGAAATATGCGGACGGCGTTCGGGTGGCGATCACCGGAGCGTCCGAAGACGGCGTGTTCCGCTGGACCGAGGCCGAGGAAATGCTGTCGAACAGCTTTGCCGCCGACGGGCTAAAGGGGCTGACTGTCGACGGCTCCGGCATGATCAGCGATCTGCACGGGTCTGGCGAGTACCGCGCGCATCTGGTTGGTGTAATGACCCGCCGCGCAGTTGCTGCAATGGGCGGCTGAGCCAACGCCACCTCTGGTATTCTTATTGCCGCGCCATCACCCTGGTGATCGCGCGGCTTTATTATTTCAGGTTCCGGTGCAACTTAGATGACGCTCAAACGTTTAGAGCGTAACGCTGCCCGAACGGCGGACCTGAAACATGTTGTGAGGACCACCCGATGAGAAAGTTAATTCATTCCACTACGGCGCTCGGCCTTGTCCTGTCTTTGAGCGCGCCCATGCCTTTGGCCGCTCAAAGCAGTGACTTGTCCGTTTGCGCACAAGAAAGCGATGCACGGGAATTCCCGTGCCAGCTCAAGAACGGCGCAGTCATGCAGTCGGAGATGGACGTTCTGACTGCCCGCTTGGCGCGGCAGGAAGAAGAATTGAGGAAAGCGCTTACAGAACAAGCGCGAATCCAGTCAGACGAAGTAGCAGGAGATGAAGCAGAGGTCGCTGCGAACTTGGCCAAGGCGCAGGATCGTGTTGACAGGACGCGCGAGTTTATCGCCGCCGAACAGGCCAAACTGGCAGAGCAGAACCAAGCAGGGCAGAACCAATCGGAACAGGACGTCGCCACGACCGAACCCGCTGCCGAGGAACAGCCGAAGCCAGCGGAAGAAGCCGCGCAACCTGCCACGGAAAAGACCGCGCAACCTGCAGAGAAGGCAGATAAACAGCAACCTGCGACAGCGACCGACAAAGAGGTGACCGAAGCGCAAGAGCAAAAACGCGCGGAGCGTCAGGCCGCACGCAAGGCAGAGCGCCGCGCAGCGCGCCAAGCGGCAGCCGCCGCCGCGGCGACAGAGCAGGGCGCGGATGTAGAAGTCGAGAGCGAAACGTTGACCGAAGAGAACGTACGTACTTCTGATGAAGAATTCGAGACCGCTGTCACAGGCGGCGGTGCAGAAGACGACGATAGCGGGATGAGCAAGTTCGAGAAAGCGCTGTTGCTTGGTCTGGGCGCGGTCGCTGTCGGCACGATCTTGAAAAACGGTGACGAAGTTCTCAGCCGATCGGGTGACCGGGTCGTCGTGAGACGCGACGGCGAATTGCGGGTGCTGAAGGACGACGATGCCCTGTTGCGCCAACCCGGTAATGAAATCCAGACCGAAAGGTTTGACGACGGGTCAACGAGGACAACCGTTCTCAAGCCGGGTGGCGAACGGGTTGTGACCATTCGCGGTCGCGACGGTACGGTTCTGCGCCGGCTCCTGGTGACCAGCGATGGCGAGGAATTCACGCTGGTCGATGACACCCAGGAAGAACAGGAGATCGTGGTATCCGAGCTACCTCAGATCCGGGAAACCGCGCAGATGGCGGGTGAACGTGGTGAAGTCGAATTGCGCGCGGCTCTTGAAGCCGAACAGGGTCGGACGAACGCACGCAATTTCTCGCTGCGTCAAATCCGCGAAATCGGACAGGTTCGCGCAATGGCTCCGCAAATCGAGCTTGATGCCGTCCGGTTCGAGACAGGATCGGCCGCCATCCAGCCTGAGCAGGCCCGAAGGCTCGCACGCGTGGGTAATACTTTGCGTGATATCATCAAGAGAGATCCGCGCACCGTGATCCTTGTGGAAGGGCATACCGATGCTGTGGGCGATGCGACCTACAATCTGGCCTTGTCTGACAGGCGGGCAGAAACGGTCGCCTTGGCGTTGAGCGAATATTTCGACGTGCCTGCGGAAAACATGATTACGCAGGGCTACGGTGAATCCGCGCTCAAGGTTCCCACAGAGAGTGCCGAGCAGGCCAACCGCCGTGCGGTCGTCCGCAACATTACATCTCTGTTGCGCTGAACCTGCTATCGCAAAAACTGAAAAAGGCCCCGGCAATTACCGCCGGGGCCTTTTTCTGTGAAACCGGATAGTGAGGCGTAAAACCTGCCTCGTTTACTTGTTCGGCAGCGGGCCGATCAGCATGACCATCTGGCGGCCTTCCATTTTTGGAAAGTTCTCGACCTTGCCATGTTCCTTGGTGTCTTCTGCGACACGTTCAAGCAACTCGCGACCCAAATTCTGGTGCGCCATCTCGCGGCCACGGAAACGCAGAGTAATCTTGACCTTGTCGCCGTTTTCCAGGAATTTGAAAACATTGCGCATTTTCACATCGTAGTCGTTCGTGTCCGTGTTGGGACGGAACTTGACCTCTTTGATCTCGATGATCTTCTGCTTCTTGCGGGCCTCTGCCTCGCGC
>JAGXFI010000084.1 GCA_024637305.1 Sulfitobacter sp.
AATTCCACCAGCAATTTCTGCATCTTTCCCTCATGATGACGGCCATAGACCGGGATGGCCTCATACCCCGAAAACGAAACACCTGTCACGCCGGATCGTCAACCACAGCACTGTTCCCGGCTGCGGCAGAAAGACATTCGGCACTGTTGCCTTCAACGCAGAACCGTCGTGATCGAGGTGGAATTCGACCAGGCTTTCGTTGCCCATGAAGCGCGCGCGGCTCACGACGGCCCGCGCCGCCGTGCCATCGCTGGGTGTCGGTGCCGGTCCCTGTCCGCCACGGTCAAAGTCGATGCGCACATGTTGTGGCCGGAAGACGATATCAACCAGCGTACCGTCCGGCACACCGGGAGCAAGGAACCTCCCAAAAGGCGTCCTCGCCAATGCACCCGACACTTCGGCCCGCAACACGTTGGCGTCCGAAAAGAACGACACCGCGGCACGATCCACAGGGCGGGTGTAAACATTATAGGGCGCACCCTGTTGAACGATTTTGCCGTTGCGCATCAACGCGATCTCATCGGCCATCCGCATCGCTTCGTCCGGCTCGTGCGTCACGAGCAGCACGGCGGTATCCTGCTCCTTGAGGATACTCAGCGTTTCGTCGCGGATACCGTCGCGGAGACGGTTGTCCAGACCGGAAAACGGTTCGTCCATCAGCATGATCTTGGGCCTTGGAGCCAAAGCACGTGCCAGCGCAACGCGCTGCTGTTCACCTCCTGAAAGCTGGTGCGGATACCCGTCGACAAAGCTCAGCATGTCGACCCGGGCAAGCAGCTCCTCGATCCGCATGCGCCGCTCTGCCTTGCTTCCGGCCTTGAGACCGAAGCCTACGTTGTCCGCCACGCTCAGATGCGGGAACAGCGCGAAGTCCTGAAACATCAACCCGATCTCGCGGCGCTCCGGCGGTATCTGCGTATCCGCATCGGCAATCACCATGCCATCAACGACAATCGACCCGCCATCAAGCTTTTCGACCCCTGCGATCATCCGCAGTGTCGTCGATTTGCCGCAACCGGACGGCCCGAGCAGGCAGGTAACCTGCCCCGGCAGGATCTTGAGGCTGACGTCATCGACTACGGCTCGCCCGCCATAGCTGCGCCGCAGGTTGCGGATTTCCAGACGGGGTGTCGGCGGAGTCATGGGCGCGCTTCGTATCCGATCAATTCAATGGGGATTGCCGTATCAGCCTCGCCGCACTGCTGCAAGCATCGCCGCGCTCCGGCCAACACAGTTGACCATCTGCAAATTGCATGCAAATGAATGGAACCAGGGAGACAGGCAAGTCATCACGTTTTTCCGCGCGCCCGATGGCGCGGCACTTGCCGGGTAGCAAATCAGGGGGAGAAATTCATGAAAAACATCGCAAAGACCACAGCCATCGCGCTGGCCGGGATGATCGCATCGACAGCCGCCACGGCGCAGGAAATTCAACTTCAGGCCGCAAGCTGCTTTCCGCAGGGTTCGTTCTTTTCCAAGCGCTTTGAAAGCATGGTCGAAGAAATCAACGAAAAAGGTGCCGGGAAGGTTACCGTCAACTACGTCGGCGGCGCACCGGCCATCGGGAGCCAGCTGACTGTCGTGCAAAAGGTCGCGCAGGGCGTCTATGACCTCAATTCCTGCACCGGCTCCTATTACCAGAATGTCCTGCCCGAAGCGGATGCGTGGAAATTGCTGGAACGCACCCCCACCGAGATCCGCGAAAACGGCGGTTGGGACTACATGAACAATCTGCACAACGGAAAAAACCTCGAAGTTCTGGCACGCCACCATTTCGGAACCAAATTCCATCTGTTCCTGGACAAGAATTCCGCGATAGACGGACCTGACCTGTCAGGGCTGCACCTTCGCACCGCACCGACCTACACCAACTTTTTCAAATCCCTCGGTGCCACGACACAGGACACTTCGATCACCGAGATCTTCACACTGATGGAGAACGGCACCGTCAAAGGCTACGGCTGGCCGGTTCTGGGCCACCAGCCCGGTTGGGAAACCGTGACGAAATACCGTGTCGAGCCGGGGTTTTACGACGTCGATCTGATGATCATGGCCAACAAACGCGCTTGGGAAGGGTTGCCTCAGGATGTGCGCGACCTGATCGCAGAGGAAGCAATGAAGCTGGAGACGGACGCCATCGCCAATGACGCCGCCCTCAATGCGTCCGTGGCAGCCAAGCAGGTCGAAAACGGTTTCGAAGTCATCGAATTCTCCGAAGAGGACGCGACCAAATGGCTGAGCGCCGCGCGCGAGGCCGGTTGGGAGGGTGTCGCCGCCAACAGCCCCGAACACGGGCCCAAGCTGCGCAGTTTCTTCGCAACTGAATAATGCAACCTGACGGGTGGCTTGCTTAAACGGCCACCCGCCCCCCCCTACCCGGACGGATACTAATTTCATGAGCGCGTTCAAACGCTTCGATGCTCTGATGGGGCATTTCTATCATCATCTGGGTACGGCAATCGGCATTACGATCGGGCTCTTCGCGGTTGCTATTTCGCTTGATCTGCTGCTGCGGCTTCTGTCCCTTGGCAACCTTCCGGGCGTACAGGAGATCATCGAATACCTCCTCTTCGCCGGTGTTTTCCTGTCAGCCCCCTGGGCGCTCAGGATCGGCGCGCATGTCCGCGTTGACCTGTTGCTGAGCAACCTGCCGGAGAATGCGTCACGCCTGCTGGAAATCCTGCTGGATGTGTTCGGGCTGGCCATTTGTCTCGTGTTGATCTGGTTCGGCACGGCGAACCTGAACTTCGCCTATGCATTCAACGCCATGCAGATGAAATACTACAACATCCCCGAATGGTGGCTGTTGAGCGTCTTTGTCCTCAGCTTCGCGCTCCTCGCGCTCGAATTCCTGTCGCGTCTGTTGCGCGGCATGGCCCCCGAGGCAGACAAATCCGCCGGAGGGTTGTGACATGGTGATGGAATGGTATTGGGCGCTGACCATGCTGCTGGGCGGGGCCGTCTTTTTGCTGTTGCTGGGGTTGCCGGTGGCTTTTGCGTTCTTCGCAGCAAATATCGCAGGTGCCTGGTTTTTCATGCGCGGCGAGATCGGCCTCAGCCTTCTGCCGATCGAATATGTTCTTTCCATCGCCCAGTTCAGCCTTGTTCCGGTCGCGCTTTTTATCCTGATGGGGGAAATCCTTTTTCAGACGGGGGTCGCCTTCAGGTCGATCAACGCGATCGACAGGCTGATCTCCGGCGTTCCTGGGCGATTGTCGATCGTCTCCATCGCCGGGGGAAGCGTGTTTTCCTCGCTGTCAGGTTCGACCATCGCCAATACAGCCGTGCTGGGAAACCTTCTGTTGCCCGATATGCTCAAACGCGGCTACCATCCGACGTTGGCTCTGGGGCCGATTATGGCGGTGGGCGGTATCGCCATGCTGATCCCGCCCTCGTCGCTCGCCGTCCTGCTGGCCAGCCTTGCGGAACGCTCAATCACTGATCTGCTGCTCGCGGGCGTTGTGCCGGGCATCCTGATGTTGATCCTGTTCGTGGTGTACGTGCTGGTCCGTTGCCGCATCAACCCTTCGCTCGCCCCGGCAAGCGAGGAAATCCGCCTGACCGGCTGGGAACGCTGGCGGCCGTTCTTCACCGATGTCTTGCCGCTCTTCATCATCTTCGCGGTTGTCGTCGGCTCCATCTTTTTCCGGATCGCCGCCCCGGAAGAAGCTGCCGCCCTTGGCTGTATCGCCGCCACGGCCATCAGTGCGGCCTATCGCAAGCTGACCCGCGCCGCACTGCTGAAGGCGCTCCGCGAAACCGCCAAGATCAACGTGATGCTGCTGTTCATAATCGTCGGCTCGCTGACCTTTGCACAGGTACTGCAAATTTCCGGGGCCACGAACGGTGTCCTGGCGTTGATCCAGGGGATGGAATTGAACCAGTTCACTGCGATGGCGCTCATGATGCTGCTCTTGCTGTTTCTGGGCTGCTTTCTGGACCAGATCAGCATGATCCTTCTTACTCTGCCGTTCTTTCTGCCGATTGCAGATGCGCTGGACATGAACTCCACATGGCTGATGGTCATGATGCTGATTGCTATGGAGGTCAGCCTGATGACACCGCCATTCGGCCTGCTTTTGTTCGTGATGAAAGGCGTCGCGCCCAGCTATATCACGATCACACAGATCTACCGCGCGGCGATCCCCTTCATCCTGATAGAGCTTGCAGTCATGGCCCTGCTCATCGCGGTGCCGTCAGTCGCGCTCTGGCTGCCGGGCCTGTTGAAATAGCGACTGCCGCTGCGTTCCCGCAACGACAGCAACACGGCGGGTCGGGCGACATTCCGCGAGGAACCAGCGCCCACCCGCCATCGCAGCCTACATCGTGAGGTTCGTGGCCCCGCCGTCGATCAACAGGTTCTGACCGACAATGAACCCCGAATGCTGTGAACACAGGAAAGCACAGGCCGCGCCGAACTCTTCGCGTGTGCCGTAACGCTTTGCGGGGATGGTCGCGGCACGTTCTGCCCGCGCTTCATCCAGTGAAATGCCCTTGGCCTTTACCACCCCGCCATCCAACGCATCAGCGCGGTCCGTCGCATGGATACCGGGCAGCAGGTTGTTGATGGTGACGCCCTTGTCCGCAACCTGCCGCGACGTGCCTGCCACATAGCCCGTCAGACCGGTGCGTGCCGAATTCGACAGACCAAGAACGCCAATGGGTGCGCGCACGGATTGCGACGTGATATTCACAACCCGGCCCCAGCCGCGCTCCATCATCCCCGGCACAAGCGCTTTAATCAGCGCGATGGGGGCCAGCATGTTGGCATCAAGCGCCTTGATAAAATCTTCACGCTCCCAATCCTGCCACATCCCCGGAGGCGGACCACCGGCGTTGTTGACCAGAATATCAACGCCTTGCGCCGCTTCGATCACGCGCGCCTGACCCTCGGGAGTCGCAATATCTGCCGAAATGCAAGTGACGGAGACCCCGTACTCGCGGTGCAAGCGTTCCGCCGACGCCTCCAGCGCCTCTGCGCCGCGTGCGTTCATGATCAGGTCGACACCTGCTTCTGCCAGCGCTTCGGCGCATCCAAGTCCAAGCCCCTTGGACGATGCGCATACCAGCGCCTTCTTGCCACGAATTCCCAGATCCATTCTGCACTCCTTTGCATTCTACCTGCACAAATCCCGAAACCTTTAGCACTGCCCGGATGGCAGACACCAGAAAAACACCCTGACGTTGACCATGAGATGCCATAATTCTAGGCTAGCGTGTCAGCTATAGTTCACGCAGGTTTTTTATGTCAGCGCCCAGATCGCAGAGCCTCCCGATCTATCCCGCAGATCGCCTGCGCGCGGTAGATGGCGCAAATAGCGGCGACCCGCTTTCCTTTGCGGCAGAGCTGATTCTGGACGACAGCTATGCCCTTGAAGGCGATGCCGGACCCGCGCGACTGGCCCTTCTCGCGCACCCCGACGGAAGCTTCACGATTGCCCCCGACACGGCTGTCGGCACGCCAGGCCATCGCGTCCATCTCGATAGCGCGCTGACATTCATGTCGAACGACGGCCAGACCGCCGATGCAATCTTGCTGGTCGAAGTCGATGCGACGGGCCATGCGACGGGGGTAAACCTGCATCCCTTCACCGCGTTGGCACCCAAGACCGAATATCGGCTGGTCGGGATCGACTTGTCCGACGCCGCGCGTAAATTTGCGCAGCTGGCCTGTGTTTCATTCACTCGCGGCACGCATATCACGCTGGCGACAGGCGCGCAGCGACGGGTCGAGGATCTGGTCGCAGGCGACCGCGTTCTGACCCGTGACGCAGGCGTGCAACCGCTCCGCTGGATCGGCCAAAGCACGCAGCGCGCCACAGGGGACTTTGCCCCCATTCGGATAGCTGCCGGTGTTCTCAACAACGCCGAGGATCTGCTTGTCAGTCCCGATCACCGGCTGTTCATCTACCAGCGCAGCGACAGGGTTGGCGCGGGGCGGGCCGAACTCTTGATCAAGGCGCGCCACCTCCTGAATGGCACGACCATTACGAAAGCCGAAGGCGGGTTTGTCGACTATTTCCAGCTGCTTTTCGACCGCCACCAGATAATCTACGCGGAAGGGATCGCCGCCGAATCGACACTGATCGACAGCCGAACCAAGCTGGCGCTGCCAGATGATCTGATGCATCTGTTGAGTGAATCCGCAGCGTGTCACGACAGCGCCCGTGCCAACGAATTCGACGTCAGCGAAAACTTGCTCCGCCGCGCGGACATCGCTGAAATACTGCGAATGGCTTCGACCCGCTAGGACATCAATGTCGCCGCCACGGCCACGCGAAGCTACGGTTTGTTGCTTCCGATCAAGGTAGCGACAAGCTGCCGTGCGTTCACCACGCCGCGAAGTGCGGCGACAAAAGCAGGTGCCGCTTGCCGCGTCAGCATCGCGTCGCTATATGCCTGACCATGTTGGACACCCCCCAGAACCGCCCCGCACTGCCGCCTGAAATAGCCCGGCGCCGCACCTTTGCGATCATCTCGCATCCCGATGCGGGCAAGACGACGTTGACGGAAAAATTTCTTCTGTTTGGCGGTGCAATCCAGATGGCCGGACAAGTCCGCGCCAAGGGTGAGGCGCGGCGGACGCGCTCCGACTTCATGGCGATGGAAAAGGATCGCGGCATTTCCGTCTCCGCGTCCGCGATGTCGTTTGATTTCAAGGAATACCGGTTCAATCTGGTAGACACCCCCGGCCACTCTGATTTCTCCGAGGATACGTACCGCACACTGACGGCCGTTGATGCCGCCGTGATGGTGATCGACGGTGCCAAGGGCGTCGAATCGCAAACGCAAAAGCTGTTCGAGGTCTGCCGGATGCGCGACCTTCCAATCTTGACGTTCTGTAACAAGATGGATCGCGAAAGCCGCGACGTGTTCGAGATCATCGACGAGATTCAGGAAAACCTCGCGATCGACGTGACACCTGCCTCATGGCCGATTGGCGTCGGCCGCGATTTTCTGGGCTGCTACGATATCTTGCGCGACCGGCTGGAACTGATGGACCGCGCGGACCGCAACAGGGTCGCGGAATCAATCGAAATCAACGGCCTGGATGATCCAAAACTGGCGCAGCATGTGCCTGCGGAGTTGCTGGAAAAACTCCGCGAGGATCTGGAAATGGCCCGCGAGTTATTGCCGCCGCTCGACATGGCCGCCATGCACGAAGGGTCGCTGACGCCCATCTGGTTCGGCTCTGCCATCAATTCGTTCGGGGTAAAGGAACTGATGAACGGCATCGCCACCTATGGGCCGGAACCGCAGATTCAATCCGCCGAACCGCGCCAGATCCTGCCGGAAGAAACCAAAGTCACCGGCTTTGTCTTCAAGGTACAGGCCAACATGGACCCCAAGCACCGCGACCGCGTGGCCTTTGTGCGTCTCGCCTCCGGCCATTTCGAGCGCGGAATGAAGCTGACCCATGTTCGGTCCAAGAAAGCGATGGCAATCACCAATCCGGTGATGTTCCTGGCAAGCGATCGCGAACTGGCAGAGGAAGCCTGGGCCGGCGACATCATCGGTATTCCCAATCACGGACAGCTGCGCATCGGCGACACGCTGACCGAAGGTGAGACGCTGCGCGTCACCGGCATCCCGTCTTTCGCGCCGGAACTTCTGCAAGGTGTGCGCGCGGGTGATCCCATGAAATCCAAGCATCTGGAAAAAGCGCTGATGCAATTCGCCGAAGAAGGCGCTGCAAAGGTGTTCAAACCCTCTATCGGCTCCGGTTTTGTCGTCGGCGTTGTGGGCCAGTTGCAATTCGAGGTTCTCGCATCGCGGATCGAACTGGAATACGGCCTGCCGGTGCGCTTTGAGCAGTCTCAGTTCACCTCGGCCCGCTGGGTAAACGGCCCGAAACAGGCCGTTGAAAAGTTTGCCGAAAGCAACAAACAGCATATCGCATTCGACCATGACGGCGACATCGTCTATCTGACGCGCCTGCAATGGGACATTGACCGTGTTGACCGCGACTATCCGGACGTCAAGCTGACCGCGACCAAGGAAATGATGGTCTGATGGCCTGGGGCCTCGTCGCCACCATCAAGGCCCCTGCCGACGACATCCTGCGTTTTGCCGCCTATCATCTCCAAGCGGGCGCGCAGCGATTGTTCATTTATCTTGACGCGCCAAGCGACGCATACGAGGCGCTGCACGCGCATCCGAAAATCTGCGTCACCCTTTGTGACGAAGCATACTGGCAGTCGCGCGGGCGCAATCGCCCGCCCAAACATCAGTCGCGACAGACGATGAACGCCAATCACGCATATGGACGCGCATCAGATGTCGATTGGATCATCCATATGGATGTGGACGAATTTCTCGTGGCTGAGGCACCGATTGATGCGGTCCTCTGCGGCTTGCCCGACACGGTGACCGTGGTGCGGGTGCGACCGATGGAATTGCTGTCAGACAGCACTGATCTGTTCAAGGCCTTCATCCCCGCAGGCCCCGAACGCGAACGGATCGTCGCGGCGCTCTATCCGACTTACGGCCCGCATCTGAAAGGCGGATTTCTCAGCCATCTGGCAGGCAAGATCTTTGTCCGCACAGGTGTGCCAGGTCTCAAGCTGCGCATCCACAATGCGTTTCAGGGCAACGAGATGATAAAGGCGGAAGTCGATCAGCCGAACGTGCAGTTGGCCCATTGCCACGCCAAAACGTGGGGCGACTGGCAGAGACATTTCCGCTATCGCCACGCATCGGGCTCCTACCGCGCGGATCTTGGTCCCGCACGCGCTCGCGATCGCGGCGGCATCACGATGCACGAGCTTTTCAACATGATCCAAAGAGAAAACGGCACCGAGGGTCTGCGCGCCTTCTATGACGAGGTTTGCACCGCGACACCACAGCTTTGCACCCGTTTGGAAGAACACGGGCTGCTCCGTCGTGTTGCGCTCGATCTGGACACAAAGGTGGCGCATCATTTCCCCGACGCCACAAGCGTTTGACGCCGCCTGATGGCTTTGGTATGCGCTGTTCAGCATGTCGCGACCGTGGGTCGCCCCTTGGGCCGCGCGGGCCGGCATGGATCGCTGCCGCGGGCCAAATGAGTGTCCGCAAAATACGGACAAACATGATAAAATTTTCTGATCTGAACTTGAACCCCAAGGTTCTCAAGGCCGTCGAAGAAGCTGGCTACGAAACACCCACACCCATTCAGGCAGGGGCCATCCCCCCCGCCCTTCAGGGACGTGATGTTCTGGGTATAGCCCAGACCGGTACCGGTAAGACCGCAGGTTTTGTGTTGCCGATGATTACGCTGCTGGCGCGGGGTCGCGCACGCGCGCGGATGCCACGGTCTTTGGTGCTGTGTCCCACGCGCGAACTTGCGGCACAGGTGGCCGAGAATTTCGACACCTATACCAAACATCTGAAACTTACCAAGGCACTGCTGATCGGCGGCGTTTCGTTCAAGGAACAAGACATGCTTATCGACCGCGGGGTCGATGTCCTGATCGCGACGCCCGGCCGTCTGCTCGATCATTTCGAGCGCGGCAAGCTGATCCTTTCAGACGTCAAGGTCATGGTCGTGGACGAAGCGGACCGCATGTTGGACATGGGCTTCATCCCGGACATCGAACGCATCTTCGGCCTGACGCCGTTTACCCGCCAGACGCTGTTTTTCTCTGCCACCATGGCTCCTGAGATCGAGCGGATCACCAACACGTTCCTCAGCAATCCCGAACGCGTCGAAGTTGCGCGTCAAGCCACCACAGGCGAAAATATCACGCAGGGCGTCGTGATGTTTAAAGCATCGCGCAAAGACCGCGAAGCGACAGAAAAACGCAATTTGCTGCGCGCGCTAATTGAAGGCGAAGGCGAAAAATGCACGAACGCGATCATCTTCTGCAATCGCAAGTCGGATGTGGATATTGTCGCCAAGTCATTGAAAAAATACGGCTATGACGCGGCACCTATTCACGGCGACCTGGACCAGAGCCAGCGGACGCGCACCCTCGACGGGTTCCGTGCCGGCACGCTACGGTTCCTGATCGCTTCCGATGTCGCCGCGCGCGGCCTCGATGTGCCTGCGGTCAGCCATGTGTTCAACTTCGACGTCCCCAGCCACGCAGAGGACTACGTTCACCGCATTGGCCGGACCGGCCGCGCAGGGCGCGACGGCAAGGCCATCATGATCTGCGTGCCACGGGACGAGAAAAACCTCGCGGATGTCGAACGTCTGGTTCAGCGCGAAATACCACGTCTGGAAAACCCGCTGGGCGGGTCCACGGAAGAGCCGCGTGAAGCGGATGACGAAAATGTGCCGGCAGAAAAGCCTAAGCGCAGCCGTTCGCGCAAACCCGCGCAAAAAGCCGAGCCAACACCGGTAGTTGCAGAGCCTACGCCGGAAACCGTTCCCGAACCGCAGCCCGAAAAAGCTGCGGAAGCACCGGCAGAGGCCCCCCGTCCCGCACGTGGCCGTTCACGCGGCAGCAGTGGACGCGGCAACGAGCGTTCGAATGACCGAAACAGTGACCGTAACGGCAACAAGGTCGTCGGGCTGGGCGATCATACCCCCGAATTCATTGAATTCAGCTTCGAAGACCGTCCCAAGGACTGATCTGATAAGACAACCGAAATTGGACCTCCTGCCCCTGCCCGCGCAATTGACAGTGTTGCAATGGCCCTGCCGGTGAAGGGCAATTCCGGTCGTCTATGCAGCCTAACGCGACTAGCACTGCAGGAGTAGTGATATGACAGATGATCCAACCTTGGCGCTGGAAAAACGCGTTCTCGACGCGATTGAGAACTTGAGGAATGAAATCAAGGTCTACCGCAAGGCCGCAGGTGCGCTGCCTGCTTGTTTGCGAGATGGCCAGGCCGAGCTTTTGCGTGAGGATGCGCTTCAGAACGTCACAGCCTTTCGAAATCGTTACGCGATGATGGAGGCCTTGGCGGCAGGCAAAACCGGTGCCGAGGTCGGCGTTCAATATGGTGCATTTTCGCGCTTCCTGTTGGACACCTTGCCCGTTGAAAAGCTGTATCTTCTGGACATGAATGAAAAGAACATTCGAGCCGATGTGACCGGGGACCCGCGAACCGAGGTTATGATCGGAGATTCTTCGTCAAACATTTCCCGCCTGCCAGACGGCAGCCTGGATTGGGCCTACATTGACGGAGATCACACCGCCAAAGGAGTTCGGCGTGATCTGGTCGCTGCTCGTTCCAAGGTAAAAGAGGGCGGAATGATTTTCTTTAACGACTACACCCCGTGGTCAATTGGCGAGGTGCTGCCGTACGGAGTGATGCCGGTGGTGAACAGCTTCATCAATGAAGGTTATCCAGTCTCTGGATTCGCCTTGAGCCCTCATGGCTATTTCGACATCGCTGTGCGCAATACACGGTTTACCTAACCAGACGAAGGCCGCTAACGCGATCATTGGATTGCCCCGACCGGAGCGAGCCATCAGGATGCCACCAGCATTGACCGGAAACGAACCGCGAAACCTGGGCCAAACACCAAAGTAACGCGATTCGCTTAATCCGCCTGCGTCAGCTCAACCGGCTGACAACTACAGTCACTTCGGGCTTCTTGCCGATCTCGTTCATCGCGGACTGTCGTGCGATCTTGCGCAAACCGTCATTCAATGCCTTGTCGTCCCGCAGCAACTCCGGTTTCGCGCGGCCCAGCCATTGCCCCAGATCGGCCTCGATCACATCTACCAAGTCCGCCCCCGAGCTTCCGGTTTCGGCAAGACCCATGATGTCGACCCACGGATCACCCAGCGGCTCATCCTCATCGTCCATAATGACTGTAACGGTCACATGACCGTTCAATGCCATCCGGATGCGGTCCCGCACGACGCCATCCAATGCGCCAACTTGCACGGATCCATCCAGATAGGTGCGCCCTGTCTCGATATACTCGACAACCTTCGGGGCATTGCCGCTCAGGTCGATCATCATGCCGTTTACCGCCAGAACGCCCTTGATGCCCTTGCCATCCGCGATCTTGACGTGTTCGCGCAGGTGGCGGTGTTCGCCGTGCATCGGGATCAACACCTGAGGCTTTACGATGTCATGCAGCGTTTCCAGATCGGGGCGGTTCGCATGGCCCGATACGTGATACTTTCCTTCGGTGTCATCCACCACATCGACGCCCATCTCGGAAAACGCGTTGATGACGCTGATAACGCCGCGCTCGTTGCCGGGGATGGTCTTGGAGCTGAAGAGGAACAGATCGCCCTCCTTCATCTCGATCCCCTGATACTTGCCGCGTGAAAGCTGCCCCGACGCCGCACGCCGTTCGCCCTGACTGCCCGTCACGAGAAGCATCAGGTTCTCGCGCGGGATGCCGCGCGCCTCTTCCGGTGAAACGGTCGGCGGAAAGTCTTTCAAAACGCCGGTTTCCAGTGACGCCTCAATCATACGCTTCATCGCGCGGCCCAGTAGAACGATGGAACGTCCTGCGCGTTCTCCGGCGACCGCCAGCGTCTTGACCCGCGCCACGTTGGACGCGAACGTCGTGGCCACAACCATGCCACCCGCCGCCGACACCAGCTTTTCGATCGCAGGCGACAACGTCGCTTCCGAGCGGCCCGCATGGGGGGAAAACACATTGGTACTGTCACACACCAACGCCTTGACGCCGTCTTTTGAGACTTCCTCGAACGCGGCGGCATCGAACGGCTCGCCAACACCGGGGGTCAGATCGACCTTGAAATCGCCTGAATGGATCACGCGGCCTGCAGGGCTGTCGATGATCATTGCCGAAGCTTCCGGGATCGAATGGGAGATCGGCATGAAGCCGACCTTGAACGGTCCTGCCGTAATCTGCTGCGGCCACGGCTGCACGACGGTCACGGCGTCATCGGGATGATTGTATTCCGACATCTTGCGGCTCGCGATATTCGCCGTAAATTTGCGCGCATAGATCGGAGCCCGCAGCCGGTCATAGGTATGCGCAACGCCGCCGACATGGTCTTCGTGCGCGTGCGTGATAAAGATCGCGTCGATCCGGTCGCGGCGTGCTTCCAGCCAGGCGATGTCGGCGATGATCAGATCCACCCCCGGCGTGCTGTCCATATCCGGAAACGCGACCCCGAGGTCGACGACGATCAATCGCTCCTTGCCCGGCTTGCCATATCCGTAGACATAGGCGTTCATGCCAATTTCACCCGCGCCGCCAAGCGCGAGGTAGATCAGTCTTTCACTGCTCATATTACTTTGCCAATTCCTTGTTGTATTTGTGGATCACGGTCAGGCCGTGCATCGTCAGATCATCTTTGTATTCATCAAATAGGGCTTCGGATTGTTGAAACAACGGGGCGAGCCCACCCGTGGCGATGACGCGCATCTCTGCACCATGCTCCGCCTTTATGCGCGCACATATCTCACGCACGAGGCCGACATAACCCCAAAAGATACCCGATTGCATACAGGCGACTGTATTCGTACCAATCACCGATTGCGGCTTGGTGATATCCACATGCGGCAGGGCCGCTGCGGCATTGTGCAACGCCTCCAGACTAAGGTTAACGCCGGGGGCAATGACCCCGCCGATATAAGCGCCATCGCTGTCCACCACGTCGAAAGTGGTGGCCGTACCGAAATCCACGACGATCAGATTGCCGCCGTAAAGGTCATACCCCGCAACCGTGTTGACCAACCTGTCCGGTCCTACCGCCGTGCCTTCATCGACGCGCGTGGCAACCGGCAATTCGCAACCGGCCTTTCCGACGACATAGGGCCGCGTATTGAAATACCGGTCTGCAAAGACACGCAGGTTGAAGACCACGCGCGGAACCGTTGACGACACGATGACATCCGTGATCTCGGCTTCGACCTTCTGGAAGTGCATCAACGTGCTGAGCCAGACGTAATATTGATCCGCTGTGCGCTGCCACTCCGTCGAGGTGCGCCAGGTCGCAACAAAGCGCGTCCCGTCCCAGATCGAAAACACCGTATTGGTATTGCCGCAGTCAATTGCCAGAAGCATGCCGGCCCTCCCTAGAAATATACATCCGCCGCCGTGATCGCCACGCGGCCTTTCGCAGTGCCAAGGATCAGGCTGCCCGCGCTGTCCACATCCTCGAAGACGCCAACGGTCTCATCTCGAATGGTGCGCGCTGTAATGACCTCGCCCAGCCGCGCCGCACGCCCAAGCCACGCCTCTCGGATGGGCGCGAACCCGTAGGTTACGAAATCCGACTCGAGCCGTGCATATTCGACCGCCAAGATATCCAGAAAATACTCCGGGGCGACGTCGATGCCATAGGCGCTCTTGAGCGAGACCGGCATGACTGCACCCGGCTCGACCGCCTCTGGTGGGGGTGCCGTGGCCAGATTGACGCCGATCCCCACTGCCAGATGATCACCGATACTCTCCAGCAGGATTCCCGCCACCTTTCCGCCGCGCAACAGGACGTCATTCGGCCATTTCAGCGCGAAATCATCCTCTCGTCCGGTCACGGCAACAAAGCTGCGCCACAATGCAAGTGAACTGACAAAGCTGCGCAAGGCGGCTTGGGCCGGGGGCTCGCGCTGCGCCATAATCAATGTCCCGGCGAAATTGCCGCGCGGGGTCGACCAGACGCGGCCCCGGCGTCCGCGTGCCGCCGTCTGTTCCAGACCAAGTATCCACATCGGTCCCGTCATCTCCGGCACGAGCCGCGCGGCCTCCGAAAGAGTCGAATCGACACTGTCCAACACGCGTCGCCCGTATCCGTCAGGCCACTGCGTCATCGGCTTTTCCCTTTTCGAAATATATCCCTATGGGCCTGGACAATCAGTTGACAAGCACCAGTGCCGCGGCCGCGGCCGCACCTTCGACGCCGAACATGTTGATGATTCCCAGCACCATGACCGCTGCCGATGCCACAAGGAAACCACCCAGCAAGCCACCGGAATTCCGGTCCAGCGCGTCAGAGCGGTCTTCGCCGAAATACATCAGAAAGACGATCCGGAGATAGTAATACGCACCGATGACGCTGGCGATAACGCCGGCCACCGCCAACCACGCAAGCCCGCCTTCGTAAGCCGCCCGCAAGACATAGAACTTGCCGAAGAACCCGAGCATGGGCGGTACACCCGCAAGGCTGAACATCAGCACCAGAAGTGCCAGCGCGCGGCCGGGGTGCGCCTTGGAATACAGGTTGAGCGATGCAATGTCCGTCACCGGCTGGCCATCCTTGCGCATCAACAGGATGAACGCGAAAGTCCCGATGTTCATGGTGACGTAGATCGCCATGTAAACCAGCATCGCCTGCACGCCCAATACAGTACCTGCAGCCAGACCCATCAAGGCATAGCCCATATGGGCAATGGACGAGTACGCCATCAGCCGTTTGATATTTGTCTGCCCGATCGCCGCGATGGCCCCGAGGAACATCGACAGCAGTGACAACAACGCCACGATCTGGCTCCAGTCACCGATCGCGTCACCGAAAGCGTCATGCAGCACGCGGGCGAACAGAGCCATCGCGGCGACCTTTGGAGCGGTCGCGAAGAATGCGGTCACGGGCGTTGGCGACCCTTCGTAGACATCAGGTGTCCACATGTGGAACGGCACGGCGGATACCTTGAACGCCATACCCGAAATCAGGAACACGATACCGAAAAGCAATCCCAGCGACGTGCTGCCCTCTTGCGCCACCGTGACGATACCCGAGAACAGCGTCGTGCCTGAGTAGCCATAAACCAAGGACGCGCCATAGAGCAGCAAGCCGGACGACAACGCGCCCAGCACGAAGTACTTCAGTCCCGCTTCGGTCGATTTGACGCTGTCCCGGCGCAGCGAAGCCACGACGTAAAGCGCCAACGATTGCAGCTCAAGGCCCATATAAAGCGCCATCAGGTCACCAGCGGACACCATCATCATCATGCCAACGGCGCTCAACGCGACAAGGACGGGATATTCGAACCGCAGCAGACCGCGTTCCTTCATATAGCCTTCTGACATGACCAGAACCGCCGCTGCCGACAGCAGGATAGTGACCTTGGCGAACCGTGCGAACGCGTCCTCGATGAACATGCCATTGAACGCGATCCGCGTACCTTCGCCGGTCAGACCGATCCAGGCCGCCAGCAAGGCCATCACGCCAGCGGTAAGCCAGACCAGCAAACTCCCAAGCTTGTCCTTGCTGGTATAGACCGCCCCCAGCAGTGCCAGTATCGCAAACAGCGACAGCACGATTTCGGGCAGGATGATGTTGAGATCGGCAGTGATCATCTCGCGGTCCTTTTAATTTGACACTTGGGCGGTCTGTGCAGCGGCCTCGGCAGCGGCCAGCGCCGTGTCGTAATTGTTTACAAGGGCTGCAACCGCAGGGCCTGTGATGTCCAGAACTGCCGCCGGGTAGACGCCGAGGTACAGCGTCATGACGACCAATGGTGCGAAAATCCATTTTTCACGTGGCGTCATGTCTGTGATCGTCTTGAGGCTCGCCTTGATCAGATCGCCCATTACCACGCGTCGATATAGCCACAAGGCGTAGGCGGCCGAAAGGATCACGCCGGTCGTCGCCACTGCGGCCACCCATGTGTTCACCTTGAACGTCCCCACGAGCGTCAGGAATTCCCCGACAAAGCCGCTGGTGCCCGGCAGACCCACATTGGCCATCGTGAACAGCATGAAGATCAGCGCATAAACCGGCATCCGGTTTACCAGCCCTCCATAGGCATCAATATCGCGTGTATGCATCCGGTCGTAGATCACGCCGACGCAAAGGAACAGCGCACCGGAGATGAAGCCGTGACTGATCATCTGGAAGATCGCACCGTCCAGCCCTTGCTGGTTGACTGCGAAAATGCCCATCGTGACGAACCCCATATGCGCGACCGAGGAATAGGCGATCAGCTTTTTCATGTCTTCCTGCACCAGCGCGACCAGCGAGGTGTAGACGATCGCAATCGCACTCAGCCAAAGCACCAGCGGTGCCATCACGTCCGCCCCCACCGGGAACATCGGCAAGGAGAACCGCAAGAAACCGTAGCCGCCCATCTTCAGCAGAATCGCAGCCAGCACGACAGAGCCCGCCGTTGGGGCCTGAACATGCGCATCGGGAAGCCACGTATGCACCGGCCACATCGGCATCTTGACCGCAAAGCTGGCAAAGAACGCGATGAACATCAGCGTCTGCATGCCACCGACGATCTGGATCCCCAGAAGATCAAAGCTCTCGGAGCCGAAATTATGCGTCAGCAGGCTGACTTCGCAGCCTCCGATGCAGGTCGTTCCGGCCTCGGCATACATCGCGACCATCGCCACCAGCATCAGCACTGAGCCGAGGAATGTGTAGAGAAAGAACTTGAAGCTCGCGTAGATCCGGTTCGCCCCGCCCCAGATCCCGATGATCAGGAACATCGGGATCAGACCTGCTTCGAAGAACAGGTAGAACAATACCAGATCCAGCGCCATGAACACGCCGAGCATGAGCGTTTCAAGGATCAGGAACGCGATCATGTATTCCTTGACGCGATGCTCCACGTTCCAACTTGCCGCGATGACCAGTGGCATCATGAAGGTGGTCAGCATGACGAAGAGGATGCTGATACCATCAACGCCCAGACGGTATTTCAGACCCAACAACCAGTCGGCCTCGTCGATCAACTGAAATTGCGTGTTGTTAGGGTCAAATTCGAAGAACACGAACAACGACACCAGAAATGTCACCGTCGTGGTGATCAGCGCCAGCCACTTGGCATTGCGGGATGCCGCCGCGTCGTCGCCGCGCAGAAAAATCGCAAGGATCGCCGCCGCGAACGCTGGCATGAAGGTCACAATGGAGAGCAAGTGGTGTTCCATCAGTTCGACCCTCCGGTCATCGTCATCCAAGTCACCAGAACCGCGATCCCGATAACCATGGCGAAGGCATAGGTAAAGATATATCCGGACTGCGCTTTACCGGCGAGGCGTGTAAGCCAAGGGATCAGCCCCATGGCGACACCATTCAAAGATCCATCAATCACATCACCGTCGCCGCGCTTCCAGAAAAAGCGGCCAATGGCTTTGGCAGGCTGAACGAAGATCAGGTTATAAAGCTCGTCAAAGTACCATTTGTTCAGCAGGAAATTGTACAGTGGCCGCTGGTTCGCCGCGAGCCGTGCTGGCAGGGACGGATTCCAGATGTAGAACCAAAGCGCCATGACGAAACCGGCAAGCATTGCCGCGAAGGGACTGATCTTGACCCACTTCGGCACCTCGTGGGCATCATTGAGAATGGTGTTATCCGGGGACGTATAGATGGCCCCCTCGCCCGGCTGACCGGAAAACACATAGTGATGCTCGCCCTCCTTGGCCGCTTCATCGCCGGATGCGGGTTCGCCAGCGACCTCTTCGGAATGCTCACCTGCTTCGGCGTAAGGTACACCATAGAACTTTGCCACCGTGTCGGTGTGACCGAAGAAGCTGTTGTACCAGATCGCCCCGGCAAATATCGACCCAAGGCTCAGGACACCCAGCGGGATCAGCATGCTCATCGGTGCCTCGTGCGCATGATCATGCGTGTGCTTGTCGCCGCGCGGCTTGCCGTAAAAGGTCAGGAACATCAGCCGCCAGCTGTAGAAGCTGGTGAACAGCGCAGCGACGACCAGCATCCAGAAGGCATACCCCATCGGACCGGCGGCATAGGCGCTTTCGATCACCGCATCCTTGGACGCGAAACCGGCGAACCCGATCCAGCCGGTCAGCGGAATACCCACCCCGGTGATCGCCAGCGTGCCGATCAGCATCGCCGCAAAGGTATAGGGGATCTTCTTGCGCAGACCGCCATAGTTGCGCATGTCCTGCTCGTGATGCATCGCATGGATCACCGATCCCGCGCCAAGAAACAGCATCGCCTTGAAGAACGCGTGTGTGAACAGGTGGAACATCGCCACGCTGTAGACACCAACGCCAGCGGCTACGAACATGTAACCCAGCTGCGACATGGTTGAATAGGCGATCACGCGCTTGATGTCGTTCTGCACCAGACCAATGGTCGCTGCAACGAACGCCGTTGTCGCCCCGATAAAGGTAACGAACATCATCGCCTCCGGAGCGAACTCCATGATGGGCGACATGCGACATACCAAGAACACACCTGCCGTGACCATCGTCGCGGCGTGGATCAGCGCGGAGACAGGCGTCGGCCCCTCCATCGCGTCCGGCAGCCAGGTGTGCAGGAACAGCTGCGCCGACTTACCCATCGCACCCACAAACAGCAGGAAGGCAATCAGGTTGGCCGCATTCCAATCACGCCACAGAAAGCTGATGCTTGTCTCTGCAAGTTCGGGAGCCGCCGCAAAGACGTCTTCGAATTTGACACTGTCGGTCAGCATGAACAGCGCGAAAATCCCGAGCGCAAAGCCGAAATCGCCCACACGGTTGACCACGAATGCCTTGATCGCGGCAGCATTGGCGGAGGGTTTGCGATAGTAGAACCCAATCAGGAGGTAGGACGCGACACCTACGCCCTCCCAACCGAAAAACATCTGCACAAGGTTGTCGGATGTGACCAGCATCAGCATCGCGAAGGTGAAGAACGACAGGTAGGCAAAGAAACGCGGGCGATAGCTCTCGTCGTCGCGGAAATTGTCGTCATGCGCCATGTAGCCGAAGGAATAGAGATGAACGAGGCTGGAGACCGTCGTGATGACAATCAACATGATCGCGGTCAGCCGGTCGAGACGGATCGCCCAATCGGTGCTGAGGGTTCCGCTTTCGATGAACCTCAATATCTGGATCTGCTCCGTCACGCCGTCAAAGCTGAGGAAAACCACCCAGCTCAGGAAGGCCGACAGGAACAGCAGCCCGGTGGCGATCCAACAGGCAGCAGTTTCGCCCATGACCTTCCAACCAAAGCCGCACAGCAGTGCGCCCACCAGCGGGGCAAAAAGAAGAGTGGTTTCCATGCCCCTAGCCTTTCATCACGTTGACGTCTTCGACCGCGATCGTGCCGCGGTTACGGAAGAAACAGACCAGAATGGCCAGTCCGATCGCCGCCTCGGCTGCCGCGACCGTCAGGACGAACAGCGTGAATACCTGCCCCACCAGATCGCCGAGAAAGCTGGAGAACGCCACAAGATTGATATTCACCGCCAGAAGCATCAATTCGATACTCATCAGCAGGATGATCACGTTCTTGCGGTTCAGGAATAGCCCGAAGATGCCAATGACGAACAGCGTCGCCGCCACCGTCAGGTAATGTTCAAGTCCGATCATCTTTGCGTCCCACGTTCATTTTTATGTCGCCGGAATTTTTGAAAATTCCGGTCCGTTTTCTTCGAAGAAAACGGTTATAGCCCCTGTCCGGGTTTCACGTCTTTCAATTCGATCGCCAGTTTCGGATCGCGCATCATCTGCGCGACCACATCCTGACGTTTGACATCCTTGCGGTGGCGCAGGGTCAGCACGATAGCCCCGATCATGGCCACCAGGAGGATCAGACCCGCCAGTTGGAACAACAGGAAGTACTGGTCATAAAGCACCATGCCCAAGGCATCGGTATTGTGCCGCTCAATGGTGACGACCTGCGCCCGCAAGTCGGCTGCGGCGGAATTGCTCTCCCACGCCCCGAAGGCCATCACGAACTGCATCAGGATCACCAGCCCGATCAGCAGCGCAAGCGGCATGTATTTCGCCATCTCCGCCTTCAGCTCGGCAAAATCGACGTCGAGCATCATCACCACGAACAGGAATAGGACCGCCACCGCGCCCACGTAAACGATGACAAGCAGCATCGCGACGAATTCCGCACCCAGCATGACGAAGAGACCTGCAGAGCTGAGGAAAGCGAGGATCAACCACAGCACCGAATGGACCGGATTACGGCTGATCACGGTGAACAACCCGCCTCCGATCACGCAGATCGCGAAAAGATAGAATGCGAAAACGCTCATGAGTCGCTCTCCTTGTCCTTGTCATCGCCCAGAACCTCCTGCGCGAGTTGCAGCGCGCGGGTCATGGCCGGGATACCGGCAAAGGCCGACATTTGCCCGATTGTCTCGATTACCTGCTGCTTATGCGCCCCTGCCTCGATGGCGTGGCGCACGGTCTGGCGCACCGCAATCTCGTTTTGCGCACCCTGCATTGTCAGCCCGGCCAGTGTCAGCAACAACCGCGTCTTGGCATCGAGCCCGTCAGGATTCATCCGGTTGCCAAAGAACGTCTCCATCACGTCTTTTGGCATCAGGCCGATCATCTGCTCGAACCCCTTTGGGGTAAACGCATCCATCGCCGGAAACGTCTTCGCCATTTCCTGCGCCTGTCGCATCATCTGCTCAAAAGGGTTGACGGGATCGCTCATCTGTATGGTGCATCCATTTCAAGATTGCGCGCGATCTCGGCTTCCCAGCGGTCGCCGTTCTCAAGCAGTTTCGACTTGTCGTAAAACAATTCTTCGCGCGTTTCGGTGCTGAATTCAAAATTCGGACCTTCGACGATCGCATCGACCGGGCAGGCTTCCTGGCAGAAACCGCAGTAGATACACTTGGTCATGTCGATGTCATAGCGTGTCGTGCGACGGCTGCCGTCATCGCGCGGTTCCGCGTCGATGGTGATGGCCTGCGCGGGGCATATCGCTTCGCACAACTTGCACGCGATGCAGCGTTCTTCGCCGTTCGGATATCGCCGCAGTGCGTGTTCACCGCGGAAACGCGGGGAAAGCGGACCCTTTTCATGCGGATAATTCAACGTCGCCTTGGGCTTGAACATATAGCGGATACCGAGGGCGAACCCCTTGGCAAAATCCTGCAACAAAAAGTACTTTGCGGCGCGGGTATAGTCGATCTGTGTCATGTCAGACTCCTACGGCCCAGCGGGCGTAAATGCCCCAGAACCATTCGAATTTGGCCGCGAAAGCCACAAAAACCACCCAGACCAGCGAGAACGGCAGGAACACCTTCCAGCCCAAGCGCATCAGCTGATCGTAGCGGTAACGCGGCGTGATTGCCTTGACCATCGAGAAGAAAAAGAAAACGACGCCCATCTTCAGCACCATCCAGAAGATGCCATCCGGCAAGAACGGCACGGGCGACAGCCAGCCGCCGAAAAACAGCAGCGTGATCAGGGCACACATCAACACGACCGCGACCAGTTCGCCGATCATGAAAAGCAGGAACGGGGTCGAGGAATATTCAACCTGATAGCCTGCGACCAGCTCTGATTCAGCTTCAGGCAAATCGAACGGCGGGCGGTTGGTTTCCGCCAGGGCCGAGATGAAGAACAGGATCAGCATCGGAAAATGCGGCAGCCAGTACCAGCTGAGCAAGCCGAACTCGCTGCTTTGCGACGCGACGATGTGGCCAAAATTCATCGAGCCTGAAGAGATGATCACTCCTATGATGATCAGACCGATGCTGACCTCATAGGAAATCATCTGCGCGGCGGACCGCAACGACCCCAGGAACGGGTATTTCGAGTTCGACGCCCAGCCGCCCATGATGACGCCGTAAACTTCGAGCGACGAGATTGCAAAGACGAACAGAATTGCCACGTTGATGTCCGACAACACCCAGCCGTCATTGAATGGAATCACCGCCCACGCAACCAGCGCCATGACGAGGCTGATCATCGGGGCAAGAAAGAACACGGGCCGGTCGGCACCCGCAGGCACGACCACTTCCTTGACGATATACTTGCCGAAATCCGCAAAACTTTGCAGCAGACCGAATACACCCACCACGTTTGGTCCGCGCCGCAACATCACGGCGGCCCAGATCTTGCGGTCAGCATACATCAGAAACGCTAGCGCTACGAGCAGCGGCACAACGATGAGAAGGATCTGACCCACGATTAGCAGCAGCCCGCCCGTGGTGGTCGTGAAAAAGAAGTCAGCCATAAATCCTCACACCGTCGGAATGCCTTTTTCCATGCAATTCTGCACGGTCACTTCGGCATCGATTGTCTTCAAGCCCCGTGGCAGGCTCGGCGAGATCGTGTAAACAGCATCTGCGCGCCATATGCCACCCTCAATCGCCACATTTGTGCGTAGATGACGCGCAAAACCGTAGCCTCGGATCAGTGTGTATTGCGCCGCCGCACACTCTGCATAGGCGGACACATTTTCAGCATTACGCGCGTTCGTCATGGCCACATTGAACTGCACCAGATCACCATCAAGCAGAACAGTCTCCACCCCCTTGTAGTCGGGGATGAAGTCTTCTGCGGTTGGGACGGTTGGTGCGCAGGCCGCGATCAGCAATGGCGTTATGATTGCCATCCGGTTCACTCTGCCGCCAAAGCTCCTGTCTGGCGCGCCCTGGCGTTCGCCGACAGCTCCGCCATCAGCGAAGACGCCCGCGCAATCGGATTGCTGAGGTAGAAATCCGACACCGGATAGACGAACGCTGCTGAGTCCACTTTGCCGCGCGGCAAAGGTGACCCGCTGTTCTGCGCCACTGAGTCGATATCGGCCAGATGCGGCACTTCGTCGGTCAGTGCGTTGCGCAACGCGGAAAGACTGTCGAACGGGAGGGTCGCGCCGATCTCTGCGCTGAGGGCGCGTAGAATCGCCCAATTTTCCTTGGCCTGGCCCGGTGCAAAAGACGCGCGGAAGGCCATCTGCGGCCGTCCTTCGGTATTCACGAACACCCCGGCCTCTTCAGTATAGGCAGCAGCCGGCAGGATGATGTCGGCGCGGTGCGCCCCGCGATCTCCGTGCGACCCTTGATAGATCACGAAGGGGCCGGCGGGAATATCACCCTCGTCCGCGCCCAGATTATAAATCACATCCGATTTCAACACCTCGGCAATGCCGCCATCGGCCACACAACCGACATCCATCGCGCCGACACGGCTCGCCGCCGTGTGCAGGATCAGCAGACCGGATTTAGTTGCCTCCGCCAGCGCCATCGCCTCGCCCAGAACCGCCTCACCGTCCTTGCGCATCAGGGCACCTTGTCCGACGACAATGACCGACGGTTTGTCCTGAATGTCGGAGTGATCTTCATTCAACATGGCCCCGATCGCATCGGGTCCATTGCCCAGATGCGCGTACTCATAGGTCAGATCGACCTTCGGCCCGATCAAACCGACATTGCCACCACGGGTCCACGCCTTGCGGATACGCGCGTTCAAGACAGGTGCCTCGACGGCCGGATTGGTCCCGATCAACATGATCGCCTGCGCCGTGTCCAGATCCTCGACACGCGCCGTACCGACGTACCCCGCACGATTGCCCGCAGGCAGCTTTGCACCATCGGTGCGACACTCGACCTTGCCGCCTTGCCCTTCGATCAATTGCCGCAGAGCGAACGCAGCCTCCACCGGAACCAGATCTCCGATCAAACCGCCGACCAACTTTCCCTTCATCGCCGCTGCGGCAGCCGCCAACGCCTCTGGCCACTCCGCCTTGCGCAGCTTGCCGTTCTCGCGAATGTAAGGCGTATCCAGACGTTGCCGCCGCAAGCCGTCCCAGACAAAGCGGGTCTTGTCCGAAATCCATTCCTCGTTCACGCCGTCATGGTTGCGTGGCAGGAACCGCATGACTTCGCGGCCCTTCGTGTCCACCCGGATATTGGATCCCAGCGCATCCATCACGTCGATGCTTTCGGTCTTGGACAGCTCCCACGGACGCGCCGTGAAGGCGTATGGTTTCGAAACCAGCGCCCCGACCGGGCACAAATCAATGATGTTGCCCTGCAAATTCGAATCGAGCGTCTGACCCAGATACGCCGTGATCTCGGCATCCTCGCCACGACCCGTCTGTCCCATCTGGTGAATACCAGCCACTTCGGTGGTGAACCGAACGCAACGGGTGCATGAAATGCAGCGCGTCATATGCGTCTCGACCAGCGGCCCCAGATCCAGATCCTCGGTGGCGCGCTTGGGTTCGCGATAGCGGGAAAAATCAACGCCATAAGCCATCGCCTGATCCTGCAAATCACACTCTCCGCCCTGATCGCAGATCGGGCAATCCAGCGGGTGATTGATGAGCAGAAATTCCATCACGCCCTCGCGGGCTTTCTTGACCATCGGGCTGTTGGTCTTCACGACCGGAGGCTGCCCCTCGGGGCCGGGTCGCAGATCACGCACCTGCATCGCACAGGACGCCGCCGGCTTGGGCGGACCGCCAACGACCTCGACCAGACACATCCGGCAATTGCCTGCGATCGACAGCCGCTCGTGATAACAAAAACGCGGGATTTCCACGCCGACCTCTTCGCAAGCCTGAATGAGCGTCATCGCCCCTTCGACTTCGATTTCCTTGCCATCAATGATGATCTTGCGCATGTCGCTCATAAGCTCACTTAGCCCTCAGTAACGAACCTATCCGGCTCGATTTCTCTATCTCTGCCAGTCCCAGCGCACAATAGCTTTGCGGGTCCGAAGTATCGACCCCCCGTGCGGCAAAAAATGCATCACCCCGCGCGCGCATCCGCGCCTTTTCGGCGTCCGACTTCGTATAGGCCTCGATCTCGTCGTCGGTATAGCCCATATCCCGCGCTTCCGCCTGCAAACTGCGCAAATAAAACACAGCGGCAACCATCCTTGCAGATATCGACGGGCAGTTTTTGCGAATAATGTCCGCGACCCCCAGATCAAGCAAGGCGTCGTCGATTCTCGCCACCTCGCGCAGCGGCGGTTTGGCGTTCGCAGGTGCCACGGAAAAGCTCAGCGCTGTCAGCGCGATCATCAATCGTTTCATCGGGGGTCCTTCCACAATGCAAGGGGGCGCGTCCGGCCCTTTGTTGCAGGTGGTGGCGCGGGCCGTTGTTATGCAATAACACCGCCCTTCCCGTTCGGGTTGCAGGGCAATCCATCACTGCGGGCAGATACCCTGCAGGACAATCGTGTCATTTGAGCTCCGAAGCTGTGCCTCCGGTGCGTCCGGTCCCACGGTCCAGATGATATCTGAGTTTCCGTAGGTGCTGACGCAGTATCGGATCGCCTCGTACTCCCCCGCCGCGCGTGCACCGGCAATCGAACGCGATACGTCATTCACGGACACGGTGAAAACATCGTACTGGCCATCGACCTTGCGCGCCTTGGCATTGAAATACTGCCCGTCAAAAGGGATCCGGTCATCCGAAGACGAACAGGCCCCCAGCAGACCCAACAACGCGAGGGTGCTTGTCAAAATTCTCATCTCATCTCCTTGAGAACAGCGGTGCGCCCGATCCGTTGCGCCTTATGTCGCTTTATAGAAGGCAATGCAGGAAATCAAACCAACTGATTGATGCTTTGCCGCCTCAACCTTCTCCGAGGTCGCTGCCCAACGCCGCTTGTGACTTTGCGTATTTCTTCAAGAGACGTTCGCGATCTTCGGGCGGTAGAATCGACAACCGCACCGGATCGCTGTTATCGGCCAGGTCTGCCGCCTTGACCCGGCGCGCGATTCCATTGGACATGACCCGCGCCAGATAATCCTCCAGCGGCTCATCCTGGGCATGGGTAAGGCACCCGACGGCCTCAGCAACTTCTGCACCGAATTCGGCTCTGATCCGGTCCAGCGTGATCTCCGTATCCTCGACCACATCATGCAGCAGCCCGACGATCCGGTCCGTGTCGTTTTCCAGCCGGTCACAGACGCGCACCACATGGCCGATATAGGCCTGACCGGCCCTGTCACGCTGCCCGTGATGGGCCCGCAGGGCAAATTCGAAGGCTTTCCCGACGGACACCGTGCCGCGCCCTAAAATGCCGCGAAGACGGCCATGATCGCCAGCACGATCAAGCACAGCCAGCCGACCATGAAGCTAACCGACCGCATCGGCTGGTTCTCGGTGCCGATATGGATCACGGCCATCACGATCCGCGACACGATGAATACGGACGCCAACAGATTCACCCAGAACGGTGCCGCTCCGGCCAGAACCGCCGCCAGCACCGCGGCGATAAACGGACCCGAGGTTTCGACCGCGTTCATAAAGGCACGTTCCCGGCGGTAGACGATGTCCGAATAGTCACGCTTGGGTTTGCCACAGGCGCAACGATTTTCCGCGTCACGCCCGAAGGTGGAAAGCATCGACAAGACAATGACGATGAGCGCCCAAAGCGCGACCGAGGCGATGGCGTGGGAATAGGGTTCAAAAACCAGCATGACGTTCCTTGCATTCAGTATGCGACCGACAGAGCGGGCAGGACAAGCGCATCACCCCGCCGGAACCTTGCGACTTATTCTGCTGCCACCGCTGACACACGCCCCGTCCGCTTGTGCTTGATCCGGTCCTCGATCTCGTTCCGGAAGTGTCGGATCAGACCCTGTATCGGCCATGCCGCCGCGTCGCCAAGCGCACAGATGGTGTGGCCTTCGACCTGCTTGGTCACGTCGAGCAGCATGTCGATTTCCTCGACCTCCGCCTCGCCTGTCACCAGACGGTCCATTACCCGCATCATCCAACCGGTCCCTTCGCGGCAAGGCGTACATTGGCCGCAAGATTCGTGCTTGAAGAACTTGGACAGCCGCCAGACCGCTTTGATTACATCGGTGTTCTGATCCATCACGATCATGCAGCCGGTGCCGAACGAACTCTTGTTTTCGCGCATCCAGTCGAAATCCATGATCGCGCCTTCCAGCGCATCCTTGGGAAGGATCGGGCAGGACGCGCCGCCCGGGATGATCGCCTTGAGGTTATCCCAGCCGCCACGAATACCGCCGCCGTGTTTTTCGATCAGCTCGCGTACCGGCAGGCTCATCTCTTCTTCGAAGACGCAGGGCGTGTTGACGTGACCCGTGATCGCAAACAGCTTGGTTCCGGCATTGTTGGGCCGGCCAAAACCCGCGAACCACTCAGGACCGCGCCGCAGAATTGTCGGCACAACGGCAATGGATTCGACGTTGTTCACCGTGGTGGGACAGCCATAAAGCCCTGCGCCCGCAGGGAACGGCGGCTTCATGCGCGGCATGCCCTTCTTGCCCTCAAGAGATTCCAGCAACGCCGTTTCTTCGCCGCAGATATAGGCGCCGGCCCCATGATGCAGATAGAGATCGAAGTCATAACCTGACTTGCAGGCGTTCTTGCCGATCAGACCGGCATCATAGGCCTCGTCGATGGCCGCCTGCAGCGCTTCTTTCTCGCGGATGTATTCACCACGAATGTAGATGTAGCACGCATGCGCATTCATCGCGAAGGACGCGATCAGGCAGCCTTCGATCAGCGTGTGCGGATCATGGCGCATGATCTCGCGGTCCTTGCAGGTCGCCGGTTCGGATTCGTCGGCGTTCACCACCAGATAGCTGGGGCGTCCATCGCTCTCCTTGGGCATGAAGGACCACTTCAATCCGGTCGGGAACCCAGCACCACCGCGCCCCCGAAGCCCGGAAGCTTTCATCTGGTCGATGATCCAGTCGCGCCCCTTTTCGAGGATGCCCGCCGTGCCATCCCAATGGCCCCGGGCCTGCGCGCCTTCCAGCGAGCGGTCATCCATCCCATAGAGATTGGTAAAAATGCGGTCTTTATCCTGTAGCATATTGCTCATCCATCCTGTTCACTCTGGCGCCGCCGCCAGAGCCTAAACGCTTGTATGAAAACCCAAAGAAAGACTGCGGCAACGCCGAGCTCCAGTAGGCCCATTATCTGATTGGACCATCCGAACATGGCCCCCGCGAACTCGATCCCCATGAAGGCGAACGCGCCCGCCACGCTCACAAGCGCGAGCTTGCGCCCATCCCGTGACAGCTTGTCATCATTCGCACCCAAGGACGACGCCCTCCGTCAAATCAGGTTTTCTTTTTGCGGCGGGAGGTTTCAGCCTCGCCACCCTTGGCCAATGTCTTGGCCTGCGCAACCCAGCCGTCCCGTTCGATCCGCCCCTTGAAAGGCAACCGCGCATCCACCCATTCAATTTCTTTCTTGCGCCAACCGGCCACCTGATCGAAATGCCACACGCCCATTTCGTTGAGCGCCAGTTCAAGTTTGGGACCGACACCGCTAATCAGTTTGAGGTTATCCCTGCTGCCTTCGCGGGGGGCTGTCAGCAACTCCGGTTTGCTGTCAGCACCCCTTTCGGCGGCTTTCGGTTTCGCGGCACCCTTGGCCCCTTCGCCACGCGCCTTGCGTCCCGACGCAGGCTTGGTCACGGGTTCGGGCGCTGCCGGTTCGTTTGCGGCACCGGCCTGATGTGCCGGAGCCTGCTTGGCTACGGGAACACCACCGGCCTGTTCAGCCGTCGCGCCTTCGTATTTCCATGTCCCCTTGCGTGCGGCAAGCTCGTCCTGTCCCGGCAGTCTTTTGGTCGGCTGCGTCTTGAAGACCCGTGCAGGTTCGGAAGAAGCGGCCACCGGTGCTGACGCCGGAGCAACACTGGTTTCGGCGCTTTGTGTAGCGCCGGTATCAGGTTCAAGCGCTTGATCTGCGACGCGACCGGACGTGTCCTTGCCGGTGCTTGTCGTCGCCACGTTGCTACGCTGCGGCTGCGTAGCGCCAGTCTGCGCCGCAACCGATCTGGCACAGAGGAAATAGCCAAGCAGCGCGCCTGCGATGATCGCGATCACAATGCCGGTAAAGAGCGACTGCCAGAACGACCAACCAGATCCGACCCACAAAAGAAGCGCCAGAACCAAACCGATCCCGCCCGCCATCCACCAGCATTTCCGTGTGCAGGCTTCTCTTTCTTCATTATGTGTCATGGCGCATCTCTATCCCCCGGTTGGTACTACTTATCGTCCTTGTATATACCGTCTTTCCTTGCCCGGCGGGAAAATTCCGTTTCGCCGCCGGAGGCGAGGTCCGTTGCCTGTGCAACCCATGCGTCACGGCTCGCCCGTCCCTTGAAGCCCTTGAGATTCTGATCGACCCACGCGATTTCCGCATCACCCCATTTGGCAATCTGGTCGAAATGATAAATGCCCAGATCATGCAACAGGGCTTGAAGCTGTGGCCCGATCCCCTTGATCATCTTGAGATCATCCGCCCCGGCCTTGCGTGGAGCTTTCATGCTTTTCGGCTTTTTACCGGAATTACTTGGCGCATCTGCCGATTTTGCCGTGATGCTGGCATCTTTGGGTTCAGGTGCAGTCGCACCTGACTTGGGTCTGCCCTTTGCCTTGACATCAGGGGCCTCACCTGGCGCTTCGGAATGCTTGTCCGACGCTTCCCCCCGCTCCCGCGGGGCCGGCTCTTCTGCCTTGCCGCGTCCACCTTGCGGCCCGTCGGGACCACTGGGCGGCATCATGTCATCGCGCACCGCCGCCTTTTTGCGCGGCGAGCCATCGGCATTGGCCGCTTTGCCCTGCCATGGCGTCAGCAGTGGCACCTCGGATCCGTCAATGCGCTTGACCGTATCGCCAATATCCGTTGCCAGTTTTACCGACGCGTTATACCGCGCATGGCCGCTCTCATGCTTCGTAAGGCTGGTCAGCCCTTTGGCCGGTTCTGCTGCATAACGTCCGATCTGCGAACCGGGCACCGGCACATCGCCCTTGGCCAGCGCATCAAGAATTGCGCCAAAACTCTCCGTCGTCAGATCCTCGTAATAGTCCTTGCCAATCTGCGCCATCGGCGCGTTGGCACAAGCTCCGAGACATTCGACCTCTTCCCATGAAAACTTGCCGTCTGCGGACAAGGAATGCGGCTTGTCCGCGATGCGATCCTTGCAAACGCTTATCAGATCCTCGGCACCGCAGATCATGCAGGTGGTCGTTCCGCAAATCTGGATATTCGCAACGGAACCAACCGGTTGAAGCTGGAACATGAAGTAGAATGTAGCCACTTCGAGGCCGCGGATATAGGCAAGCCCCAGCATTTCGGAAATGTGTTCGATCGCGGGCCGGGTCAACCACCCTTCCTGCTCCTGCGCACGCCACAAAAGCGGAATGATCGCAGAGGCCTGGCGCCCCTCGGGATATTTGGTGATCTGCGCCTCGGCCCATTTCTGGTTGTCCGGCGTGAAGGCGAAGGTTTCGGGCTGGTCGTGATGAAGACGGCGGAGCATTGGATCAGGCTTTCGTGCTGAACGAGGCTTGTGGAGCCTCCTGCGTGGGTTTGTTCGGAAAGGTCAAGACAGGGGCAGCGAGCGTGAGACTCACCGGTCGATCTCCCCGAACACGACATCCATGGTTCCGATGATCGCGGCGACATCGGCAAGCTGGTGGCCCTTGGAGATATAATCCATCGCCTGCAAATGCAGGAACCCCGGCGCGCGGATCTTGCAGCGGTAGGGTTTGTTGGTGCCATCGGCCACCAGGTAGACGCCGAACTCCCCCTTCGGAGCCTCTACGGCGACATAGACCTCTCCTTCGGGAACATGGAACCCTTCGGTATAAAGCTTGAAATGGTGGATCAGGCTTTCCATCGAGGTCTTCATGTCCGTGCGGCTTGGTGGGGTGATCTTGCCACGGGCAAGGATGTCGCCCTGCCCCTCAGGCGCACGCAGTTTGGCGATTGCCTGCTGGATGATAAACGCGGATTGCCGCATTTCTTCCATGCGCACGAGGTAACGGTCGTAACAATCGCCGTTCTTGCCCACAGGGATCTGGAATTCGAATTCGTCGTAGCATTCGTAAGGCTGTGCGCGCCGTAAATCCCACGCCATGCCGGAGCCGCGCACCATCACGCCGGAAAAGCCCCAATCGAGAACATCCTGTTCGGTCACGATACCGATATCGACATTGCGCTGCTTGAAAATGCGGTTCTCCGTCAGCAACCCGTCGATGTCGACCATGAACCCCTTGAGAAATTTATGGGTCCACTTTTCGATATCATCCAGCAATGCCTCGGGCAGATCCTGATGCACACCACCGGGCCGGAAATACGCCGCATGCAGACGCGCGCCAGAGGCGCGCTCGTAAAAGATCATGAGATCTTCACGCTCTTCGAAGCCCCAGAGCGGTGGTGTCAACGCGCCGACGTCCAGCGCCTGCGTCGTGATGTTTAGAAGATGGTTCAGAATCCGGCCGATCTCGCAATACAGAACCCGGATCAAGGACGCCCGCCGTGGCACCGGCGTGTTCGTCAGCTTTTCAATCGCCAGACACCAGGCATGTTCCTGGTTCATCGGGCTGACGTAATCGAGCCGGTCGAAATAAGGCAGGTTCTGCAGGTACGTCCTGCTTTCCATCAGCTTTTCGGTGCCACGGTGCAGCAGCCCGATATGCGGATCGCACCGCTCGACGATCTCGCCGTCAAGCTCCAGCACAAGCCGCAAAACACCGTGCGCTGCAGGGTGTTGCGGACCAAAGTTGATGTTGAAGTTGCGGATCTTCTGTTCGCCTGACAACGCGTCCGATGAGCCGTCATCATAGCGGTTGGTCCGGATATCGCCGTCCATCATTTGGCCTCCTTGGACACATGCCCGTCTGGTGCCGCCTTGTCGTCACCGGGCAGGATGTATTCAGCGCCTTCCCACGGTGACATGAAATCAAACTGCCGGTATTCCTGAACCAGCGAAACCGGTTCATACACGACCCGCTTTTCCGCCTCGTCATAGCGCACTTCGGTATAGCCCGTCGTCGGGAAATCCTTGCGCAGCGGATGGCCGCGAAACCCGTAATCGGTCAGGATGCGTCGCAGATCGGGGTGGCCGGAAAACAGAATGCCGAACATGTCGAAAATCTCGCGTTCGAACCAGTTGGCCGAAGGATGCACATCCACCAGCGACGGCACCATGTCCTGTTCCCGCACAGCAATGCGCAGACGGATACGGTGGTTCTGGTACATCGACAGGAAGTGGTAAACCACTTCGAACCGCTTGGCGCGTCCGGTGTAATCGACTGCCGTGATATCCACGAGCGTCGAGAACCGGCAGGTCGCGTCACCCTTGAGAAACTCCACCAGACCCACGATATTCGTCTGCATCACGGTCAGGTTCAATTCGCCACGCGTGACGTCCCATGACAGCACACAATCGGGCCGCTTCGCCTCGATATAGGCCCCGAGTTCATTGAGTTGCTCGCTCATCGTACAATGGTCCCTGTCCGGCGCATTTTCCGTTGCAGCTGCAAGATACCATATAGCAGCGCCTCTGCCGTCGGCGGGCAGCCCGGAACATATATATCGACCGGCACAATCCGGTCACAGCCGCGCACGACACTATAGCTGTAATGGTAATAGCCGCCGCCATTGGCGCACGACCCCATGGAAATCACATAGCGCGGTTCCGGCATCTGGTCATAGACCTTGCGCAGCGCGGGAGCCATCTTGTTGGTCAGCGTACCCGCGACGATCATCAGGTCAGACTGACGCGGAGAGGCGCGCGGTGCCGTGCCGAAACGTTCCAGATCATAGCGCGGCATGGATGTGTGCATCATCTCGACCGCGCAACAGGCCAGCCCGAACGTCATCCAGTGCAGCGACCCCGTGCGTGCCCAGTTGATCAGATCTTCAGTCGAAGTCAGTAAAAAACCCTTGTCCTGCAATTCCGCATTCAGGTTCTGCGTCGCCACATCGCGGTCCATTCCGGCAGTCGCAGGCACACCCGCACCGCCCGACCCGATCGCACGGCCCTCGGCGCTGCCCGCTTTGGGCAATTTCGTACCGGTCACTGCCATTCCAGCGCCCCTTTCTTCCATTCATATGCGAACCCCGCCGTCAGGACCGCCAGAAACACCATCATCGACCAGAAGCCGGCCATGCTGATGTCCTTGAACGCGACTGCCCATGGAAACAGGAACGCGATTTCCAGATCGAAGATGATGAACAGGATCGACACGAGGTAGAACCGCACGTCGAATTTCATCCGCGCATCGTCGAAGGCGTTGAAGCCACATTCATAGGCCGACACTTTTTCCGGGTCAGGATTTCGCACCGCCAACACGACCCCGGCAAGGATCAGAACCGCTGCCAGGCCAATCGCCACGGCCAGGAAAACAAGTATCGGAAGGTACTCGAGCATCATTTCTTCCAAGGGAAGGCTCCTTTGATGGGATTGAGGGTATCTCGGCAGCCCCTCTGTCGCTTACCGAAGGGTTTAGCGGTGGCGCGGGTGAGGGTCAACGGGCGGCAGGCCTGAAAAACCCGCGATACATACCTAAGGACGATGGGTCGCATGATGCAATTTCCACCACCTCAGGTAGCAGAGTCCCTGCAACCTGCGGCAAACCCAGCCCTTAAAGCTGGCCATAACGTTTTGGCGAAGTTTGGCGATTTCTCACGATCATGATACCATTAAGCGTATATTTTCACCTTGGGGGATTTCATATGAAACGGATACTTGCACTTGCCTTTGCGATTTTTACGACCGGAAGCGGCGCGTCGGCTGCCACGATCTTTGAAGACACGCCGAACGAGACAGCCGGAGGGTTTGACATCTTTGCGCTGCCGGGGTCGTCCCTCGTCGGAAATTCCGATCCCTTCGTGGCCGCTACGCTGGGTGCGCCCGGCGTCGGATTCGCCATCAATGGCGTCGAAAACTTTCGTGGAATCCTGTCAGGCGGCGGTCTCATGTCGTCTCTGTCGTTCCAGATTTTCGAACCCACGACAACGCAGCTTGCAGGCGGCTGCAATACCACGTGCTTTGACAGCGAGTTCACGCTGACCCTGCTGTTTGGCGGCACCGTGCTGGACACAAGCAACATCTTCCCGCTCGACGATGCGATAACGACGGTCAATATCCCTGCGGGCAGCTTCATCTTTGATGAATTCATCGTCCGCGAAGTCTCCAACACGATCGACAACGAATTCTTCGGCAACTTTTCGGCAGAGGTTTTCGAGCCACCGGTTGCCGCAGTACCACTACCCGCAGGCGGCGGGTTGTTATTGGGCGCTTTGGCGCTTCTGGCGCTGCGCCGCCGCAGCTAGGGCATCCACGCCGCCTTGCGCTTGTCGAAGAACGCACCGATCCCTTCGGCAGCTTCCTCGGTCTCCCACCGGGCGGCGAGGGCTGAAATGGTGTGTTCCACCACCTGCGCATCAATGCGCGGCCCCAGATCGCGGGCGAGTTTCTTGGCCGCGGCAACCGCCCCCGGCGCGCAAGCCAGATAGGGTGCGACCTCTGCCTCTATGGCTTCATCAAGCGCAAATGCAGGCACTGCCCGCGCCAGCAGCCCCAGATCGACCGCCTCGGTCGCATCAAACAACCGCGCCGACATGAACACGCGGCGTGCGCGGCCCTCGCCCATGCGCGCCAGCACGTAAGGGCCGATCGTCGCAGGAATGATCCCCAGCCGCGTTTCGGTGAACCCCATCTTCAAACTATCGACCCCCACGGCCACATCGCAGACCGCTGCCATCCCGACACCGCCGCCGAATGCGTTGCCCTGCAACCGCCCGATCAGCGGCTTGGGCAGAGTATTCAGCGCCCCCAGCATTGCGGCGAGCTTGCCCGCCTCGGCAGATCGGGTGGCAGCGTCCATGTCCCGCTGTGCCTGCATCCAGCCCAGATCGGCACCTGCACAAAAACTGCGCCCCGCCCCGGTTAGCACCACGACGCGAACCGCGTCATCAGCGGCCAGATCCGCCGCCGCACGGCTCAGTTCGGCCATCATCTGCGCAGACATCGCGTTATGCTTGTCGGGTCTGTACAGCATCAGCGTGGCAACCCCGCGCGCGTCGGTCTCAAGCTTGATCGTCTCGTACATGATCTACCCCCGCATCGCGCGTGCCATTTCCGCCGCATCCCGGATCACATCCAGATCAAGCCCCGTCTCGTATCCCAGACGCTCAAGATGCGCAGCCACCGCTTCGGTCGCCACGTTGCCGGACGCGCCAGGTGCAAAGGGACACCCGCCAAGCCCGCCGACCGCCGCATCGAACACCCGCACCCCCATGCTGAGCGATGCGTCGATGTTCGCCATCGCGCGCCCCTTGGTGTCATGGTAATGACCAGCCAGCCGCCCCACGGGCACCACATCGCGCACCTTGAGAAGCATCCGCGCGATGCTGTCGGGTGTTCCCGCGCCAATGGTATCGCCCAGCGAAACCTCATAACAGCCCATCGCAAACAGCCTGTCCGCAACCCGCGCGACCGCTTCCGGGGCGATCTTTCCGTCATAGGGGCATTCGACAACGCAAGACACATATCCGCGCACCGGGATGTCGACATGGCGCGCTTCCTCCAGAATCGGCGCAAACCGCTCGAAAGCCTCTTCGATGCTGGCGTTTATGTTCTTTTGGCTGAACCCTTCAGACGCCGACGCGAATACCGCGATCTCGTCCGCGCCAGCTTTGACCGCGTCCTCATAGCCGCGGATATTCGGTGCCAGCGCAGCATAGCGCACACCTTCCGCACGGCGAATTCCCGCAAGCACATCGGCTGATCCGGCCATCTGCGGCACCCACTTGGGGCTGACGAAACTGGCGCATTCGATCCGCCTGAAACCGGCTTCGCTCAGCCGGTCCACAAGCGCGATCTTCTCTGCCACGGGGATTTCACGGGCCTCGTTCTGTAAACCGTCACGGGGGCCGACTTCAAATATCTCGCAATGTCCCAAGCTCATGTCAGGCTCCCTTCCAGTGTGCTGCTCATTTCCGAATTCACCCTAGCCTTCTTTTACCGGCCATGGCGCATAAAAATCGTGGTCGAATATGCCGTCGCCCTGCGGCACCGATTTGGCGAAAGACGGCCGTTCTGTAATCCGCTCGTACCATTCCGCAACCGCCGGGAATGCGTCCAGCTTGACAAAGAATTGGCTCATGTAAACTGCCTGTCCGCAGGAAATGTCCACGGCTGAGAACCCGCTGGTCAGCAGATAGTCGCGGTTTTCCACCGGCGTGCTCAGACGCGCCTCAAGAGCTGCGTAGCACTTGGCGATCCGTGCCGCCTCCAGCTTCATCACGATGGGACTGCGCATCCAATCTTCCCGCAAGACCACATGCTGCTGGGTCAGTGCCGCAGCATGCTGGCTGATCGTTTCCGCGAAATGCAGCCACACCAGCCACGCCATACGGTCGGGACTGCCTATGCTGCGCCCCAACCGGTCAGGGCTGAAACGCTCGCAAATATACTGCGTGATCGCGCCCGACTCGAACATGCGCTCGCCGTCGATCTCCAGCGCGGGTACCCTGCCCGCCGGGCTGCGCGTCAGGAATTCCGGCTCGCGCAGCGACTTGTCGAAGGGATAGGTGCGCAGATGGAACGGCTTGTCCAATTCGTTCAGCAACCATAGCGTCCGCATCGAACGGGTCTGGGGGCAGTGATGCAGCGTGATCATGCTGCGTCCTCCTCTGCGGCTTCCAGCCGGACCAACGCGGCCCCCGCCTCGACCTGATCGCCCGGCGCGGCCAGCACTTCGGCCACCACGCCATCACGCGCGGCAAGCAGGGAATGTTCCATCTTCATCGCCTCCAACACCGCCAGCCGGTCGCCTTTCTTGACCGAGGCCCCAACCGCTGCATCGACGCTGCGTACCAGCCCCGGCATCGGCGCTTCAATCAGGTTGCCGTCGCCATGCGCCCCGCCGGCCCGCTCCAGCGGATCGACGATGTCGAAGGCTATCCCGTAGTCGTCGAATACCGTCACAGTGTTCCCTGCCCGCACGACCCGCGCGACTGCTTGTCCGCCAATCTGCCAAGTGTCACCGACCTTGCGTGCCACTGTAACCACTTCGCCGATATGCCAGTTCTGCGCATCGGCCGAGAGCACCTCGACCTTCAGCACCTGCGCCTCTCCGCCGCGTTCCAGCGTGACGGTGCGCAACAAGGGCTGCCACAAGGTGAAACCGGCCATACTCCCTGCGGCATCCAGCCCCAACGCCTTCATCCCCGCCATCACGTAATGCTGAGGCCCGACCTCCGCCTGCGCCGTCAGCGCCTCGATGTCGCGCGCGATCAGTCCGGTATCGACGTCGCCGCGACCAAAGCCCTCATGCGCTGCCAAGGCACCCAGAAACGCAAGGTTCGTCACGGTCCCAGCGACCTGCGTGCCGCCCAATGCCTGTCGCAAGCGCGACAGCGCAATCGCACGCGTGGGCCCGTGAACGACCACCTTGGCGATCATCGGATCATAGAACGGACTGATTGTGTCGCCTGATCGCACGCCGCTGTCCGCGCGGGCCACACCAGGGAAGGCAAGATGCGTCAATGTACCGGTGGCGGGCAGGAATCCCTTGGGTACGTCCTCCGCATACAGTCGCGCTTCGAAGGCGTGGCCATTGATGCCGAGATCATCCTGCGAAGCCGGCAGCCCTTCACCCGAGGCCACGCGCAGTTGCCATGCCACCAGATCAACGCCGGTGATGGCTTCGGTCACCGGATGCTCGACCTGCAGGCGCGTGTTCATTTCCATGAAGAAAAACCCGTCCGGTCGCAGCCCCCCGGACCCGTCCACGATGAATTCCACGGTGCCAGCACCGCTGTATCCGATGGCTTCCGCCGCCCGCACCGCAGCGGCACCCATCGCGGCACGCATCTCTTCGGTCATCCCGGGCGCCGGCGCTTCCTCGATCACCTTCTGGTGGCGGCGCTGCAAGGAACAATCGCGTTCGAACAGATGCACGGCACGCGTTCCGTCGCCGAAAACCTGGACCTCTATGTGACGCGGGGAGGTGACGAATTTCTCGACCAGAACATCGCTATTGCCGAACGCCGTCTTTGCCTCCGACCGCGCGCTTTGCAGCGCCGCATCGAAACCGCCAGCGTCCTCGACCAGCCGCATTCCCTTGCCGCCGCCACCGGCAACGGCCTTGATAAGGACCGGATAGCCGATCTTGGCTGCCTCGGCCTTGAGTAACGTATCGTCCTGATCGGACCCGTGATATCCCGGCACCACTGGTACGCCCGCTTCGACCATCAACGCCTTGGCCGCGTCTTTCAGACCCATCGCACGGATCGCGCTGGCCGATGGTCCAATGAATACCAATCCCGCCGCTTCTACAGCCTCGACGAAATCGGGATTCTCGGACAGAAAACCGTAGCCCGGATGGATCGCCTGCGCGCCCGTCTCCAGCGCGGCCTTGATGATCACATCGCCGCGCAAATAGCTGTCTGCGGGGGCCGATCCACCGATATGTCTGGACATATCGGCCATGGCCACATGCTTGGCCGATACATCCGCGTCGGAGTAAACGGCAACGCAACGCACACCCATTGCCTGCGCCGTTTCCATCACACGGCAGGCAATCTCGCCGCGATTGGCAATCAGGATCGTGTCAAACATATCATCTCTCCGCTGGTCACTATGCACTGCCTGTTCTTCGGGCTGGCCGCAAACGCCCCCGGAATATCCGCGCCCCGATCGAGCGCGATGGCATCGCGGTACCCTGCCTGTGGTGCCGTCACGATCATCACATGCGGAACACGCCGAAGCGTGTCTCCCTGACAGGCGCGTTCAGCGCCGCGCGCAAGCTCAGTGACAACACTTCACGGCTGCGGCGCGGGTCGATGATGCCGTCATCCCACAACCGCGCCGACGCATAGAGCGGATGGCTCTGCTCTTCAAACATGTCAATCGTGGGCTGCTTGAACGCGGTCTCTTCCGCCGCGCTCCATGCGTCGCCTGCCCGCTCGATCGCGTCGCGCTTGACCGTGGCCAGAACGCCCGCCGCCTGCGCGCCGCCCATGACCGAGATCCGCGAATTTGGCCATGTCCACAAGAAACGCGGACGATACGCACGCCCGGACATCCCGTAGTTGCCAGCCCCGAACGATCCACCAACCAGCATCGTCACCTTCGGCACTTCGGTACATGCCACAGCCGTCACCATCTTGGCCCCGTGCCGCGCGATGCCTTCGTTTTCGTATCTGCGACCCACCATGAAACCGGTGATGTTCTGCAAAAAGACCAGGGGCATGCCACGTTGACTGCACAGCTCGACGAAATGCGCACCTTTCTGGGCGGACTCTGAGAACAACACGCCGTTGTTGGCGATAACGCCGACGGGACAGCCTTCGACATGGGCAAAACCGGTCACCAGCGTCTCGCCGAAGCGTGCCTTGAACTCGTCGAACCGGCTGCCGTCCACCAGCCGTGCGATCACTTCGCGGATGTCATATGGCGTGCGCAGATCGGCCGGAACAACGCCCAGCATTTCATCAGGATCATAAGCGGGCGGCTCGGGGTTTTGCCAGTCGATATGCGCACCCGTCGCAGGGCCCAGGTTGCCCACGGCGCGCCGTGCAAGGCTTAGCGCGTGCGCATCGTCCTCGGCCAGATAATCCGCCACGCCCGACAGCCGCGTATGCACATCGCCACCCCCCAGATCTTCGGCAGTGACGACCTCGCCGGTCGCTGCCTTGACCAGTGGCGGGCCAGCCAGAAAGATGGTTCCCTGTTCCTTCACGATGATCGCGACATCCGACATCGCCGGAACATAGGCCCCGCCCGCCGTACAAGACCCCATGACCACAGCGATCTGAGCGATACCCTTGGCGCTCATCCGCGCCTGATTGTAGAAAATCGCGCCGAAATGGTCACGGTCCGGGAACACTTCGTCCTGATTGGGCAGGTTCGCTCCGCCGCTGTCCACAAGGTAAATGCAAGGCAGATGGTTCGCTTCCGCGATTTCCTGCGCGCGCAGGTGTTTCTTGACCGTCATCGGATAATAGGTGCCGCCCTTTACGGTGGCATCGTTGCACACCACCATGACATCGCGCCCATGCACCTGACCGATGCCCGCAATCACACCCGCGCAAGGGGCCGCCCCGCCATAAAGCCCGTGCGCCGCCGTCGCGCCGATTTCCAGAAACGGCGACCCCGGATCCAGCAGGTTCGCGACCCGCTCGCGCGGCAGCATCTTGCCCCGGCTCTCGTGCCGGGCGCGCGATTTTTCGCCGCCGCCAAGGGCCGCTTGCCGTGCTGCATCGCGGATCGGCTCCAAAGCGTCCAGATGCGCGTTCACGTTTGCTTTGAAAGCATCCGATGACGGCAGAGCCTGTGATTGAAGTTTCACGTCAGTTTCCTTTCATATCGCGCAATTCGATGGTGCCCGCCTTGCGCCAGTGTCCCGATAAGCGGCATCGCGGCCAGAATTGGTGCGATACACTTCATTCGGCCGTCTCCATCGCTGCCAGCCGCTTCAGCTCGCCGCGGATCACCTTGCCCGTCACCGTCATCGGCAGCGCGTCCAGAAACGCGACCTCACGCGGATAGGAATACTGCGCCAGCCGGTTTTTGACCCAATCCTGCAATTCGCGCGCCGTCACGTCCACACCGGATTTGCGCACGACATAGGCCTTGACCACCTCGGTGCGCAGCGCATCCGGCTTGCCGACCACACCGCAGGTGGCGACGGCGGGATGCGTCAAAAGACAGTCCTCAATCTCTGCCGGACCGATGCGATAGCCGCTGGAGGTGATCACGTCATCCTCCCGCCCGACAAAACGCAAATAGTCGCCTTCCCATATGCCGCGATCGCCCGTCAGCATCCAGTCGCCACGAAACTTTTCGGCCGTGGCATCGGGCCGGTTCCAATAGCGCAGCATCATCGACGCGGACCCGCGGCGCACGGCGATATCGCCTTCCTCCGCCGTCGTCTCGCCCGCGTCGTCAATCACCGCCACCTCATGTCCCGGCACCGGTTTGCCAATGCAGCCGGGTCGCGCGGGAAATGCGGCGCTACTGCTGCTCACGGTCATATTGCATTCCGTCTGGCCGTAGAATTCGTTGATATGCAGCCCGAAGGCCTGCTGCCCCCACAGCAGCATTTCTGCGCCCAAAGGTTCTCCTCCGCTGGCGATGGACCGCAGACCGGGCAGTCGGGCATCCGCCGCCTTCAACATGCGCAGGGCGGTCGGCGGAAAGAACACGTTGCGCACGCCGCCGTCACGCAAGATCGCCGCGCACCAGTCCACGTCGAATTTAGCCATGCGCGCCGCGACCACGGGAACGCCCAGCGCAAGCGCCGGCATTGCCACATCGAACAGCCCCCCGATCCAGGCCCAATCCGCTGGTGTCCAGAGGCAGTCACCCGCCTGCCCGAGACGGTCATGGCTCATGGAGACACCCGGCAGATGGCCCGTCAGGATCCGGTGGCCGTGCAGCGCGCCCTTGGGCGTTCCTGTCGTACCGGAGGTGTAGATCAGCACGGCAGGATCGTCCGGCCCGGTGTCAGCAACATTGATCGGCGCGCCGTCCTGGCCCACTTGATCTGCAATCCATGGCTCCGCCAGATCACCGAGCAACATCCCACCCTCGTCATCCGTCAGAACGATCAAACAGCCAGCATCCTGAATCCGGGACGCCAGGGCATTGTGCTTGAAGAGCTTGAAGAGCGGTACCGAGATCGCACCGATTTTCCAGATCGCCAGATGGGCGGCGGCGCACCACGGGCTCTGGCTCAGCAGGACGCCGACGCGGTCGCCACGCGATACCCTTGCCGCCAAGGCACGGGCCAGCCCGTCCACCATTTGCGCCAGCGCGCCATAGGTCACGTCGTGCCGCACGCCGTCCTGCATGTCGATGATCGCCAGTGCATCGGCGGGCTGCGCAAGGCATTGAGCAGCCATATTCAGCCGCGCTGGAATATCCCATGTCCCGTCGTGTTGCAGCCCGGGCCAAGCCATTCAGCGCGATCCGTCCGGATAGCTGAAACCAAAACGCTCTCCGTCGCCCAGCGCGTTGCGGTCATTGCCCTCGCCGGGGTACCCGCCCGCGTCCTTGAGCATCTTCGCAAGGTGCATCAGGTTCCATGTCATGATCGTGGTGTTCGTTCGGGTGAAGTCGTTGTCGAAACCGGCACGCCCGCCATCCAGAGCATCACCGAACGACGGTCCCGGCCCCGCCTCGCCGATCCAGCCGCAATCTGCCTGCGGCGGAATAGTATACCCCAGATGGTTCAGCGCGAAACCTGTGGTCATTGCCACATGCTTTATCCCGTCCTCGTTGCCGGTGACGATGGTGCCGCCGACCTTGCCGTAGAACACCGACTGTCCCTTGTCGTTGAGCAGGCCCGACATCGCATAAAGCCGCTCGATCAAAACGCGACAGACGCTGCTTTCCTCACCCAGCCAGATCGGCGTGCCGATCACGAGGATATCCGCCGCGCGGACCTTTTCCCAGATCATCGGCCAGTCGTCGCGGTCCCAGCCGTGTTCGGTCATGTCAGGCTGCACCCCCGGCGGGACCTGATGGCTGAGCATATGAACTTGCTCTACCGTGACCCCCTGCCGCTCCATGATACCTGCAGAGGCAGTCATCAACAGCTTGGTGTGACTCTCCTCTGGCTGTTTCTTGAGAGTGGTGTTGATGTAGACGGCCCGAAGGCCGGAAAAGTCAGTCATCCCCAAGCTCCTTCTTCAGTTGATCCAGTTCCCGGTCGAGGAAGAAAGAAGTGATCGACCGAATGATGACAAGCAACAGCAAGAACAGCAGATCAGAAAACCTTAGGCTGAGTGCTGTGTGGATGACATCCGACACAATAAACAGCTCCAGCCCCGCCAGAATATACCGCCCCAACTCGATCCGCTCGCGGTTGGTCCGCTTTACCCGCTCGGCCCCGCGCCGTGCGATTTCGGCCATCGTCACGCCGCAGATGAACCTTATGGCACCGATCAGCAGCAAAACGATGGCCGCAAGATCAATGATCGCAGCAAGCCATTCGAACGCCTCTACCAGCCACGCGAAATGCGCGTGCAGCACGGTTTCTTCAGTTTCCAGGTCCAGCAGCGATGCCATTGGGTTGTCCTTCCTGATGGCTGCCTATCCCATCTGACCCATCATCTCGCGACCAACCAACATCCGGCGTATTTCACTGGTTCCCGCCCCGATCTCCATCAGCTTGGCATCGCGGAAAATCCGGCCCACCGGATTGTCCGACAGATAGCCGGCACCGCCCATCGCCTGAACTGCCTGATGCGCCTGAACCATCGCCTGTTCTGAGGCGTAAAGACAGCAGGCCGCCGCATCCGCGCGTGTCACCTCGCCGCGATCACACGCCTTTGCCACCTCATAGACATACGCGCGCGCGGAATTCATCGCGGTATACATGTCCGCCATCTTGCCCTGCATCAACTGAAAGCTGCCGATGGGTTGCCCGAACTGCTTGCGCTCGGCCATGTAGGGCATGATCTCGTCGAGACAGGCGGCCATGATCCCCAGTCCGATCCCCGCCAGCACCACACGTTCGTAGTCAAGGCCCGACATCAGCACGCGCACGCCGCGACCCTCCTCGCCCAGCACGTTCTCGAACGGCACTTCGCAATCGTCGAAGATCAGCTCGGCGGTGTTGGACCCGCGCATCCCCAGCTTGTCGAAATGCTGCGACGTCGTGAACCCTTTCATGGATTTCTCGATCAGAAACGCGGTGATCCCCTTGGACCCTGCATCCGCATCGGTCTTGGCATAGACCACCAGCGTTTCGGCATCACAGCCATTGGTGATCCAGTACTTGCTGCCCGACAGCCGGTAGTGGTCGTTCCGCTTTTCCGCGCTCAGCTTCATGCTGACGACATCGCTTCCCGCGCCTGCCTCCGACATGGCCAATGCGCCGACATGTTCACCGGAACACAGCCCCGGCAGGTATCTCGCTTTTTGTTCGGCGCTGCCGTTCAGGCGGATCTGGTTCACGCACAGGTTCGAATGCGCCCCGTAGGATAGCGACACGGACGCCGATGCGCGCGCGATCTCTTCCACCGCGACCGTATGTGCAAGATATCCCATGCCGGTGCCGCCATGTTCTTCTTCGACAGTCAGGCCCAGCAGGCCCAGTTCACCCATCTCGGTCCACAATTCGGACGGAAACAGATTATCGCTGTCGACCTTTGCCGCCATCGGCTTGACGCGCTCCTGCGCCCAGCGATGCACAAGATCGCGCAGACTGTTCACATCCTCACCCAGATCGAATTTGAGACTGCTGTGGAACATGGCCACCTCCAATTTATTGAACGCTTGTTCATTACGTACACGCAGCGCTTTCGCCGGTCAATAGCGCGGTGCGGGAACGAAACCTCCCGCAAGCGGTTGGACCTGCAACACCATCACCCGGAGGATGACATGACAGACACGCTCAAGAAAGAATTCCGTGACCGCATGGACGACATTCATGTCGGCATGCTTGGCGCAGACGCGGCACGCGCTGTGCCTATGAGCCATTATCTGGACCAGGATGCCGACATTCTCTGGTTCATCACGGCGAAAGAGACCGATCTGGCAAAGGCCGCGCAGACTGGCGCGGATGCACAGTATGTGGTGTCCAGCAACGACGCAAAAATTCATGCCCGGATTGACGGCACATTGCAGGCCGTTACGGACCCTGCCAAGCTTGACGAATTGTGGAACGCCATTGCCAGCGCCTGGTTCGAAGACGGCAAGCGTGATGACGATGTGCAACTACTGCGCATGACGCTGTCGCAAGCCGAGGTCTGGATCACGCGCGGCGGTCCCGGCTTTTTCTACCAGGTCGCCAAAGCCCATCTGACCGATGCCGAACCGGACATGGGCGATCACGGCACGATCCGGTTCTGACAGCTCAAAGGGCATCAGACCAACGGTCCGATGCCCTTTCTTGGCAAAGTAATGCGCGTCAGCGCTCCTTTGGATCAGACCCCGGCCTGATACACCTTCGAGACCTCTTGGCGGATGATGCGAGCAATCAGCGCACAATCCTCAAGGCTGAATGTCAGTGGGACACGCATGTCCACGATCCCGGCCAGCACGGCATCGCTTTGCGGCATCTTCGGTGCGTCGACATAACGCCAACTGTCATATCGGCTGGTAAATCCCACAGGCTCCTGCGCGCCGAACCACTTCAGCTCGACCCCCCGATCGGCACAGCGGCGCAAGACCTCCGTGACGTCATCAGCCGTCCAGCCCATCAGCAGAATCTGGATCGACGACCCCACGATGGTCTCTTCCGGCGGTCGCTCGATCACCGTCAGCCCCGCAGTCCCGCGCAGGCCAGTTTCCAATGCATGATACCGTTCGTTCCAGCGCGCACATTGCGTCGCCAGATCGCGCACCTGCGGACGCAGAAGCGCCGCGCGCAGGTTGTCCATCCGCCCCGAGATATTCGGCGTCTCGTAGCGTATCTTTGCAAAGGTCTCGACCGGCGGCCCGGCAAGATGTTTTTCATACATCATGTAAGACCCCGAAAGGATGATCGCCCGCGCCGCGAGTTCCGCATCATCGGTGACCAGCAGACCCCCTTCCCCCGAGTTCACATGCTTGTAGGTCTGGCAGGAATAACAGCCTGCAACACCGAACCGCCCCGAGGGAACATCACGCCATGCAGCCCCCATCGTATGGGCGCAATCTTCGATCACAGTGATCCCCGCAGCGTCACAAATCGCCATGAGCGCGTCCATGTCGCAGATATGACCGCGCATGTGGCTCAACAGCAAAACCCGGGCGTTCGACGCCTTTGCGGCCAGATCCTCAAGATCAATGGTCAAGGCTTGCGTCACCCCGACAAAAATCGCTTCTGCCCCGACTGCGGCGATAGCACCCGGCACAGGGGCCAGCGTGAAGGCGTTGCTCAGCACCTTGTCGCCGGGTTTGACGCCGACAGCCCGCAACGCGGTCGCCATGGCATAGCCGCCCGATGCCACCGCAAGACAGTATTTCGCGCCGACCGATGCGGCGAATTCCTGTTCCAGCAGCGCCGTTTCGGCGACCTCGCCAGCGACGGTATTGTAGCGGTGCAACCGTCCGTGCCGCATCACGGCCAGTGCCGCTTCGATGCCTTCTTCGGGGATCGGTTCTTGCTGGGTAAAACTACCTTTGAAAATCTCGGTCATGGTGCCGCCCGCCCCAACAGTCGCTCGGCAATCGCCGGCAAATCCTCATAACGCTCCAGCAGCGCTTCAGGTTTCAGCGCGGCCATGTCTCCTCCCGCGGGACCAAAGGTCACCAGCACCGACGGCACCCCTGCCGCGCGCGCCGTGTTGTGGTCCGTGTCGCTGTCCCCCACCAGCATCGACTGCGAAGGATCGCCGCCGGCGCGCCGCACGGTTTCGAACAGATGCTCGGGATCAGGCTTGCGCACTGCCAGAGTATCGGCACCCAACATGGCACCAAAAGCATCACGCACACCCAACCGCGTCAGCAATTCATGCGCCAGCCCCTCCGGCTTGTTTGTGCAAATCGCCACCCGGTAGCCGTCCTTGCGCAATTGCTCGACCGCGTCCATCGCGCCAGGGTAGAGGACCGTATGCGTATTGATAGCAAGCGCATATGCCTCGAGCAGGCGAGGATAATAAACGTCGATTTCCGCGTCATCCTCCAACCGGCCCAACCGTGACATTCCCAGCCGCAGCATCGCCCGCCCGCCGCGCAGCGCAACCCCCGCATCGGCACCGGGCGTCAGCAGATCGCCTTCGCCCATGGCGCGGAAACACACGTTTGCCGCCGCGATCAGATCGCCGCTGGTGTCCGCCAGCGTCCCGTCCAGATCGAATACAACCGTCTTCACCCCAAATCCCCCACAGGCCGATTTCCGCACCGCCATGTTGCAACCCGCAACGAACCTTGATCTCGCCACATCTTGCACAGATGTAGGAACCCGATAAAGAAGGCGGTGAAAGAGTACAAAGAGTTTATAAAGAGTTCATGATGGAAACCGCCCTGATCATCCTTGCTGCGGGCAAAGGCACCCGGATGCAATCCGACCTGCCAAAAGTGCTGCACAAGATCGCTGGCGATCCGATGCTGGTGCATGCGATGGCCGCCGGTGCCACGCTGGACCCTGCGCGCACAGTCATCGTCGCGGGCCACGGAGCGGACGCTGTAGCGGCAGCCGCACAGGACCACGACGAGACAGCCCAGATCGTCCTGCAAGCCGAACAACTGGGGACCGCCCATGCCGTGGCTCAGGCACGCGACGCGCTTGACGGGTTCGACGGCACGGCAATCGTTCTTTACGGTGACACGCCGTTCATCGGCGAAGACACACTGGCGCGCATGCTGCAGGCCAGCGCCACCGGCGATGTCGTGGTTTTGGGGTTCCAAGCCGCAGACCCCGGGCGCTACGGTAGGCTTGTCATGCAGGGCGACAGCCTGGAACGGATCGTCGAATTCAAGGATGCCTCAGATGAGGAACGCGCCATAACCCTATGCAACAGTGGCGTTATCGCATGTAATGCAAACCTGCTGTTTGATCTGATCGACGCCGTCAGCAATGAAAACGCGTCCAAAGAATATTACCTGACCGACATCATCGCCATCGCGCGCGCACGCGGCCTGTCCGCAGTGGCGGTGACCTGCCCCGAGGCCGAGACGCTTGGAATCAATTCGCGCGCCCAGCTGGCCGAAGCGGAAGCCGCATTTCAATCCCGCACCCGCGCGCGGATGTTGGAGGACGGCGTCACGCTCGAGGCTCCCGATACCGTCTATTTCTCACGCGATACCTACTTGGGGCGCGATACGCTGATCGAGCCCAACGTCGTGTTCGGCCCCGGCGTTACGGTGGAAACCGGCGCACGCATCCGCGCGTTCTCTCATCTTGAGGGCTGCCACGTCTCGCGGGGATCCATCATCGGCCCCTATGCCCGTCTGCGCCCGGGCGCAGAACTGGCGGAAGACACCCGGGTGGGAAATTTCGTCGAAATAAAGAATGCCCAGATTTCAGAAGGGGCCAAAGTCAATCACCTCAGCTACATCGGCGATGCTTTCGTGGGCGCAGGGGCCAATATCGGTGCCGGGACAGTCACTTGCAATTATGACGGCGTGATGAAACATCATACCCATATCGGGGCGCGTGCGTTTATCGGGTCCGGCACGATGCTGGTTGCGCCGGTG
>JAGXFI010000085.1 GCA_024637305.1 Sulfitobacter sp.
CATGCTCGCAGCCACGATAGGGATTGATCGACCGGTCGAACGGCAGATCCGGCGAGCGGTTGTAGCTGATGGCACTGCGCGGTCGCTCTGTGCGGACAGTCGTGCGCAGAACCGGAAGCTCTTGATCGGGGGTCCAGCCATCGTCGACGGCTTCGCGGCCAAGCGTCTCGAACCGTCCTGCGCGGTTGCTTTGCGCGGCGCGGCCTTTGATCTTGAAATTCCTGTCTTCGCGATCCATTTCGGCAAATTGGAACAAATAAAGAACGTTTGCAATGCCACACTCGCAACATGCTGGTCCTCTGGAACAAAAACGGTTCCGATTTGAAGGCTCCGCGTCGCGTCACGCACTGTTGTTGTCGTAATTCGCATAGTATGCTGACCCTGTTCTGACAAAACGGGGCAAGCGTTGACACGCCGATCGAGCAAAAGGAATCACCATGTCCGACGAAGACGAAATCATCCTGGCCAACCTGAGTGACGAAGACCTCGTCGCGCAGATGTTCGACGATCTTTACGATGGTCTCAAGGAGGAGATCGAAGAAGGCGTGAACATTCTGCTGGAACGCGGGTGGGCTCCCTACGACATTCTGACCAAGGCGCTCGTCGGCGGCATGACCATCGTGGGTCACGACTTCCGCGACGGCATCCTGTTCGTGCCTGAAGTCTTGCTTGCCGCGAACGCGATGAAGGGTGGCATGTTCATCCTCAAGCCGCTGTTGGCCGAAACCGGTGCGCCGCGGGTCGGCAAAATGGTGATCGGGACCGTCAAGGGCGACATCCATGACATCGGCAAGAACCTTGTCGGGATGATGATGGAAGGTGCCGGCTTTGAGGTCGTCGATCTGGGCATCAACAACTCCGTCGAAGCGTATCTGGAAGCGATGGAGAGTGAAGGCCCGGATATTCTGGGAATGTCCGCCCTGCTGACAACCACGATGCCTTACATGAAAGTCGTGATCGACACGATGATCGAACAAGGCATCCGCGAGGATTACATCGTGCTGGTCGGCGGTGCCCCTTTGAACGAAGAATTCGGCAAGGCCATTGGTGCCGACGCCTATTGCCGTGATGCGGCCGTTGCGGTGGAAACCGCAAAAGAGTGGATGGGCCGCAAGCACAACAGCCTGAGCGCCTGATTGCTGTCCCGGCCTTGGTGCCGGGGCTTCACTTCGCCCGCACGCGCCCCCATATTGAATAGAGGAGGTGCGCATCATGCCGCTGGATAAACTTGTACTGATACTGGTCTGCGTCATCGTGGCTGCCGGTGTGACGGTCTGGCTCGGTGTTCTGGTGCTTGCCGCATGGGATGTGCCCTTTGCCGGACTGGCACTGATACCCGCCGCGCTCATCGCCTATATCGTCGCACGTGTGATCGGCGAGCGGCTCGGAAACGCGCAGGAAGACCATTATGACAGGATGGACCACTGATGTTGATCTGCACGACCGAAACCGTTGCCGGCTATGAGATCGTCGAAACCTTCGGGTTGGTGCGCGGAGCCACGGTCCGCGCAAAGCACCTTGGAACGGACATCGTGGCGGCCCTCAAGCAGTTGGTGGGCGGCGAATTGCGTGGCTATTCCTCCTTGCTTGCAGGCGCGCGCGAGCAGGCGCTTGACCGGATGATCGAAGACGCCCGCGCCAAAGGGGCCGATGCGATCGTGGCCATGCGGATGCAGACCTCCGCCATTGCACAGGGCTCTTCCGAGATCGTGGCATACGGGACGGCGGTGCGCCTTGCACCCGCCTGATGACGCCACCCTGACCGAAGAGGGTCTGGCCCCTGCCCGCAGCGGTCGCATTCTCCTGATTGCCTGCGGCGCGCTGGCGCGCGAGATCCTCGATTTGAAGGCCGCAAATGGCTGGACACATCTGGACCTGACCTGCCTGCCCGCCAATCTGCACCTTTACCCCGAAAAGATAACGCAAGCGGTGCGCGATGCCGTGGCAAAGCACCGTGCCGATTATGATGACGTATTTGTTGTCTATGCCGATTGCGGTACTGGTGGCCTGTTGCAGGCCGCGTGCGACGAAATGGGCGTGCAGATGGTCGCGGGGCCGCATTGCTACAGCTTCTTTGAAGGCAACGAGGTGTTCGCGCGCCAATCCGAAACCGAATTCACGACCTTTTACCTTACCGATTTTCTCGTCCGGCAATTCGACGCTTTTGTGATCAAACCCATGGGGCTCGACCGGCATCCGGAATTGCGCGACATGTATTTCGGCAATTACGAGAAACTCGTTTATCAGGCGCAAACCGACGATCCCGCGCTCACGGCCAAGGCACGCAGCTGTGCTGACAAGCTGGGTTTGCGATTCGAGCGCCGATTCACCGGTTACGGCGACCTTGAAACCGCCTTGCGCGGTCTCTGACCCCTCATGCGAATAGGCTAATCCGAAAACAGCGGACAGGTCACGCCTGCGCGGCAGTCTGTTGCACCCTCTCGATCATGGCGCGCAGACCATTGGACCGCTGCGCCGACAAATGATCGTTCAACCCCAGACGTCCCATTTCTGCCCGCGCATCGACCTTGAGAACCTCCGCAGGGGTCAGCCCGTTGTAAAGCAACCGCAGCACGGCGATCAGGCCGCTGACGATCATCGCATCACTGGCACCGTCGAAATGCAATTTGCCGTTCTTCATTTCCGCATGCAGCCAGACCTGGCTTGCACAGCCATCGACCTTCGTTGCGGGTACGCATAATGCGGGATCCAGCGCATCCATCGCCTTGCCCTGCTCGATCACATGGCGATAGCGATCTTCCCAATCCTCGAGGAATTCGAAATCCTCTACCAACTCCTCGAATGCCGCTGTCGCCATATCGGTTCCCCTTTGCATCGCTATTCACCTAGGATGCGGCCCTGCAAACGTCCACCCCCTTCCCAAGTCGGGACAGATGCGCTAACCCCGAAGAACAGGCAGTTAATCGGCAGGTCCCATGCGCATTACCCTTTCCGCCCTTCTGGTATCCACGATGGTTCTGACCTCCTGCGGCGTGGTCCGCGACAGCGCGATCAATCCTTTCAACTGGTTTGGTCGCTCGACGTCGGAACCGATCGAGCAGAGCGAGAACACCAACCCGCTGATTCCCCAACGCAGCGGCCTTTTTTCCAACCGCCGCCAAGCGGACGAGACCTATGCCGGCATTCCGTTTGAAGAAATCATCGACCTCAAGATCGAACGTGTTCCGGGGGGTGCCATCATACGCGCCACGGGCCGGGCCGCGCGGCAGGGTATCTATCAGGTCCAGTTGACCCCGGCCAACGAGGACGCGCTGCCGGTTGACGGCGTGCTGACCTATCGTCTTGAAGGTGTGCGGCCTACCATGCCCACGCCGGTCGGTACCGCACCTACGCGCGAAGTTACCGCAGCGCGCAAGCTGACGGATCAGGACTTGCGCGAGGTGCGCAGCATTCGCGTCGAAGGTCAGGTTAATGCGCAGGTCGCGCGGCGCTAGACGGAAACGACCTTTACCGCGCTGCCCGCAGCGGTCAGCGCGATCTCGCCGTTACAAAGCCGCAGCGCGTCTTCACCGAAGACCTCGCGCCGCCAACCTTTCAACGCCTGCACATCGCGCATGCCCCCTGCGATAACGTCCAGATCGGATGCCGTGGCAATCAGCTTGGCCGCGACGCCCGCACTTTCGGTTTTGGCTTTCAGCAGAACGCGCAGCAAATCCGCAAGCGCCGGATTGACTTGCAGCTTTTCGCGGCTGCGGTCGGGTTGGGGCATGTTCTCGGGTTTGCACGCAACACCGGCGGCGACCGCTCTGAGGATGCCATCGGCGACGTCGCCTTTGCGCCCCTCGCGCATCAGCAGACGTGCGCGGCCCAGCTCCTCGTAATTCGTGGGCTTGTTCGACGCCAGCTCCACCAGCGCATCGTCCTTGTACACACGACTGCGGGGAACATTCCGTTCTTGCGCATAGGCTTCGCGAAACGCCGCCAGTTCGCGCACGATTGCGAGGAATTTGGGTGAATTCGTTCGCGTCTTGACCCGCTGCCAGGCATCTTGGGGCGCGGTAATGTAGGTGTCGGGGCTTGTCAGAATCTCCAGCTCCTCTTCCACCCATGGGCTGCGATTGGATTCCGCCAGTTTCCTGGCAAGAAACTCGTAAATCTGCCGCAGATGGGTCACGTCCGCCAGCGCATAGCGTTTCTGTGCCTCGGTCAGGGGCCTCCGAGACCAGTCGGTAAACCGCGACGTCTTGTCCACGCCTTCATTTGCGATTTTCCGCACCAGCGTCTCGTAACCCACCTGTTCACCAAAACCGCAAACCATTGCGGCGACCTGCGTGTCAAACAAGGGCTGCGGAAAGACGCCCGCGTCGACAAAGAAAATCTCGAGGTCCTGTCGCGCGGCGTGAAAGACCTTTACCACCGACGGGTTGCGGAACAAATCATACAGCGGTTCCAGCGACAGCCCTTCGGCCAGTGGATCGACCAGCACTGCACCGCTGTCATCGGTCCCCGGCATGGACAGCTGGACCAGGCAGAGTTTGGAATAATATGTCCGTTCGCGCAGAAATTCGGTGTCGACGGTAACATAGGGATGGGCGGCGGCTTCTTGGCAGTAGGCTGCCAGATCGACGGTCGTAGTGATCGTTTTCATGTAATCTCTTCTCGGAACGCAACTCGTTTATCGGTATAGCAGCAACTCAGGATTGACCAGTCAACCGTTCAGAAAGAGCGGCGTGCGATCTCCGGCCGCGAAACGGCGCAGAACGGCGGGATAAAGCCGGTGTTCCTGCTCCAGCACACGCGCGGCAAGCGTCTCAGGCGTATCGCCTTGCAGAACACGCAAAGTCGCCTGCCCCAGAATCGGCCCGTCATCAAGCGCTGCGGTCACTTCATGGACGGTGCAACCGTGGAGCCGGTCGCCCGCTAGCAAAGCGCGCGCATGGGTGTGCAAACCGCGATACTTGGGCAGCAGCGAGGGGTGGATGTTGATCATGCGCCCCGCCCATTTTTCGGTGAAATCACCGGTCAATTTGCGCATGAAACCTGCCAGGCAAATGAGATCGGGCGCATAGGGGGCCAGGGCCACGCTTATCGCGTCCTCGAACGCCGTCCGGTCGCCGGCAAATGGTCGGTGGTCCACCACAATCGTCGGAACTCCACGTTCCCGCGCACGCTCAAGGCCCCCGGCATCCGCATCATTCGACAGCACAACGCAAGGTTCACCCCGATGCCCGTCGCGCGACATGTCGTCCAGCAGCGCCACCATGTTGGAGCCGCCACCCGATATGAAAATCGCGACCCGTTGCGTCAAAGCAGCGCGCCGGTATAGCGCACGCCCGTGCCTGTCGTGACGCGGCCGATGTCAAAGACCGTCTCACCCGCATCGCGCAGCAAGTCCGCCGCCGCCGCGGCGTGATCCGCTGGAACGACGGCAATCATGCCGATCCCTGCGTTGAAAGTCTTGAGCAATTCGGCTTGCGCCATGCCCCCCTGCTGGGCGAGCCAGCCAAAGACGGGCGGCAAATTCCACGCATCAAGGTTTACCTCGGCCCCGAGCCCTTCGGGCAGGACGCGCGGAAGGTTTTCCGTCAGGCCACCGCCCGTAATATGCGCGAGCGCCCGCACATGCCCCGCCTGAACCGCCGCCAACGCTGGTTTCACGTAAAGGCGCGTTGGCGTCAGCAGCGCCTCGCCCAGCCTGCCCTCGGCCCAGGGACAATCGGCGTCCCAGCCAAGACCGCTTTGCTCGGCAATGCGGCGCACCAGACTGTAGCCGTTGGAATGCACCCCGTCGCTTGCCAGACCAAGCAGTACATCGCCCTCTGCGACACCGTTGGGCAGATCGCTGCCACGCTCCATCGCGCCGACCGCGAAACCGGCAAGATCGAAATCTCCCGCCGGGTACATTCCCGGCATCTCTGCCGTTTCCCCGCCGATCAACGCACAGCCCGCGCGTTCGCACCCCAGGGCAATACCTTCGATGATCCGCGCGGCCTGATCCGTCTCCAGCTTGCCGGTCGCGAAATAATCCAGGAAAAACAGCGGCTCCGCACCTTGGCACACCAGATCGTTGACGCACATCGCCACCAGATCAACCCCGACACCGTCTACATGGCCAGTATCAATCGCAATCCGCAGCTTGGTACCCACACCATCTGTTGCCGCAACCAGAATGGGATCGACATAGCCTGCTCCCTTCAGGTCGAACAGCGCGCCGAACCCGCCGAGGCCCGACATCACGCCGGGCCGGGCCGTCCGTTTCGCTGCCGGCTTGATCCGCTCCACCAACGCGTTGCCCGCGTCGATGTCGACGCCCGCGTCGGCATAAGTCAGCCCGTTCTTCCTGTCCGTCATCTTTCTGCCCCCGGCGATCGCAAATCCATGAGGCTCCGTTAGAGCATTGCATACAATATCGCAACGCCAACCCTTGACGAAAGCGCGCAGTGCGCATACCCAAACCAACGGCGGGCCTGTAGCTCAACTGGTTAGAGCAGAGCGCTCATAACGCTTTGGTTGCGGGTTCAAGTCCTGCCGGGCCTACCAACACCCCCGCCTCTTATATTGCCTCGGACTGACGTAGCACACGCATCGCCGCGACGGATGTGGCTCTTTCGTCAGTGATGTGCTCGTAAGGCAAAGTGCCGCTGGTTTCGGCCACACCCCAGCAATTCGCGATTGCTCGCCAGTAAAAACCTCACGTCGCGTTGAGCTACCGCGCCATGACGATGTCGGCCCTTAAACCGCCCAGCCGCTCGGATTCGCCCAACCGCAGGATGCCACCATGCGCGCGCGCGATGTCCGTGGCGATCGCAAGGCCAAGGCCGACCCCGCCCCCCTTGTCCTGGTTGCGCGCGGGATCCAGCCGCGTGAAGACGCGGGTGGCCTCGGCGCGGCGCGGCTCAGGGATGCCCGGCCCATCGTCCTCCACACGGATGCGCAGTGTCTTGTCGGTCAGCATCACGGACACTTCGGCGCGCGAACCGTAGCGCACGGCGTTGGAGATAAGGTTGTCCACTGCGCGCTCTATCGCAGCCCTGCGCAATCGGACGGTGCCTGTCCCGTCCCCCTCCGGTGCGAGCAACGTCACGTCGTGACCGGCGCGTTGCGCATTCGCGACCACATCCGCCATCATTTCATGTGGCTCCACCGGCTCCGGCTCGCCTTCTGCGGCCCCTTTTGCGAAGTCGAGAAATTCATCCAGCATGCGCTGCATGTCCTCGACGTCACGCAACAGATGGGCGGCCTCTTCATCCTCCAGCATCGACAGGCTAAGCCTCATCCGCGTAAGCGGGGTGCGCAGATCGTGGCTGACACCGGAGAGCAATAATGTGCGCTGTTCGATGTGCCGCTCAATGCGGTTTCGCATATCAACAAACGCGTTTCCAGCCGCGCGCAATTCTACCGCGCCGGCGGGGATATAGGGTTCATGCCGTCCGCGTCCGAACGCCTCCGCCGCACGCGCGAGCCGCTTGATCGGCCGCAACTGGTTGCGCAGATAGATGAAGGCGATCAGCGTCATCAGAAAGCCGAAGAACATCGTATAAACAAAAAACTGGTGCGGATTAACCGCTGATATCCGCCGCCGGTCAAACACTACCCTGAGCGGACCAAGGTCTGAGGTGAGATAGACGTGAACCTCCTTGGCCACCGTCAGGTCAACCGCCCGGAACCCTTCAAGCCGCTCGGCCATGCGCCGCGCCAGCACGCGGCCCGAATAGTCATACCAAACCCACATGTTGTGTTCCGGCACCGCATCTGCGGGGGACACGGCAATGTTCAAAGGGGTCAGCGCCACCTCCACCGTCGGTCCGACATCAGCAGCATCGGCGACTGTCGCGATTACCTCCTGCACCAGTTCAAGCTCGCGCAGCATGGTATCCGTCATCTGGGTTGTGACTGTCTCAAAGTGACCCTGCGCGAAGATGACCGTTACCACCAGTTGCAAAAACACGACCGGCAGCAGCAGGATCAAGGCTGCACGCCCATAAATGCCACGCGGCATATACCGTTTGAGCCAGAGGAACGACATGGGTTAGACACTAGCCAGCCCATCACCCGCGCGAAAGGTCAAACCGTGACACCACCCGACGACTTCGATCCCCCCATCGGGGTGCCAGAACCGCTTGAACCCGGCTTGCGCCGGATCGTCGCCCCCAATCCGTCGCCGATGACCTACCGTGGCACGAATACCTATCTTCTGGGCACGCGCGGGTTGGCCGTGATCGATCCCGGACCGGCAGACCCCTCCCATCTCGACGCGATCCTGAGCGCCGTCGAAACCGGGCAACAGATCACCCATATCATCGTCACGCACAGCCATCTGGACCACTCCCCATTGGCGCGGCCTCTCGCCGACCGCTGTGGCGCACCTGTGTTGGCTTTTGGCGGGCCACGTACCGGCCGGTCTGCGGTGATGGAACATCTGGCCGCCAGCGGTCTTGTGGGCGGTGGCGAAGGGATCGACATGGGTTTCACATGCGACCGGGACCTGCCGGATAACGCGGTGATTTCCGGCGACGGGTGGGCTTTGCGTGTCATTCACACCCCGGGACATCTGGGAAACCACATCTGTCTGGGCTGGAACGACGCCTGCCTGACTGCCGATCACGTCATGGGATGGGCGTCGTCCCTCGTCTCCCCGCCGGACGGCGATCTGACCGATTTCATGGCGTCATGCAATCGGCTCGCGGCGCAGGACTGGCGCGTTTTCTACCCCGGTCACGGCGCTCCGGTCACCGCTCCGGCCGCGCGCCTCGAATGGCTTGTCGCCCACCGCCGCGCGCGTGAAACCGCTATATTGGACGCCCTCGCCCAGGCCCCAGCGACTGCCAGCGCCCTAGCCGCCGCCATTTACACCGAAACACCAAGCGCCCTGCTGGGAGCCGCGACCCGCAACGTCCTCGCACATCTAATTGATCTTTCAGGAAAATCACAGGTAGAGCCTGACGGCGACCTGCATGCCGAAGCAATTTTCACCCTGAAGTAACGAAGGTGCCGGATTTTTCCCGATTTGCGGCCAAAACCCTCTGGACGCGCCAAAACCACACTGCTATATCGCCCAGACCGTTCCGGCGTAGCTCAGCGGTAGAGCAGTTGACTGTTAATCAATTGGTCGTAGGTTCGATCCCTACCGCCGGAGCCATA
>JAGXFI010000086.1 GCA_024637305.1 Sulfitobacter sp.
CCATCGGACTACAACTGCTCGGCATCAGCTCGTTGTCTGCTGCGGTCAACTTCATCACCACGATCCTGAACATGCGCGCTCCAGGCATGACGCTGCACAAGATGCCGCTGTTTGCCTGGTCGATGCTGGTCACCGCGTTCCTGCTGCTTCTCGCGCTCCCGGTTCTCGCCGGCGCGATCACGATGCTCCTGATGGACCGCAACTTCGGTTTCGCGTTCTTCGATCCTGCGGGTGGTGGTGATCCGGTGCTGTACCAGCACATCCTGTGGTTCTTCGGGCATCCGGAAGTGTACATCATCATCCTTCCGGGCTTCGGGATCATCAGCCATGTCATCGCGACGTTCTCGCGCAAGCCCATTTTCGGCTATCTGCCGATGGTCTGGGCGCTGATCGCCATCGGTGTACTCGGCTTCGTCGTTTGGGCGCACCACATGTACACGGTCGGCATGTCGTTGAACCAGCAGGCCTATTTCATGCTGGCGACGATGGTCATCGCGGTGCCCACAGGCGTCAAGGTATTCAGCTGGATTGCGACCATGTGGGGCGGCTCGATCGAGTTCAAGACGCCGATGCTCTGGGCCTTCGGCTTCCTGTTCCTGTTTACAGTCGGGGGCGTCACGGGCGTCGTTCTGTCCCAGGCTGCCGTGGACCGTTACTACCATGACACCTATTATGTCGTGGCGCATTTCCACTACGTGATGAGCCTTGGTGCCGTGTTCGCGATCTTTGCGGGTATCTATTTCTACCTGCCCAAGATGTCGGGCCGGATGTATCCTGAATGGGCGGGCAAGCTGCACTTCTGGATGATGTTCATCGGCGCGAACCTGACGTTCTTCCCACAGCACTTCCTGGGCCGTCAGGGCATGCCACGCCGCTACATCGACTATCCGGATGCCTTTGCATACTGGAACCTGTGGTCCAGCTGGGGCGCGTTCCTGAGCTTTGCGTCGTTCCTGTTCTTCTTCGGGATCATCGCCTACACCCTGCGTTGGGGTGCGCGATCAACGGCGAACAATCCCTGGAACGAATATGCCGATACGCTGGAATGGACGTTGCCAAGCCCACCACCTGAGCACACGTTCGAAATCCTGCCAAAGCAGGAAGAATGGGACAAACAGCCCGGTCACTAGACCAATGGGTTGAATTGAGAAATCGAAAGAGGCTCCGGCGGCGGTCGGGGCCTTTTTTTTAAGTTGCAGCGCCTCCATGCCGCATTGCCAAATGCCCGCTCGGGTCTAAAACTTCCAATATGCCTTATGAGTGGACATCCGCCCCCCGCGCCACACCGCAGATCCTGCGGCTTTGGCCGCACGAATCCCTTCCTGCACGGGGGATGGCCGCGTTCGTCCTCAGCACTTTCACCCTGATCAGTATTCCGGTCCTGCCTCTCCTGTGGTCTCCGATTCTGTGGGGGGTTCTGCCTTTCACGCTGGCAGCTGTGTGGGGAATTTATTTCGCGCTGCAACGCAACCACCGCGCCCGTCAGATTTGCGAAGAGCTGACTCTGGACGAGGACCACGCCCATCTCGTGCGCAGGAACCCCAAGGGTGACCTTCAGGAATGGGACTGCGAGCGGTACTGGACAAAAGTAACGAAATACCCGGACGAAGGACCTGTCCCGCACTACGTCACGTTGCGCGGCAAAGGTCGCGAGGTCGAAATCGGAGCGTTTCTGAGCGAGGAGGAACGGATCGCGCTTTATGACGACTTACAGCGCGTCCTCGCGCCATAATCTGCATAGACGCGCGCCTTTGGCCTCACCTTATCGGCCAAGGCAATTCCCCGATCATTTTAAATTGGTTTGCCTTTTAGGGCATCTCGATTTTTGACCGTTTTTGCGGCCAGGCAGCGCCGGGGGTTGCGGAACGCTGTATGGTGAACGTCGGTTGTCAGCATCATGCCTCCCGAAGGTTCTCGGTTTTGCGCATTTCAGGATCGGTTTTTGTGATGCGCAGCATGATCCAGCTCTTTGGTCAGCCGGTTTGCACGGTGGGTTCGGGTTGAGGCGGCGCAGCTGGCAGGGGCGTCGCAAGTTGTAGGCGAGGTGGAGTGGTTGCCGCCCTCCCATGACGGCATCAATTTGTGCCAAGGTTGTGGTGTTCAACGCCACGCAAAAAGGAGAACGGCGGAATGAAGGATATGATGATTGGGGTTGATCCGGCAAAGGCAATTTTCCAGGTCCATGGTGCCCAACGGACAGGGGAGGTCCAGTTCCGCAAGAAGCATCGGCTTGGGCAGCGCACCATTACGGAGGGTAGCTGGCTGGCGCGCAGGTTGGCACGCAAACCCAAGAGGCTGGTCGCGATCGCGCTGGCCAACATCCCTTTCAAACATGCAAGCATGTGTTGCCGGGCAATGGATGGCCCGGCAGGTCTGGGCGATGCTGACGAAAAACGAAGATTACGAGGATCCGGCGCTGGCAGGCGCGGCATGATGCTCATGTCGAACCGTTAGCGACGGTGCCAAGGGGGTGTGAGAAGACGGCGACCTGAATGGGCAAAACGATCGAACAGATCCGGATCGGGAAAACCAGTAAGAACCTGAGAGCAGAAAGCTCGGAGGCGAGATTTGGACCCGATCCGCTGATCACCATCCCGGCCCGCGGCTTCTGGAAATGCCGCACAGCGAGGCCTGACAAAAGTGCGCACATGGTGTAATCGCGGGAGCGAGTCGCCCTGACGACCTGTCAGACTTGAAGGGTGGCTGTTCCCCGATAAGATGGAAATACGGGCTCACGGCTGAAAGCCGGGCCCAAGCATCTGATGGAGAACAGCCATGGAAGAGTATATCGGTCTCGACGTGTCGATGAAAGAGACGGCAGTTTCGATCCGACGTGATGGGCAGCGCATTTGGCGCGGGAAATGTGCCTCGGATCCGGCGGTCATTGCCCAGCTGGTGCGCAAGCGTGCGTCGTTCGCCAAACGAATTGTGTTCGAGACCGGCCCCTTGTCGGTGTGGTTCTACCATGCGCTTTGCTCGGAAGGCTTGCCTGCGATCTGTATCGATGCGCGCCATGCCAAGGCCGCGCTCGACATGGCGCCGAACAAGACTGATGCGAATGACGCCGATGGCCTGGCCCATCTTGCGGAAGTCGGTTTTTTCCGTGAGGTGCGCGTGAAAGGCTTCGACAGCATGTTGATCCGGACGCTGGTGGCGGCTCGGCGCCACTTGGTCCGGATCACGACCGCACTTTCCAACCAGATCCGGGGTTTGATGAAGACTTTCGGATTGGTTGTTCCTGCCGGCAAGGGCAGCAACTTCGAAAGAAATGTCCGCCGGCTGCTGGCTGATCATCTCGGACTTTCCGAAATCATGCTGCCGCTTTTGGAAGCTTGGCGCACAACGCGCCTTCAGTCTGTCGAGCTTGGCCGGCAGCTCGTCGCGCAGGCGCGTCAGGAGAAGGCATGCCAGCTTCTTATGTCGATCCCTGGCGTCGGAGCGATCACGGCAACCGCATTCGTGACGGCCATCGAAAACCCTGACAACTTCCGAAGGTCCCGCTCTGTTGGGGCTTGGCTGGGCCTGACCACCCGGCGATACCAATCCGGGGAAGTCGACTACGATGGTCACATATCCCGGCGCGGCGACCGCCATGTGAGAAGCCTTCTCTATGAGGCGGCAATGGTCATTCTGACCCGCAGCCGTGCCGACAGCGACCTGCGGACATGGGGGCTGAAACTCAAGGAGCGCATCGGCTTCAAGCGTGCTGCCGTCGCGGTGGCCCGAAAACTCGCAGTCATAATGCATGCAATGCTCCGGGCCGACACCTCGTTCGTGCGGGTCGCAAAGGCCGCAGCCTGATACTTCACCAATAGCGCTCAAGCCGCGAGCGCGCCAAGGCGTCCCTGCCGGGACGTAGGTCGAGCCATTCCGCTGATCGAGTTGCACCAGCTAAAACAGCCGAGTGCGTTCCGCACATTGGAAGGCTCCTCCGCGAAGACCCATCATGCGGCGACCGACGTGTCGACCGCGAAGACGACCCTGACCCGGCAAACGTTTCGACGACGCGCACTCGGAGCCTCAGGCGCATTGGTCTCGTGCGCATGACCTGAAGAGCGACCTTCCGCCGTCTGACGCCCGGTGGTGCAAAGAAAATGCTTGCAATTCTGGCTGCGATTAGACGACCCGATCACACGCGCGCGCCGTTCAAAAATCACTTGCACCAATGGGGGCATCCATACATGCAGTAAAAGCTATCAAAGAAGCGGCATCAAACCGCAACAGGTCTGAACGGGCGTGCTGTCGCTGTTGAGCCCCATCTCCGCGGCTGTGAAGCGCTTCATTGGGTTGAGGGAGAAATCTCAACCATGATCGCTCTTAGGTCCGCTAAATCAAACCTTCCTCAGTCCAAGTATCTCGCGCGCCTGTTGCCAAGTGGCGACCGGGCGCTCGTGATTTTCGCAGATTTCTGCTGTAATATTTACTAATGAGGCATTGGACGGTGCGAGCGTTGTGCGGTCGATGCGCATGTTATCCTCAAGTCCGGTACGGGCATGGCCACCCGCCGCGATCGACCATTCGTTGAGAACACGCTGATTTGCGCCAATGCCGGCGGCGCACCAGGGGGCGTCTGTGCCAAAAAGCCGGTGAAAGGTCTCGACATAAAAATCGAAAACCCGTCGATCGGCCGGCATCGCGTTCTTGACGCCCATCACGAACTGGACGTAGGGCGTCGTCAGGATCTGCCCGGCCTTGTGCAGTGCCGCGGCTTGAAAAATATGCGACAGATCAAATGCTTCGATCTCGGGTTTGATGTCATGCGCCGCCATTTCCGATGCTAACCAAGTGATCAGATCGGGCGGGTTTTCGTAGACGCGGGTCGGGAAATTGTTTGATCCGACCGACAGGGACGCCATGTCGGGGCGCAACGACAGCATTCCACCTCGTTCCGTTCCCGCGCCAGACCGTCCGCCAGTAGAGAACTGGATGATCATGCCCGGACAATGCGTTTCCAACCCTTCCTTGAGGCGGGCAAATCGCTCCGGATCAGAGGATGGCGTCTGGTCTTCATTGCGGACATGGGCGTGACAGATACTGGCTCCCGCTTCGAATGCCGCCTGCGTGCTTTCGATCTGTTCGGTGACCGTGATGGGGACGGCCGGATTGTCGGCCTTGGTTGGAACGCTTCCGGTGATCGCGACGCAGATGATGCAGGGAGTGGTCATCAGGCTTCCTCAAATATCAAAGAATATCGTTTCATCAGCACCTTGCAGATGAATGTTAAAGCGGTATTGTCCCGGCGCTTCGGCAATAGCGAGCAGGGTCGGTATCCGGTTTTGATGTTCGATCCGGGTCAAGATAGGATCGCCTTGGTTCGCTTCCTTCTCGTCCGCGAAGTACATCCGTGTTTGAAGGCCGATATTGATGCCGCGTGCAACGATCCAGAAAGTGATGTGCGGTGCCTGTATCCGGCCGTCGGGATTCGGCACGCCGCCGGGTTTGACAGTTTCAAAGGTGAATTCACCAGTTTCCATGTTCCCGGCACTTCGACCCCAGCCCAGGAAATCTGGATCGTGCGAACCGTTTGGAGAGGGGTAAATCCCCGCAGCGTCGGCTTGCCAGATCTCGATCATTGCGTCGCGCAGAGGTGTTCCGGTACCGTCGAAAACGGTACCGCTGACAGTGATCTCTTGCCCCTTGACCGGCCCTCGTTTCAGTGAGGCTCCCAAGTCACTGTCGTAAATTTCGATGCCGGTGAAGTTCGGCGTGCATCCGATATGGACATATGGGCCCGCAGTTTGGCTGGGGCTTTCTTTCAAGTAATCAAGGTGTTGCGCCATCATGTTCCCTCTGGCCTGTTTTCGAAATAGGTCTGGCGGCGACCCCTCAGGACAATATCGAACCGGTATGCGCGCGCGTCCATCGGGACTGTCGCGTTCATGTCGAGCAGCGCTGTCAATGCGGATACGGCTTCTGGGCTTTTGAGGGTGCCGACGATGGGGCAGAGCGCGATGTGCGGATCGCCTTCAAAATACATCTGAGTAATCAGACGCTGCGCAAAACTCTGTCCGAAGACGCTGAAATGAATATGCGCGGGTCGCCAGTCATTCATGCCATTCGGCCAAGGATAAGGTCCGGGCTGCACCGTCCGAAAGGAATATGATCCGTCCTCGCGTGTTATCATCCGCCCGCAGCCGCCGAAATTCGGATCCAGCGCCGCAAGATAGCCTTCATTCTTGTGCCGATACCGTCCACCCGCATTAGCCTGCCAAACTTCGATCAGCGCATTCGGGACAGGGCGGCGCAATTCGTCCAGTACCTTGCCATGTACGATGATGCGCGGGCCGATGGCACTTGCGCCTTCGGCAGCGTAATTGTGGATGAGATCATTATCGAGAGGGCCCAGAATGTCATGGCCGAAAACCGGCCCGGTCTCTTCGGAAACTGTTGAAGGAAATGACAAAAGCGCAGATTGCGGGCTGCGTTTCAGAGACGTCTTGTAAGGCGGGGTCAGCGCGTCGGGCTGCCATTCGCGATCGCGCGGGATAAAGCCGGCTTGGGGTAATTTCATACCTCAACTCCAAGTTCACCATAAGTTTGCTTTGCAAGTTTGATCGCGTGATTTGCTTTGGGAACACCTGCGTAAACCGCGACATGGAGAAAGGCCTGCATGACATCCTGTGGAGTCGCGCCGGTGTTCTGGCTTGCTCTTATGTGCATGGGGATCTCATCGAAATTGCCCATCGCGGCGAGTAGTGCCAGCGTCAGCATCGACCGTTCGCGTCCGGGGATGGTCGGATCGGACCAAAGTGTTCCCCATGCGCCTTCGGTGATCATGGTCTGAAAAGGGGCATCGAAGTCCGACACGCCGGATTGCGCGCGATCTACATGGGCGTCGCCCAGAAC
>JAGXFI010000087.1 GCA_024637305.1 Sulfitobacter sp.
ATGCGTCTGCCCGCCTTTGCCGGGGGTCACGCCACCAACCATCTTGGTGCCATAGGCGATGGCCTGCTCGGTATGGAACGTGCCCTGCGAGCCGGTAAGCCCCTGACAGATGACTTTGGTGTTTTCGTCTACGAGTACGGCCATGATCTGGTCCTTATTCTGGTCTGTTTTGCCCGGTGTCGGGCGGGATTGCGGTGTGCAGCCGTTTAGCCGCGCGGTGAGAGGTTCATGCGCCTGAGCGCGTTTCGGCTAAGACTGCCAACGCGTTCGGCCCACGGAATGCGTTCGGGCATCTGTTCCGGTGGTGTCGCTGTATGTGGATCGTCACACTGCGAACAAAGAAGGTCATTGCGAGAGAGTGCCGGTAGCTGTCCTTGCCGTGCGGCAATCATAAGCGAAACCGCCATTTTTAGCGCCGCCTCTGCGTTCACCCATGCTTTTTCTTTGTCCGGCAACGGGCGCGGTGTGAAAAGTGTCTTGCGGTTCGGCCAGAAAACCTTGCGGACCGACTCGTTCGAGAGTTCGCAGGCATCCATGAGATATTCCGCCTGATGCGGCGAAAGACATAGTTTGGGGGCGTCGGCATAATGTTCCAGCAGACGTTCCTGTAAGCCTCGTCGCAGCGGGTTGTGGCAGCCATTCTCCAATAGCACGGGCAGAAATCCGTTGATAATACGCATCACTTCCGTGGCGTCACGGCTGAGGGCCGGGTTCTCAACCGGGGGGCGCGTCATGCCTGCTGGGTCAACGCCGATAACGTGGCAAAAATCGTCGATCAGATCGCTGCCTGTCAGCGCATTACGGTCCATCAGCCGAACTTTCAGCCGCTCTGTGCCAACGGCGTCGATCCAGGGGCGCAGAACGCGTTCGTGATCGAACCAGGCACGTTGAACGGCACGGCGGACGTAGTCTATCTGCTTGATGGTGTCGCCGCGCTTGATTTGTTCCGAATAGGCGCTGGCGCAAAGCGAAACCTGATCGCGCAGGTAGATGACATATGTCACCTCGTCGAAATATCGGCGCATCAATGTGTCGAATTGCGTGACGTAATCCTTGCCCTGCAAATAGGCCACAGCGTGCTCGCTGGAGGCGACGAAGGTATTCTTGCCCGACGATTTACCCGACAGGCTAGCCTCGAACTTTTCCAACATCCGGTCGGCATATTTCTTTTGCCGCTCCATATCGGTGATCTGCAAAAGGACCGAAACATGCGGATCCTTGAGGGGATAGCCCCCTGCGGTCAGCGCGGCGACCGGAAGTTCCCACTGGCTCGAATACTGCGTTTCCAGCCGGTCGTGAAGCACTCCCTGTTTTGCCAAAGCACGCGTATTGGAAAACAGGAAGTCCTGTATCGAGGTGGAGCCGGTTTTGGGCCGACCGATATGAAAATAAGCGTGCATCAGCAGAGGCCTACGCCAAGGTAGGTCCGGATGCGGTCGATGCCGGTGTGCAAGGCGCAGAAGTTCGCGTCTTCATTCGCCACATGGACCTTTCCGCCTGACAGGGCAGAGACTGGCAGCTCTGCCTTCAATGCGCGCAGGCCAATGATAACCCGGACGCAGAGGTCGTCAGAAATTGCCATAGCCCTTAATACGTCCAGCCCTTGAGCAAAGGCAGACGTACCAAGATGCGCGAACAGGGCCACGGGAATATGTGTGCCGGAACGGCTCACCGATCAGCCTTTGACCGCTTTCACAATCTTCTGCGCGCCGTCTTTGAGATCATCTGCCGCGATAACGTCGAGACCGGATTCGTTGATGATCTTCTTGCCTTCAGCGACCTTGGTGCCTTCGAGGCGGACGACAAGCGGCACTTTCAATCCGACTTCCTTGACCGCCGCGACGACGCCCTCGGCGATCACGTCACAGCGCATGATGCCGCCGAAGATATTCACCAGGATGCCTTTGACCTGCGGGTCGGAGGTGATGATCTTGAACGCCTCCGTCACCTTTTCCTTGGTGGCCCCACCGCCAACGTCGAGGAAATTGGCAGGCTCGGCCCCGTAGAGCTTGATGATGTCCATCGTCGCCATCGCCAGACCCGCGCCGTTGACCATGCATCCGATCTCGCCGTCCAGCGCGATATAGTTCAGGTCGTATTTCGAGGCTTCCAGCTCTTTGCTGTCTTCCTCCGTGGTGTCACGCAATTCCGCGATGTCGTTGTGACGGTACATGGCGTTTCCGTCAAAGCTGACCTTGGCATCCAGCACCTTGAGGTCGCCGCTATCGGTGACGATCAACGGGTTGATCTCAAGCATCTCCATGTCTTTTTCCATGAACGCCTTGTAGAGCTGCCCCATGAGGGTGACGCATTGCTTGACCTGTTTGCCTTCGAGACCCAGCGCAAAGGCGATCCGACGACCGTGGAATGCCTGATATCCTGTGGCCGGATCAACGGAGAAGCTGATGATCTTTTCAGGGGTGGAGGCGGCGACCTCTTCGATGTCCATGCCGCCCTCGGTCGAGCAGACGAAGCCGACGCGGGAGGTCTGGCGATCGACCAGCAGGGCAAGATAAAGTTCCGTTTCGATGCCGGAGCCGTCTTCGATGTAGATGCGATTGACCTGCTTGCCCGCCGGACCGGTCTGGTGCGTCACGAGCGTGCGCCCCAGCATCTTCTTGGTCTGTTCGGCGGCCTCTTCGACCGATTTGGTCAGTCGCACACCGCCGGCGTCGCCGGCGTCAGCTTCTTTGAATTTGCCCTTGCCGCGACCACCTGCGTGGATCTGCGCCTTGACCACCCACAGCGGCCCGTCCAGTTCGCCCGCAGCATTCTTTGCGTCCTCTGCCTTGAGAACGACGCGTCCGTCAGAGACAGGGGCACCATAGCTGCGGAGAAGGGCTTTCGCCTGATATTCGTGGATGTTCATGAAAAACGGTCCCGTTTTTTGTTCCAGTCAAATCGCGTTATACGATTGAGTCTAAACGCTCGGTAAACAGTTTTGAGTTAGGTCGGGGCGGATTGCCAGTCAAAAGCGACATTTGTGATCACAGCGCAAAGGCGTGTGATCACAAATGAGATTTCACTGACGCGAATCCTGCAGCGGTCAACAAAACAACATGAAACCGGCAGCTATTCGCCGATAACGGCTGGCCTAGATCACGGTCATGCAAGCGCATTTGGCACCGTGGGTGATGCTTTGACTGACCGACCCGAGCGCCAGTGCACCCAGCATTCCCAGCCCGCGACGTCCCATGACGATCAGATCCGCGTCGATATTGTCAGCCACTTCGAGCGTGAAGGCGGCGGGAACACTACGTCCGACATGATGCTGCGTGATCTTGCATCCGACCGCATCTGCTTCTTTCGTGCTTTGCGCGATGATCTTTTCGCCAGCTTCATCGATTTCCTCATCGCTTGGCATGATCGGCATGGCGTCCGCATAGGCCCCGATGAAAACCGTGGGTGTATCGACCTGCGGTACGTGGCTCAGGTGCAGTTCCGCGTTGCACAGTTTGGCAAGTTTACATGCAGTCGTCAGCGCGTTCCGGGCGTGATCCGATCCATCGTAGGCGACGAGAATCTTGGTAAACATCAGGCTAACTCCGTCTCTTTTGGTTGGGTCACGTGTAGCATATCAGAAATATTGCTGTTTGATCCGCATCAAACGGGCATCAATGCCCAGTAGTCGAGATCAAGAAGGACGTCCGGCAGGTATCTCCCGTCGCTGTCGCGCAATTCGAATGGGTTACCACCTTTTGTCGCAACCAGCCGAAGACGGATCGCGCCGACGCCGGGGGCTGAGGTGGCCTGCTTATCCAGCACTTCGGACCATGCGCGGATGGTATCGCCCGCAAGGCAAGGATTGGCATGCGCACCGCCATTTAGCCCGACGACCATCTGCGCATTGGCCAGCCCGTTGTAAGACAGCGCCCGCGCCATCGAGATGACATGCCCGCCATAGATCAGCCGGCTGCCGTCCGGGCGTGCAGATGTGTCGAAATGCACCTTGGCGGTGTTTTGCCAAAGGCGCGTCGCCATCATATGCTCGGCTTCTTCTACAGTCACGCCGTCGACATGGTTGATTTTTTCGCCAATTCCATAGTCCCCCAGGCGGTACGCATCGCCTGCCAGGTCGAAATTGTAATCCGTGAAATCAAGGCCTTCGGGGATGATCAGATCGCTTGCCAGCAAAGCGTCCGGGAGGGTCGGTACGACAGTTTCCGGCGCGGGGGCGTCAAGATCGCCTTTGCGCACCATGACCCAGCGCACATATTCCAGCACCTTGGCATCATGCTGATTAAGCCCGGTGGTGCGCACATAAACAACGCCGGTCTTGCCGTTTGAGTTCTGCTTGAGCCCGATCACCTCGGATTCCGAGCGCAGCGTGTCGCCGGGCCATACCGGCTCCAGCCAGCGGCCTTGGGCATAACCAAGGTTCGCCACCGCATTCAGAGACACGTCCGGAACGGTTTTGCCGAAAACGATGTGAAACGCGATCATGTCGTCCAGCGGACTGGACTGCAATCCGCAGGATTTCGCGAACGCGTCCGACGAATACAGCGCATGCCGCGCCGGATAGAGCATGTGATACAGCGCACGTTCGCCCCTGTTCACGGTGCGCGGAACGGCGTGACATATCACCTGACCAACGCTGTAATCTTCGAAAAAGCGGCCCGCGTTCGTTTTGGTCATGTCAATGAGCGCTCAATTTGGTCTCGGGCGTGTAGGTGCCTTCGACCTCTTTGACCACGGCTTGCCCGCATCGCATGACGCCGTCGCGATGGTCCCACGTCTGGGTTGGCGTGCCGTAAAGCTCCCAGCCCTTGTTCAGCGCATCGGTTACCTTGTGGCAGAATGCGGAAGTGTCCTCTTCGGACAGAAAGCGGTAAAGTTTCATGGGTATCCTCAAGATGGGAACGGCGAGACGCCAAGCGCGTAGTGGATCGCGGCGACCACCACAAAGACAACGGCGGTAATCACAACAAGACGGATATAGGTTTTGCGGCCAGCATGGGGCGGGGGCGTCCAGTTTGGTTCCGCCTTGTTGATCAGCATGATCTCGGCACCGGCCCATACCAGCAACGCACCAAAGAGAATGATTGACGCCAGATCGCCGTTGACCAACAAATGCGCTACGGCCCAGAAGGCGACGGCGACCAGTTGCGGATGCCGGATCTGATACGCGGGCCAGGCTTTGGCACCTTTTGCCGCACTGCTGCCGTAGATCCATAGCGCCAGTAGCATAGCCAGATTGTTGATATGGGTGAAAAATGCTGGCGGCGACCAGACAAAGATCCATTCAGCGCTGCGATAGCCGATGATCATCAGCACCAGCGAAGCGATGATCGCCAGAGCGATGACGCCCTTGCCACCGTTGCCCATAGCTGCGCGTTGGCGCGGCAAAAGTCGTTTGAAACTATGCGCAAGGACCCAGAGGATCAGGCCGAGAATGAGTAGGGTCATTGTGTTTGCTCCGCTTCCAGCGCCTTGATGGCGTCGTGTTGCGCCAACGTCTCACGAGCCGTCGCCACATGCAAATTCTCCACGATGCGCCCATCCACCACGGCGACGCCCTGACCGGACGCTTCGACTTCCTCCAGCGCGGCGATCTGCCGCCGGGCAAGGTCGATTTCCGCATCGGAGGGCGAGAATTCCTGATTGGCGATCGCCAGCTGTGCGGGGTGGATCAGGGTCTTTCCGTCAAAGCCCATATCCCGTCCCTGCACGCACTCGTCGCGCAAGCCGTCTTCGTCGAGATAAGCATTATAAACGCCGTCAACGATGGCCACCCCATGCGCCTTGGCGGCCAGCAGGCACAGACCAAGCCCTGTTGCCAGCGGCAGGCGGTCGGCACGAAAGCGGGTCTGAAGTTCCTTGGCAAGGTCATTGGTTCCCATCACCATTCCGTGCAGTTTCGGATGGGCTGCAATCGTGGCCGCGTTCAGCATGCCCAACGGCGTTTCCATCATCGCCCAAAGCGGCAGGTCGCCGGTAATCTCGGCCAGTACGTCAAGCTGCGCGAGGCTGTCTACTTTGGGCAGCAACACCGCTTCGGCCCCCATGGCGACGGCAGCGCGCGCATCGTCTGCGCCCCAATCGGTGTCCATCCCGTTGATCCGCACGATTTTCATCCGCGCACCGTAACCATCCTGCGCCATCGCATCGGCCAGCGTTTCGCGTGCGGCCGCCTTTTCGTCGGGGCTTACCGCGTCTTCGAGATCAAAGATGATCGCATCCGCAGCAAGACCGCGAGCCTTGTCCAGCGCACGCGGTTTGGAGCCGGGGATGTAGAGAACAGAGCGCAGCGGACGTGTGACGGAGGGCATATCGATTCCTTTGTTGCGTCTCGCAACCGCGAAACAAACTTGCGCGCAGAGGGGCATTTCCAGCTGAAAACTTCAAGACCAAACGCGCCGCAGCGCAGCAAATTGCAGACGTGCAGGCTTCGTGCGGTCTGTTAACCACTAATTCAGGCTTGCGGGCGCATCATTCAGGCGTTGAACATCTTCGAGAAGGCCGCCTCAGCAGGGCCGCTGAACCTTAGCGGAAGGGATGTGCAGCGTCGAGTTAACCGGGGCCGCCCGGGTTTCGCCGGTAAAAATGCCGGTCAGGCCAGATGATCGCGGGTGCCGCCTTTTTGAAACGAAGGCAAATGCTATGACACGCAAGAATAAAATTCTTCAACTGGCTGGTTTGACGCTCGCGGCGGCAACGCTGATCGCCACCACCACGGACGCCCTCGCGCAGAACGCGCGCAATTGCGGTCCGCGCGAAACGGTCGTGAACCGTCTGGCCGAAGGGTATGGTGAATCGCGCCAGTCCATTGGTCTTGGGGCCAATAACGCTGTGGTCGAGGTTTTCGCCTCCGCCGAAACCGGAAGCTGGACGATTACCGTGACAACGCCCAGCGGGATGACATGCCTCGTCGCCTCCGGCCAGTCGTTCGAGGAACTGGCAGAAGCACTGCCCGCCAAAAGCGAGGATGCCTGAGCGCCTGAAACAGCCCTGAGCGGGCCACGTCGATCGCGATGATCGACGTGGCCCGCTCAGGGTACAACCATGTATGAATTGGACCCTGCAAGCCGACAGAAAGTTGACCGGTTTTCAAGTCAGCCCGTCCCAGATCAGTTTGATCCCCGTGACCATCAGCAAAACGTAAGTCAGCCCGAAGAATACCCTTTCGGGCACTATGTAATGCATCTTGACCCCGATCCACGCGCCGAAAATCGCGAACGGCGCGAGGACCAGGTTTGCCAAAAACGTTTCCATCGTGAACATTCCCAAGATCGCATAGGGGATGAATTTAAATATATTGACGACCCAGAAAACCAGAACGGTCGTTGCCTGATATTGGGTTTTGGTCAGCCCGCGCGACAGCAGGAAAACAGCGGCTGGCGGCCCGCCTGCATGACTGACAAAACTGGTGAAGCCCGCGACAGCACCCGCGATGGGTCCAGCCCAATCCGGAATATGCCGACCGGCCAATCTGATCCAGCCACGCGCCAATGACAGTTGCCAGAACACGAAGGCGACAGAGACGCCACCGATCAACAGTCGCAACAGATCCGCGGATGCGACGCGGTATAGTGCGACGCCGGCGATCACACCCGGAATTGCACCTGCCACCAGTAGCGCCGCCTCGCGGGTACCCCATTTGCGCCAGTAGGGCCGCAGTGTCGTGGCGTCGATCAGCATCAGGAGCGGCAACATCATACCCAGAGCCAGGCTTGGTTCAATGGCCAGCGCCAGAACCGAAGCGGCAGCAAATGCGGCACCTGAACCAAAACCTCCTTTTGAGACACCTGCAAAGACGACGGCCGGGCCGGCCAACAGGAAAAAGGCAAAATCAAGCGTCAACATGTCGTAGGTTAATTCAACCTGCAGTTTTCCGGATCAGAGAGGAACATCTTGGCCATTCGGGGGGTTCATGATGCAGACGGAGCGTATGTCGCTTCGAAAAAAAGCAGGAATAGTCAAAATGAAACGTTTTCTGAGTACAACAGCAGTTATTCTCGCGATGTCAAGTTCGGCAGCCTATGCCGAAGCGCACATGTCGAACTTCGGCTCCATAAAGGCGGACGCCGGTGATTTCCATGCGTCCGACCTTATTGGCATGCGTATCTACAGCTCCGAGACAGAGCTGGACGAAAACCAGACTGTAAACAGCGAAATGTCCACCGAATGGGACGACATCGGCGAGATCAATGACCTGATCGTTTCCAGGGACGGCGAAGTCAGGGCCGTAATTCTCGGCGTCGGCGGTTTCCTTGGTATGGGCGAGCGTGACGTGTCGGTTTCCATGGAAGAAATCCGGGTACTGAATTCGGATGGCCAGGAGCGCTTTCTCGTCGTGTCGACCAACCGCGAAGAACTGGAAAAAGCGCCAGCATATGAACGCGACATGAGCGAAATGAACCAAACAAACGACAGCGCTCAAATCAACTCGAACAGCACCATGCACACGGGCATGACCGACACCGCGCAGATGGGTGCCGACAGCAATATGGATCAGGGTACCGTCGTCATCGGTGGGAACACAGGCGCGGATCGCCCCTTGCTTCAGCGCCCAGCAGTGGAACGCGACGGCTATCAGGACGCGCAGATGGAAGATGTCCAACAACTGACGTCGGAAGACATCGAGGGTGCTTCTGTTTACGGCGCTTCGGATGAAACGGTCGGCGAAATCGATCGGTTGATCATGAGCGCTGATGGCAAGGTCGAGCAAGTTGTCATCAATGTTGGCGGTTTTCTGGGGCTAGGCGAAAAACCGGTCGCGGTCACGTTTGATGAGCTGCAAATCCTGAAAAGTGCCGATGGCACCGATTATCGCATCTACATCGACAGCACGGAAGAAGCGCTCGAAGCGCAACCAGAGTTCCAAGGCTAATACCTTGATCTCGTTTCTTCGCTGACGAGACGAAAGGCCACGCTCCCCTCCCTGAGCGTGGCCTTTTTACGGTTGGGACGCACTCAGCGCAACTTGCGCGGCGCGGTCAAGCGCGTTATCCCACCGCCAATGCAACCTCATGAAGGGATACCATCATGGCCAGACCCAAGATCGCGCTGATTGGCGCAGGTCAAATCGGCGGCACGCTCGCCCACCTCGCTGCAATCAAGGAACTGGGCGACGTTGTCATGTTCGACATCGCCGAAGGCGTTCCACAGGGCAAGGCGCTCGATATCGCGGAATCCGGTCCTTCCGAAGGGTTTGACGCGACGATGTCAGGCACACAGGACTACGAAGACATTGCGGGTGCCGATGTTTGCATCGTGACCGCCGGTGTCGCGCGCAAACCTGGGATGAGCCGCGATGACCTGCTTGGCATCAACCTCAAGGTCATGAAATCCGTGGGCGAAGGCATCGCCAAGCACGCCCCGAACGCTTTTGTTATCTGCATCACGAACCCGCTTGACGCCATGGTCTGGGCCTTGCGCGAATTCTCCGGTCTTCCGCATGAAAAAGTCTGCGGCATGGCAGGTGTTCTCGATTCAGCGCGCTTCCGTCACTTCCTCGCGTCTGAGTTCAACGTGTCGATGCGCGACGTTACAGCATTCGTGCTGGGCGGTCATGGTGACACGATGGTGCCGCTGGTGCGTTATTCGACCGTGGCCGGTATCCCGCTGCCCGATCTTGTAAAGATGGGCTGGACAACGCAGGACAAGCTGGACGCTATCGTGCAGCGCACACGTGACGGTGGTGCCGAAATCGTCGGCCTGCTGAAAACCGGATCTGCGTTTTATGCGCCCGCGACATCCGCCATTGAAATGGCCGAAGCCTATCTGAAAGACCAAAAGCGCGTTCTGCCCTGCGCGGCCTATGTCGATGGTGCATATGGACTCAAGGGGTTCTATGTCGGTGTGCCGACGGTGATCGGTGCCGGCGGTGTCGAAAAAGTCGTCGAGATCGAAATGAACAAGGACGAGCAGGCGATGTTCGACAGTTCCGTCAAGGCGGTCCAGGGATTGGTCGAAGCGTGCAAGGGTATCGACAGTTCGCTCTGATCTGCGGTTTTCTGACTTAGATCATTAAAAAGGGGCGCGCAGTGACAGGCGCGCCCTTATCTGTTTCGCCCCAATGCCCAGGCCGCACTGCCCGACCATATGGGGGCAACCTGTTGACGTTGACAGATGTTGTGGATGCGTCTTGCAGCTAAAAAAGGCAAACGAGTCGGCATGCCCTTTTTTGTCGTGATCCTCAAAAGAGAACCCGAATATTATGTGCTCAGGCGGCCTTGCGGCGGCGGCGCAGGCACCCAGTCCACCGATAGCGCCCCCCCAAAGAGCAGAACACTGGCTGGCAGTGGAACGGCTGCCGGAGTGAACTCTGCAGTGAAGCTGGACAGGGAGTACTCCGTTTGCGAGGCGGAGAACGTGATCGAATAGAGCTCTGCAAACCCGAAGGCCGCCAGATTCGATTCGACATTCGCGAACGCATCATTGCCGCCGAAAACACCCAGGTCGGTTGAGACGGAGACGCTCACGTCATCGGCTGAGCCAGAAATATCGAGACGGCCCGCGCTGCGAAACATGAAATCTGACATGCCTGTGACGGCTGCGCCGAACGTCAATGTGACCTTCTCGCCGCGGTTGTTGATGTTGTCATTGTTGGGCACATTGCATTCACCTGCTCCATTCAGCCCGGACGAACAAACGCTAAGACCGGCGGGGAGACCGTTTGAACCCCAGCGAGATATGCGTCGTTTGTGGATGTGAGAATAACGTCGAGACCGCCACAGTTGAATGTCTGACCATCAACGCCCTGTGCACCGATGCTTGCGACCAATGCGACAAAATCAACACTTACGTTGCAGCGGATGCACCGGTCGCCAAGGCGGTTGCACACACCGCGCCGTACAGAAGATTTTTCATAGCTCGTTCCTATCTAATCTTTATAAATTGGATCAGGCAGGACGTTGCCAAATGAGAAACGCTAAATCCGAATCTCGTTAGTCTTGATTGGATGCTAACAAGTTATGGTAATAAAGCGAAGAAATAACATGAATTTATGACTTTCAGTCGGTGAGCCGCGCGTATCGGCGTAAGTCAGGAAATAAACCCGAATTTGCTTCGATAATCCATATCGGCACTGTTGACGCGTCTGGTAAAGGGCCGTGAATATCCTGTTGCAAAGTATGACGTCATCGCGACCGGCCTGCGGCAATGGCGGAACTATTCCATAGAGGCGTTGAAGCGCTGGCGATGTCGATGGATCTTTTCCGGCAAGTCCCCGATTGCAAGCGGCTGGTCGCCGACGTGTCCGGCGACGGCATATCCAACGAAGGGCCATTGAGCTAAATCTTCAGGCCGTTGCTAGATGCGCAGGATATCGTCGAGAACGCGTCGGCAATGATGTCGGATGACGAGGGCCTCACCGTCTGGTTCTTCGAGAACCTGATCCATGGTGAAGGCGCATTCGTGATTACCGCTGCAGGTTTGAAAGATTATCCCGCCCAGAGCCGGCGCAAACTACAGCGCAAGATGATGCGCCAAGTATCCCTTGGGTTCCAGTGATCACACTGACGGCGCGTGTGATCACAAATTAACCGCTCGCGATAATATTTCCGTAGTTTATCGCGCTAACCTGCTGAATTCCGCGCCAAACACTGCGCTGGGCGCGTGACACCCCGTAAAAATGCGCTATCACTACGTCCAAGCAAACTCCAAAGGAGCCCACAATGGCCGACGTGAACCGGGGCAACCGCCCGCTTTCACCGCATCTTCAAGTTTATCGCCCACAACTGACGTCGATAACGTCGATTCTGACGCGCATCACCGGCAACGCGATGCTCATCACGGCGTTGCTGATCGTGTGGTGGTTTCTTGCGGCGGCGACTTCGGCGGAATATTTCGACACTGTGAACGTGATCTTGACCAGCTGGTTTGGCGATATCGTCCTCACGCTGTCGGTGCTGGGGCTGTGGTATCACACGCTTGCGGGCATCCGGCATCTGATCTGGGACAACGCCGTCATGATGGATATTCCCACGGTGGAGATCCTCGGCTGGACCTGTATCGGCGGTTCGGTCGTTCTGACGCTGCTTACAATACTGATCGTTTGAGGGGGCAGGAAATGCGATTCATCACCGACCGTAAAAGGGCCACCGGGCTTGGGTCCGCCAAATCAGGGACAGCCCATCACTGGTCCATGACGATCAGTTCCGTGGCGCTGCTGATCTTGATCCCGCTTTTCGTCTTTACCTTTGGTTCGGCGCTGGGGGGAAGCTACGAAGAAATCCTCGTCTATTACAGCCGTCCATTCCCCGCCATCATCGCGGCGCTGACGCTGGCGGTGGGCTTCAAACATTTCAATGACGGTGTGCAAACACTGATCGAAGATTACGTACACGGCACAGCGCAAAAGGTTTGGATCATCGCGATGACCTGCCTCAGCTACGGCGCAGCGGCGATTGGCATCTTCGCCATTGCACGTCTGGCCCTGTGACCTCAATCGCCTGATTCCGGGAGATCCGACATGGCTGCTTATGAATATGAAACACACGAATATGATGTCGTCGTTGTAGGGGCCGGCGGCGCGGGGCTGCGCGCGACGCTCGGCATGGCGGAGCAGGGGTTGCGCACGGCGTGCATCTCCAAAGTATTCCCGACGCGGTCCCACACCGTTGCGGCGCAGGGTGGCATCGCGGCATCGCTGTCCAACATGGGGCCCGACAACTGGCAATGGCACATGTACGATACGGTCAAGGGGTCGGATTGGCTCGGCGATACGGACGCGATGGAGTATTTGGCGCGTGAAGCCCCCAAGGCGGTTTACGAACTTGAGCATTACGGCGTGCCGTTCTCGCGCACCGAAGAGGGCAAGATTTACCAGCGACCTTTCGGCGGTCACACCACCGAATTTGGCGAAGGACCCCCCGTGCAGCGAACCTGTGCCGCCGCAGATCGCACTGGTCATGCGATCTTGCACACGCTTTACGGGCAGTCTCTTAAGAACAATGCGGAATTCTACATCGAGTATTTCGCGATTGATCTGATCATGTCCGATGACGGTGTTTGTCAGGGTGTCCTTTGCTGGAAGCTTGACGATGGTACGATGCATCTATTCTCGGCCAAGATGGTGGTGCTGGCGACGGGTGGCTATGGCCGCGCCTATTTCTCGGCCACGTCCGCGCATACCTGCACCGGTGACGGCGGCGGGATGACGGCGCGCGCCGGTCTGCCGTTGCAGGATATGGAGTTCGTCCAGTTTCACCCCACCGGCATCTATGGTGCAGGCTGTCTCATTACCGAAGGAGCGCGGGGCGAGGGCGGATATCTGACCAACTCCGAAGGCGAACGGTTCATGGAACGCTACGCGCCGACCTACAAGGATCTCGCGTCGCGGGACGTGGTCAGCCGCTGCATGACGATGGAAATTCGCGAAGGCCGAGGTGTGGGCGAAAAGAACGACCACATCCACCTGCATCTCAACCACCTGCCGCCCGAAACACTGGACCTGCGCCTGCCGGGCATTTCGGAATCTGCGCGTATCTTTGCGGGCGTGGACCTGACGAAAGAACCGATCCCGGTGTTGCCGACCGTTCACTACAACATGGGTGGCATTCCGACGAACTACTGGGGTGAGGTGCTGGCCCCGACCAAGGACAATTCGGATGCGGTTTCGCCCGGTCTGATGGCCGTGGGCGAGGCAGGATGCGCCTCTGTTCATGGGGCGAACCGGTTGGGGTCGAACTCGCTGATCGACCTGGTCGTTTTTGGCCGCGCCGCTGCCATTCGCGCCGCAGAGATCGTTGATCCGAAATCCGCCGTGCCGACGCCCAACAAGCGCTCGGTCGAGGCTGCGTTCAGCCGTTTCGACGGATTGCGCTATGCCAAAGGCCATGTGCCGACCGCCGAACTGCGCCTTGAAATGCAACAGACCATGCAGGCCGACGCCGCTGTGTTCCGGACAGACAAGACGCTGGCGGAAGGTGAGGCAAAGATGAAAACCGTCGCCGGCAAGCTCGAAGATCTGAAGGTGACGGACAAGTCGCTGGTCTGGAACTCGGACCTGATGGAGACGCTCGAACTGACCAACCTGATGCCGAACGCCGTGGCCACCATCACCGCCGCCGCCGCCCGCAAGGAAAGCCGGGGCGCACACGCGCACGAGGATTACCCGGACCGCGACGACGAGAACTGGCGCAAGCACAGCCTCGTGTGGTTCAAGGGCAATGCGGCATCGCTGGGCTTTCGTGGAGTGCATACGCAACCGCTTACGAGCCATAACGAGGGTGGCATCGACCTCAAGAAAATCGCTCCGAAGGCGCGGGTTTACTGAGCATGGGTGCGGCGCAACAGATCGGCACCGGATGGCAGCGGGCGGGGGTGGATCCCGTCTGCGCGATCCAGGTGTTCGGCATGCGCCGCTCCGGCAATCACGCAATCGTGGACTGGCTGATGCGCAATGCGCCGTATGGGGCGACGGGTGGTGCGTTTTACAACAATTGCCGCTTTGGTGCCGATCCGGTGGAGACATGCGCATCCCGCGAGCTTTACAATCATGATGCGACCGCGATCCGCAAGGGCGACATAGGCGCGCGCCCGATGATCGTCATGTCTTACGAAGATCGCGAACCGGCACCGGATGGTACACGCCAGAAAGCCAGTCAAGGCTATGCGAATGCCGATTTCACCCACAGCGTGATAATCTATCGCAGTTTTCTCAATTGGACCGCCTCTCTGCTGGCCAAGTTGCAGCGCAACGCGGGGTACGGCCCGCTTGAACGGATGCGCATCATGATGGCGGCTCTGCCGACCTATGCGCAGATGCTCACCCGAGCGGCGGAGCCTGAACATATCGGCATCTGCTATGATGCGTGGGTCTCTTCGGACGCCTACCGCACCGAAATTCTTGGCACGCTCGGCTTGCCGGTCCGTGACAATGGACTGGGGCAGGTGCAACGCTTTGGCGGCGGATCGTCCTTTCAGAAAAAGGCGCGCGATCCTGCCCAACTCGACAGCACCGACCGCGACGCGGCCATGGCCGACGATCCGGAATATCAGATGCTTTTGTGGACTGCCGCGCATGATGTGCCGTTCATGGAAACGCTCATCGCACATTTCGTCGATGATGCGGAGCGGTTGGTGACCTTGGCGGAAACAGCGCTGACCGACATCAAACTTCCTGTTCGCGGAGCGACCACATGACCCGTTTTCTCATTCTTTCCGTCCTCGCACTGACGGCCTGCACCGAAATAAAGATGGCCGTGGACAACACGGCGCGTGAAGGCACCAAAGGGGTTGTGGCCGAAACGCTGGCCATTCATTTTCCACAAGTGCCCAAGCAACTGATTACGCCATTCACCGATTGTGTCATCGACAACGCCAGCGCCGTGGAACTTCGCGATCTGGCAAGGTCTGCGCTGTCGGGTGTGGACGATATGACTGTCATGACAGTGCGCAACACCCTTGCGCGCCCCGAAACCCAAAGCTGCCTACGCAGCAAAACTCTCGCTTAAGCGCTTCGGCGCGATCCGATCTGAAGGAACAGCATCATGGTACAACTGACGCTCCCCAAGAATTCCCGCATGACGACGGGCAAGACATGGCCCAAGCCCGAGGGAGCCACCAATCTGCGCGAATTTCATGTCTATCGCTGGAATCCTGACGACGACAAGAACCCAGCCGTAGACACCTATTTCGTCGACATGGACACCTGCGGGCCAATGATCCTGGACGCGCTTATCAAGATCAAGAACGAGATCGATCCGACGCTGACGTTCCGCCGGTCCTGCCGCGAAGGTATCTGTGGCTCCTGCGCGATGAACATCGACGGTATCAACACGCTGGCGTGCACTTACGGCATGGAAGAAGTAAGCGGTGTGATAAAGATCTATCCGCTGCCGCATATGCCGGTGATCAAGGATCTCATCCCCGATCTGACCCATTTTTATGCGCAGCACGCATCGGTCCAGCCTTGGCTCAAGACCGAAACGCCGGCCCCCGCCAAGGAATGGAAGCAATCCATCGAGGATCGTGAAAAGCTCGACGGGCTTTACGAATGCATCATGTGCGCCTGCTGTTCGACGGCTTGTCCCAGCTATTGGTGGAACGGCGATCGCTACCTCGGGCCAGCGTCGCTGCTTCATGCGTTCCGCTGGATCAATGACAGCCGCGACGAAGCGACGGGCGAACGGCTTGACGATCTCGAAGATCCCTTCAAGCTCTATCGTTGTCACACGATCATGAACTGCGCCAAGACCTGCCCGAAGGGTCTGAACCCGGCGCTGGCGATTTCCAAGATCAAGAAACTGATGATCGAACGGTCCGTCTGATCCGCAATGCCTTTCGTCATCGCTTTTGTCGTCGCCCTGGTGCTTGTAGCGATCTATGCGCGACGGCACCGGGGGACGCGATATTGCCGTTGGCGACGGGACGCGACCGGTGACAAGGGAAGCTTGCGCCACTACCGCTGCGCAGCATGTGGCGAAGAGGCGTTCACTGCGTCCAAAGTGCCGCCCGATACCTGCAAAAAGAACCTGAGTGGCGGGTCGCTGTAATCGCCTTCCGCTCGACAGCCTTGCCGCCCGCGTTTAGCTTCGTGCGAAACAGGGAGGCGGCAGATTGGACAAGTTCAAACCTGACATCATTGTCGTGGGTGCGGGTCTGGCCGGCATGACCGCCGCGCACGAAGTTGTCCTGCGCGGACGGCGCGTCTTGATGCTGGATCAGGAAGCCCCGCAATCGCTCGGGGGACAAGCCTTTTGGTCGCTTGGCGGACTGTTCATGGTCGACACGCCGGAACAACGTCGCATCGGAATCCGTGACAGCGCCGATCTGGCCTGGAACGATTGGCTGGGCTCTGCGCAGTTCGACCGACCGGAGGATGCAAACCCACGCGCATGGGCTGAGAAATACGTCGAGTTTGCTGCGGGCGGGATGCGCGAATGGCTGCACGGTCTGGGCATGCGTTGGTTTCCCGTCGTCGGCTGGGCCGAGCGGGGTGGGGGCCAGGCGCATGGTCATGGCAACTCCGTTCCACGTTTCCAT
>JAGXFI010000088.1 GCA_024637305.1 Sulfitobacter sp.
GGCGACCCGGGGCGGCGGAAGTCGAGACCCAGCGCACGCTCGCGCGCGCGTTCTGCTGCGATCTCCCGGTCCACCTGCTCGGCGTCATAGCCGCGCTCGGCGATGGCCTGCGTGCGGGATTTGAGGCCCGCCTCGATCTGGGCGATCTCTGCATTGGCGTCCTTGAGTGGATCGACCCAGTCCCATTTCGTGGGCAGCCAGTCGGCGGTGAGCAGCCGCGACCGATTGGTTTCATAGCCTGGCAGGGTGAGCGCCCGGGACAGCACCGCCGCGTCCATCCAGCGCGCATAGACTGGACGACAGAGCTGATACACCATGACCGAATGCTGCCAGGCAGAGACACGGCGACGGAACTCGATCAGTGCGAGGCGCGAGTTCGAGAAGTTTCCCTTCACCATATCATTGGCAAGATAGGGATAAGGAATGCCCAGTGCGGCGGAGATTTGCAGCAACGTGCGGTACTGGAACGGCTCGTAGGTGCCGCCGCTGTCGGCGGGCTGACCGACGGTGACATCCTCGCCCGGGTCCAGCCGGACGATCTGGCCCGGGCTGATTTCCACGCCGGCGGGGGTGTCGTCATCCTCGACCGGGGCGAGCGCGTTCTCCGGTGCGGGCGAGGTCACGAACATTGCGTACATCGCCGCGACCTTTTTGCGGTCCAGCTCTGCATCGTCATACTGATCGAGCAGGAACAGCTTCACGATGGCAGGTGCCAGCCTTGAGACCCCGCGCAGCTGACCGCCCTCGACCGGATCGATCACATGGATGACCTCCGATGCTGGCACGCGGACGATCTCACCTGCCAGTCCTCTATCAGTACTGTCTCCGGGATGGCGGCGGAGAAAGTGATACGCCACGCGGCGGCCAATCCGGTCGAACTCGATGCCTTGCCGGACGGCGTTGCCATTTTCTGCTGTGCCGCTTTGCTCCAGCGGCAGCATCTCGGCGGGCAGCATCTGAAGCTGCAAAGGGACGGTCATACCGTCACCCGCGCGGCGCATCCGGATCCGGAAGAAGACCTCGCCTGCGATGAACACCTCGCGGGCGGCCCGGCGCTGCAGCCCGTAGAAGTCGGTCAGACCCTCGGCATCCGCCTCGTCGGTCCAGGCAAGCCAGAGCCGCTGCAGGTCTTCCTTGCGCGCAGCATCTGCGATCTTCGAGATCGGCTTGATGCCGTCGCCGACGGTATTGGCGGCCCAGCTTTCCACCGCGTTCACGGCATAGCCGTTATTGCGCACCAGCCAGCGCGCGCGGGCGGTGATGCCGGGGCCCGAGGCCGTGATCAGCGCGTTGACATGGGCCCGCGTCGCGCGGAAGCCGCGCAACCGGCGATGATGCTGGCCTGCATCGAACCCGCCGACAAAGGCTCCGAGGCGCTGGCGCCAGTTCATAGCAGTCATCAAAGGTCCTTCACGGCATACGGGCGCAACACCCTGCGACCGGTCCGTTCCAGCGTGGCGATCCGGCGCTCGATATCGGCAATCGCGGCGGCGAGCTCTGCGTCTGATCCGTAGTTTACGGTCTTGCCATCATAGCTGACCGACCGCGTGCCGCTGTAGCGCGCAGCCAGCAGCGCGCCGTGGCGGGTTTTGAGATCCTCGAGGGTCATTGGGATACTGCTCATTCCATGTATTTGGGCGTGCTGATTTTCCAGCCGCGCCGCCGTGGGGCGGTGATACGACCGGCTTGCGGCTCGACCGGTTGGTCGGTTTCTGGCTTTGCCACGGCTGCCGCAGTTTCCACACCCGCCTGTTTTTCCAACTGCCGCCACATCCGCTCGTCAAAGCGATCCGCGCCCATGATCCACGCGGCAGCCCGCGCATAGACGCGGGCGTCCAGCGCCTCGTTCCGTTCCCGCATCTTCTGCCATTCCGGGTGGGCATAGCCGCGCTTGTTGCGCACGGTGACCAGTTGCTCTGCCACCAGCTGTTTCAGCCATTCGGTGTCGATCCAGTCGGGCAGATGCACGGTGCCGGGGGCATCGCAGATGCCCAAGTTCCGGTCTTCATCCGAGGGCCGCTCCAGCCGCAGGAAGCGGTATGTCTCTGTCTTGAAGGTGGCCGTGGCCACCGACCAGAGCCGCGCGCCCCGGCGCAGACGCTTGCCGCCGATGGTGGCGTCGACAAAAGTCGGGCCCGATACCGGCGTCGCGCGGTTGAAGCCCTCGAGGCCTTTGACGGGTGCGACCTGATCGAACCCCTGCGCCCGCGCCCATGCATAAACGGCGGCGGCCTCATACCCGGTGTCGATGGCCAGCTTGCCGATCACCATCACCGCCCCGTTGGTGCAAACCCAGGTCCGCCCCAAGAGGGCCGTCAGCTTGTCCCAGCACTGCGGATCATCCGGGCCACCGGCAATGACGATGTGATCGACCAGCCAGCTCTCAAGTCCCCTGCCCCAGGCCCAGACATCGATCTCGATCCGGTCCTTCTGCACATCGACGCCCGCGGTCAGAAACAGACCGCCCACCGGGATCTGCGCGCCCGCGTAAGCCTCGCGTCGTTCCGCCAGCCGCTGCCATTCGGGCGCATCGCCACTTTCGACCCATGTCTCACCCAGCAGCGTGTTGCGTGCGGCGCGCAGCATTTCCTCCGAGCCTTGGGCCGCCAACCAGTCGCGCGCGATCTGCTGCCAGCTTTTCCAGCCCAGCGGCGAATAGAGCGCCGAGAGGTGGAAACCGATGGAATGCGGATCAGCGGAAACGGTTGTCGCGCGCCATTCCCCGCGCTCCAGCATCTGCGTCTTGTGATGCTCTGCGATCGGCTTTTCGCAGCCCTCGCAGTAATAGGCGGCTGTGTCCGGCCGCCCCTTGTCCCAGCGCAGCCGCTCAAACCGCAGCCATTGCATCGCCCCGCAATGCGGACAGGGCACGAAATAGCGGCGCTGGTCGCTGGCCTCATATTCCCGTTCGATCCGGCTCAGCCCGCGGATCGTGGGCGTCGAGACCATGAACACCTTGCGCCGGTGCGAGAAAGTGGTCGTGCGCGCTTCGGCCAGCGTGACCGGATCGCCTTCCTCGTCGGCCGAGGCCGGATAGGCGTCGACCTCATCCAGAAAGATATACCGCGCAGGCATCGACCGCAGGCCGGTGGCGGAGTTCGCCCCTGTCAGCACCAGAATGCCGCCGGGGAATTCCTTGGACAGCATCGAGTTGCCCGCATCCCGCGACCGAGCAGGCTGCACCCGTTCCTTCAGCGCCGGACTGTCCTCGATCAGCGGGTCGATCCGCCCGCGCGAGGTCCGTTTGGCCATCTCCACCGTCGGCAGCACAGCCAGCATCGGGCCCGGCGCGTGGTGGATGACAAAGCCAATCCAGTTGTTGCCCGCCTCGGTCGCGCCGACCTGCGCGGCCTTCATGAAGCTGATACGTTGCGCGGGGTGGCGGGGCGACAGCGCATCCATGATCTCGCGCAGGTACGGCGTCCGCGTGGTGCGGTATTGTCCGGGTTCCGCGCTGGCCCGCGAGGACAGCTTGCGATGCGCATCCGCCCATTCCGACACCGTGAGATCCGCGTCGGGCCGCATCCCGCGACGCCAGGCGCGCAGGATGTCTTCGGCCCCGTCAAAGGCGAGATCGAGGTCTGCCGTCAGGTCATCGTGTGCCGTGTCTTCACTGTCCGAGGCTGACCCGGAGGTCGGCAAGGGCGTCGAGTTGCGCTCTGACATGGGTTTCCAGCACCCTCTGCAGGATCGCGGCCTCGATGATCACCGGTGTGCCGGATTGCTTTTCCACCTCCGATGCCACTTCGGCCGCTATCAGCGCCGAGACGCGGGATGGCCATGTGACCCAGACATCGCGTTCCTGGCGTGCCAGGCGAAACACCAGCGTCTCGGCGCGGGCGCGGTCGACCAGCGTGCCTTTCTTCTTCTGGATCGCCAGCTGGCGTTCCTGCGCCTGGTAGACGGTCAGCGCAGTGCGGGCCTTCAGGTAGGACGAACTGTCAGCTGGACCGCTGAATGCGGTGTCGCCGCCAGTGCTGCGCCGCTGCTGGTCCGGATCCGTCATCTCCGCCCGGCGCACATCGGACGCGGCGGCGTTGATCGAGCCATCGCTATAAACCACCAGCCGACCGGCCTTGCGCGCCTTCTGGATTGCCCCGCGCGACAGGCCGGAATGAGCGGAATAGTCGCGCTCTGACATACCTTCCATGGCGATTGGTTTGACCTCAAGATATTGGACTTAAACGGAAATAGTGATCTTATTCAGTTGATTACACTCGCCCGTCGAGCGACTCTCGGATCAGGAGATCACCCCCGGATCGGAGACCCGCCCATGACCATCGCTCAACGATTCAACGCCGAGGCCGTCCGCCTGCTACCGCACATGGCGACAGACCTGGAGGTCGATCCCGCGATCACCACCGCGGGTGAAATTGACGAGATCATCTTTCGCCGCAGCGAATTCCTCGGCGGGATGGCCTGCGCGATCCTCGCGATTATCGAAAAGCAGGAATGAGGACACGGACATGACCGCCATCACCACAATCCGCATCGACCATGACGCGCTGCCCGCCCAGTTCGACCGCTCGCGCCCCGACGCTGTTGCCGCCGCCATCGAGGCCGCGCTGCGCGAGGACGGGATCACCGCCGAAGCCTCCGATGTGATCTCGCACATCAAGATTGAATTGCCGACCACGCAGCTGGCTGCAGCCAGCGCCGTGCTGGCCGACCTGCAGTTGATTTGAAGCCCCCAGTGTAATCAGAAAGCACTGATATTGCTTGGAATTGCCTACGATAATCGGCGCAGCAGAGCGATGGTGATGACATGAAAACGATGCAACTCACCCAACGGAGCCACGCCATGACACGCCTCAACCCGATCACCACACCCCGCCACCAGCTGCGCGCCGAGAAGGCCCGTCGCAACCGCGAAGCCGCCTTGAGCGCCTTTACGGCCAAGAAGGCCGAGATCGATGAGATGCTCGCTCGCCTGCAGACGCTCAGCGACGATCATTTCAACTGCCATCCTGACGAGGTTGGCTGGGCAATGGTCGGTACCCTTGAGCATCACGCCGGGCTGCTCAAGCGCATCACCGACAGCGCCTTTGGCGAGGGTGAGCACGCCGAATAAGCCGACCACGCACTATGACGCGGCCCGCCAATGCGGCGGGCTTGCCCCGGTAGACGGTTGCGCAATCCCGCGCCACCCGATCAGGACCGGAGGCTCAGATGCCCAAACTTACCGACACGCAAACCATCATTCTTAGCACTGCTGCCCAGCGCGCAGACAATCTCGCAATGCCGCTGCCCAAGGGGTTGCATGGTGCCGCTGCGAAAAAGGTCATCACCATGATGATCGGACGCGGCTGGCTCGAGGAGGTCGACGCCGACCTGCGCAAAGGCGAGCCGTTCTGGCGCGAGACCGGCGATGGCCACGGCACCACGCTGGTCGCCACCGACGCGGGCCTGCTGGCCATCGGGGTTGAGCCCGTCGTGGTCAAGACCATGGCTGCGATCCGCACCCACGCTGCACAACCGCCTGCGTCCAAACCGCCGACACCGCGCGCCGGAACCAAACAGGCGCAGATCATCACCCTTCTGCAGCGTCCCGAAGGCGCTACTATCGCCGAGATTGTCGCGGCAACCGGTTGGCAAGCTCATAGCGCGAGGGGCATGATCTCGGGGGCGCTGAAGAAGAAGCTGGGCCTGCCGATCACCTCCGAAAAGGTCGACGGACGCGGCACGGTACATCGTTTGAACGCCTCCTGACCGTCCGAACTTCAGCGGCCAATACTCGATCTTTTGCGGCACGGTTGGCATATTCATGCCGCCAGCCTCTTTGCCTTCAAGTCGGCGAAGGTCTCACCCGTGTCGGCCAGCACGGCATTGGCACCGGTGAATTGCTGCCAGCGCTCGATGGCGACATCCACGTAGGCCGGGTTCAACTCGATCCCGAAGCAGACGCGCCCGGTCGTTTCAGCCGCGATCAGCGTGGTGCCGGATCCCATGAACGGTTCAAAGACGGCCTGACCCGGGCTGGAATTGTTCAGGATCGGGCGGCGCATGCACTCGACCGGCTTCTGGGTGCCGTGGACGGTGGCCGCATCCTGATCCTTGCCGGATATGTGCCAGAGGGTGGTCTGTTTGCGGTCGCCCGCCCAGTGGCCTTTGCCGGTCTTCTTGACCGCATACCAGCAGGGTTCATGTTGCCAGTGATAGTCGCCTCGGCTGAGAACGAGGCGGTCCTTGGCCCAGATGATCTGCGAGCGGACTGCGAAGCCCGCCGCTACCAGGCTCTCGGCCACGGTCGTGGCATGCAGTGCCCCATGCCAGACATAGGCAACGTCGCCGGGAAACAGCGCCCACGCCTCGCTCCAGTCGGCACGGTCATCGTTCAGCACCTTGCCGGTGCGTTTGGTCTTGGCCGCCCCCGCCTGGTTGCGCCAGGACGGATCATATTCCACGCCATAGGGCGGGTCCGTCACCATAAGCAGCGGCTTCATATCGCCAAGAAGTCGGCCGACCACATCGGCGGATGTGCTGTCGCCGCAGATCAGCCGGTGTGATCCGAGTTGCCAGAGATCGCCCGCAACCGAAACCGGCGTGACCGGCGGTTCGGGTATGTCATCCTCACCCTCAACAGCGCCACCTTCAGGTTGATCCGGATCCTGCAGCAGCGCGTTCAGATCCTCGTCGGTGATGCCCAGCAGCGACAGGTCGAAATCCTCGGCCAGCAGCCCCGCGATCTCGTCGCGCAGCATTGCCTCGTCCCATTCGCCCAACTCGGTCAATTTATTGTCCGCGATGCGGTAGGCGCGGCGCTCGGCTTCATCCAGGTGGCCAAGCCGGATCACCGGCACGTCCTTCAGCCCCAGCATGGTGGCGGCCAGCACCCGGCCGTGGCCTGCGATCAGCTCACCATCGTCGGCGACCATGCAAGGCACGGTCCAGCCGAACTTGGCCATGCTGGCGGCGATCTTGGCCACCTGGTCGTCGCCGTGGATCTTGGCATTGCGAGCATAGGGCCGCAGCCGATCAATCGGCCACGTCTCGATCTGGCTTGGCGCAAAAACGAGGTCCATGGGGGCTCTCTGATAGTCGGACACGCCGATGTGCGCGGGCGAATGGCCAGCGATCAGATCGGGGTCGGCGATGTTGGGCAAATCAAAATCGCCCGAGAGGGTTTCTCCGGGCGAACTGCTTCGATGATCAAGGTATGAGTCAAGGGGGGCAGGTCTGTCAACAGAAAATCTTGCACGGGTTCAATGCCTTCGCGGTGGGCTGGATTCCAATGCCTGGCTTCTGGTCAAAGTGGCTTCCCTGGCTTCCGCTGGGTGGATTCTTGACAAAAATAGTAAAATCCACCCTGAAAGTTGGGCGAACCAACGTAAGTTGCTGTAATATCGTGACTTTATTTCGATCTGTCGCCGAGGTGGATTCCAAGTGGATTCCCCCGTGAAGAAGCCAGTCGCTAGCAAAATGCTGCGCTGCGCCCCCCCGTATACGTTCAGGGACCGGGAGGAACCATGCCGGGGGAGGGCGTCGCA
>JAGXFI010000089.1 GCA_024637305.1 Sulfitobacter sp.
GACGCCTTCGCCGTAGGCGGATTTCGAGGTGGTAGCAGCCATTGGATGCCTCTAGATTGTTCGCATCGGCCTACAACTCATCGAGAGGGGATGCAATTGGCGCAACGCTCTGATCTTGACGGTTATCTCATCGCACCCGATCCGGGTGCGGTTCGTCTTACGCGCGCTGTGATCGGTACCGATCACACCGGTGCGGAGGTCGAAACACGCGTCGTCGAAGAACGCCCCCTGACGATCTTTCTGAATGCTCAGGAGATCGTGACGGCGATGACCATCGGTGACTATCCCGACTATCTGGCATTGGGTTTTCTGCGCAATCAGGGGATGTTGCGGGATGGTGAAGACATCACGGGCATTGATTACGATGAAGAGCTTGAGACGATCGTTGTCCGTACCGCCCGTGCCACCGACTATGAAGACAAGATGCGCCGCAAGACCCGGACCAGCGGCTGTGCCGTCGGAACTGTCTTTGGTGATATGATGGAAGGGCTCGAAGGCGTGGCACTGCCCAGGGCAGAACTGCGCACGTCTTGGCTTTATGCATTGTCGGCGCGGATCAATCGCACGCCGTCGCTATACCTTGAGGCCGGTGCGATCCACGGCACGGTCCTGTGCCAGGGTGATCGTCCGCTGGTCTATATGGAGGACGTCGGCCGCCACAACGCGGTCGACAAGATCGCGGGCTGGATGCTGTCCGAAGGCGCGCAAGCCAGCGACAAGATCTTGTATACGACCGGGCGGCTGACTTCCGAGATGGTGATAAAGACCGCAATGATGGGCATTCCGGTGCTGGCGTCCCGCTCCGGGTTTACCGCATGGGGTGTCGAGATCGCGCGGCAGGTTGGCCTGACGCTCATCGGGCGGCTGCGCGGGCAGCGGTTTGTCTGTCTGTCGGGTGAAGAGCGGTTGATCCGTGATGCGGACCCCCAGGCAATCGCGGAAGAGCCGAAGCGCTCGGGCCGCAAGGGGGCTGCGTGAAACAACCTCTCGGCGTGATCCTGGCAGGCGGGTTGGCCACTCGTATGGGCGGTGGGGACAAGGGATTGCTGCTCCTTGGCGGGCAAACCTTGTTGAACCGCGTCATCGACCGGTTGGAGCCGCAGGTCGCGGAGCTTGCGTTGAACGCAAACGGCGATCCGGGGCGGTTCGATCTGGGGCTTACCGTTCTGCCCGACAGTATCGACGGGTATGCCGGCCCGTTGGCCGGGGTGCTGGCGGGGATGGACTGGGCGGCCGCACAAGGCGCAGACACGATCGTGACCGTCGCTGCGGACACACCGTTCTTTCCTTGCGATCTGGTGCCCCGCCTGTTGGAGGCGAGCGAAGGCATGACGCACCCGTTGGTACTGGCCGCGACGCCCGATCCCAAACGGGGCACCGCGCGGCATCCGACTTTCGGTCTTTGGCCGGTCGCCCTGCGCGAGGATCTGCGCACAGCGCTGCAAGGTGGGCTGCGCAAGGTGGTGATCTGGACAGAGCAGCATGACGGGCGGGAAACTGTATTCAGGGCGAACGGCTTCGATCCCTTCTTTAATGTAAACACGCCAGAAGATCTGGCCAAGGCAGAGGCGATGCTATGAGGGTTTATGGTGTCGTAGGCTGGAAAAATGCAGGCAAAACTGGCCTGATGGAGCGGCTGGTCACCGATATTACCGGGCGTGGATTACGGGTTTCGACGATAAAACACGCGCATCACACTTTCGACGTTGACCACGCAGGGAAAGACAGCCACCGCCACCGGGTTGCGGGGGCCACCGAGGTGCTGCTGGCGTCACGGAACCGCTACGCCCTGATGCACGAGCTGCGCGATGCGCAAGAGCCGACACTGGAGGTATTGCTGGGAAAGCTCGCACCGGTCGATCTGGTGCTGATCGAGGGGTACAAACGCGATGCCCATCCCAAGGTCGAAGCCCACCGCGCAGTGACTGGCAACCCCCTGATCGCGCCAGACGATCCGACGATCCGCGCCGTCGCAAGTGATATCCCCCTGACGCTGGACCGCCCGACTTTCGATCTGGATGACACAAAGGCAATCGCTGAATTCATCCTGTCTGAGGTTGGGTTATGAACGGTTTCGACACCGTTCTCGTCGTTGACTGGTCGGCCGCCAAACGTGCGCCCGCGCGCGCGTCGAAAGACGCGATCTGGCTTGGTTTGACGCGGGAGGGGATCAGCCAGGATCCGGTTTATTGCCGGACGCGAAGCGAAGCGGAGGCGTGGATCAAGACGCTGATGCAATCTGAACAGGTCGCGGGACGGCGTCTGCTGGCAAGTTTCGACTTCCCCTTCGGATACCCCACCGGTTTCGCGCATAAAGTGACCGGAACCGATGATCCCTTACGCCTTTGGGATTGGTTCGAGCAGCAGATCACGGACGCGCCGGACGGCACAAACAACCGTTTTGACGTGGCAGAGCGGCTGAATGCCTTGTTCGACGGGCCGGGGCCGTTCTGGGGGAAATCACATCGGGATCGCTGGCCCGGACTGCCGTACCGAAAAGATGCAATCACATTTGATCCAATCGCCGAAAAGCGAAGCTGCGACAGGGTGGCAAAGGCGGCATCCTCTTGTTTTCAGATGTCATTTCCGCCGACCGTAGGCGGTCAGATCATGATGGGTTTGCCGATGCTTGCGCGGCTCAGGCGGATGGATGGCGTGGCTGTCTGGCCGTTCGAGCCGTGGGAGGATGCGCCCGTGGTTCTGGCCGAGATCTGGCCGGGGATCATCGAGGCTGCGGTGAAAGAAGCGGGAGGCGATGAAATCCGTGACCGCGCGCAGGTGCGCCTGCTCGCGGATGCGCTGGCGCGCGTCCCCGCCGCAACGCTTGCCGCGCATATGGCCGATGTTCCTGCGGAAGCGCGGGAGGAAGCATGGATTTTGGGCACCGGAATGTCGGAAACGCTTTGCGCCTTCGCAACCGCGAACAGGCCATTGCGCAACGATTGCTTTGCCCTTCCGCCGGGCGTGAAGTGGACGCAGGTGGACGAAGCGTTGGCGTTGCTGCGGGATCGGCTTTCGCCCGTTGCGCAGATCGAAACCGTACCGCTTGCGCAGGCATTGGGGCGGGTCGCGGCACAGGACGTCGTGGCGCGGCGGGCCAATCCGCCGATGCCGAATACCGCAGTGGACGGGTACGGCTTTGCCGGGGGGCGTGCGGCGGGGGCACACCGCTTGCCTCTGGTGGCCGAACGCGCGGCGGCAGGCGATGCACCGGGAATACTGCCACCGAACCATGCGATCCGTGTTCTGACGGGTGCGGCGTTGCCAGAGGGTGTGGATACGGTGATTCTTCAGGAGGATTGCACCGTTGATGAAAATACCATCGAATTCAACGGCGCGGTGAAGATGGGCGCGAATACACGCAAAGCCGGCGAAGACGTGCAAGCAGATGAAGCGGTTCTTGGATGCCGCCGCCGGATTACGCCTGCCGACCTTGCGCTGATGGCCGCGACCGGGGTGCATCAGGTGGCGGTCAGGCAGGCCTTGCGCGTTGGCATCCTCTCTACCGGAAACGAATTGGTGGAGGTGGGGGCAGACGCGCAGGCAGGTCAGATATTCGACGCGAACCGGCCAATGCTGGGCGGTTTGATGGCGCGTCTGGGATATGCGGTGGAGGACCTCGGGCGGGTGCCGGACAATCGCGATCTCCTGCGGCAAACGCTCGATTCTGCCGTTGGTCGGGTCGATGCCATTCTGACAAGCGGGGGCGCATCCGCAGGTGACGAGGATCACGTTTCCGCCCTTCTGAACGAAGCAGGCGCGATGACGCTTTGGCGCATCGCGATCAAGCCGGGGCGGCCTTTGGCGCTGGGAATGTGGCGCGGCTTACCGGTATTCGGATTGCCGGGAAATCCCGTAGCGGCAATGGTTTGCGCATTGGTCTTTACCCGGCCGGCGCTGGGGCTGATGGCTGGCGAAGGCTGGCTGACGCCTCAGGGCTTTGACGTCCCGGCGGGATTTTCCAAAGCCAAGAAAGCGGGCCGGAGGGAGTATCTGCGCGCACGCATACGCGAAGGGCAGGCAGAGGTTTTTGCCTCCGAAGGATCAGGTCGGATCAGCGGGTTGAGTTGGGCCGAGGGGCTGGTTGATCTGGGAGAAGACGTGACCGAAGTCGCTCAGGGTGATCTCGTACGCTACATCCCGTGGGGCAGTTTCGGGATTTAGTCGAAGGTTCCTGCCACGCGGCCCAAAAGCATGAATGCGCGAGCAGTGCGGGTGTCGGCCAGAGCCGAAATTTCGCCGTCTGTAGCAGTTTTTTCAAACTCCGCAAACGTCCTGTCAAAGCGGCGCAGAAAGTGATGTGCCGCGTCACGGAAGATCGGATCCTGTTTCATCCGGCCAGACGTCAGGGCCAACGACGAACGGTCGCGGATCCCGCCGAGGGCCGCAATTGTCCTGCCACGTGCGCCCTGTCCGAATTGCCGCCATACCTCGGGGCGTGCGCGGTCCGGGCGCAGGTCGTCCATGTAGATGCCATCCTGGGACAACAGGGTCAGCACGTCCTGCGCCGCCTGAATAAGCTGTGCAGCCACGCGATCCTTGAGGGCGCGGCGCAGCGCGGAAAAGCCCGCTTCGTCCTCAGCCGTCTCAGGGAAATTGAGGGCGCGGATCAGGTCGTCCGTCGCCAGCGGTGGCGACATGTCCGCCGAAGAGGTGCCAAGCGCCAGCACAGGCTGGTCTTCTTGCGGTTTTTGCTCCGGCTTGGGGGTGTCGGCCAACCGGCGTTGCGTCTCGTCGCGACGCGACGAGAACGTCGCCAGCGCCGTCTCGGTCTTGCGGGCGGCAGCAGCGATTTCGTCCAGCTTGCGCGCGACCGAAGGCTCGGTCCGCAGGTGGGCTCCTTGTTGCTGGGAGATATAGGCTTGTCTGATCGCATCAATTGCGGCCTGCAGACGCTGGCTTTCCTCGCGCATCACACGACTGGCGCGGGCGGCGGTTGCCGCAACCCAGATCATCCCGACAGGCATGAAGATCGCCAGCATCACCATCAAGAACCGTATACCGCCCTGGCCCTCAGGCACGTCCGGCGGTGTGGCAAAGATGAAGAAGATCGCCGAGCCAACCAACCACACTGCCGAAAGCGCGATCGCGACGACTTCGATTCCCGTGATAATCTCGGGCTTCACCTTGTCATAAATGCCAAGCGGCGTAGGGCGCGCCGCCGACCCAACGGGCCTTTGCGGTTGATCTGAGTTGCCGTCTTCCATGTTCGTCATCCTGTCAGGCGTAGACGATTCGGAGAACCTCGTAGGACTTCAGGCCTCCCGGCGTGCGGACTTCGACACTGTCGCCTTCTTCCTTGCCGATGAGTGCGCGGGCGATCGGGGATTTGATATTCAACAACCCTCTTTCGATATTCGCCTCGTATTCACCGACAATTTGATACGACTTTTCTTCCTCGGTGTCCTCGTCCACCAGCGTTACCTGCGCACCGAATTTGACCGATCCCGATAGTTTTGCGGGATCAATCACATCCGCGAGCGAAATGACGCCTTCAAGCTCTTTCACGCGCCCCTCAATGAAGGACTGCTTTTCCTTGGCGGAATGGTACTCGGCGTTCTCGGACAGATCGCCGTGCTCACGTGCTTCGGCAATAGCCTTGATGATGGCGGGTCTTTCGACCGTCTTGAGACGTTTGAGTTCGCTTTCAAGCGCCTTGAACCCAGCTTGGGTCATCGGGACTTTTTCCATATTACCAGCCTACCAAGTAAGGACGCGCCCTGCGGAAAACAGGGCGCGTGCATTGCGTCGGTGTTTACCTGACCCAAATCGTAGTCGAAATGCAAGCGGGTTATGGGCGCATAGGCGGCCGGTCGTATGGAACGACTTTGGTTTCGATGCCGTCAGCGTCACGGAATTAACGGGTGGACCGGGTCAATTACTGGGTGACACCCCAACCGCAGGGCGCTGCAGAAAACCACTTTGCAGTTTCGGAAATTGACGCTGAACCCGTTTTTACGTGGTGTTGTAATTGCAATGGGTCCGCGCGTGGTTTAGCCCTTTCCAAACGGATTTTGCCCTGGAGGAGCGTTTCAGATGGCCGATACGACGCGCGAAGCGATGGAATATGATGTGGTGATCGTGGGCGCGGGGCCTGCGGGTCTTTCCGCGGCGATCCGACTCAAGCAGCTTGATGCGGACTGTAATGTTGTAGTGCTTGAAAAGGGGTCGGAGGTCGGCGCGCATATTCTGTCGGGCGCGGTGTTGGACCCGTCGGGCATTGATGCGCTTATCCCCGCCTGGAAAGAAAAGGGCGCACCGATCACGGTGCCGGTCAAAGAAGACAATTTCTACATGCTGGGTGAAGCGGGCCAGGTCCGCATCCCCAATTTCCCGATGCCGCCGCTTATGAACAACCACGGCAATTACATCGTCAGCATGGGCAACGTCTGTCGCTGGATGGCCGAACAGGCCGAGGCGCTGGGTGTCGAGATTTTCCCCGGCATGGCTTGTTCCGAGATCGTCTATGGCGACGCGGGCGAGGTCAAAGGCGTCGTCGCCGGCGAGATGGGGTTGGGTGCTGATGGCCAGCCCGGACCGAACTACGAGCCGGGGATGGAGTTGCATGGCAAATATGTTTTCCTGTCCGAGGGCGTCCGTGGAAGCCTCTCCAAGCAGGTGATCGCGAAATACGATCTGGCAAAGGGCCACGAGCCGCAGAAATACGGCCTTGGCATGAAGGAAATCTGGGAAATCGATCCGGCCAAGCATCGCGAGGGCACGGTTACCCACACGATGGGTTGGCCGCTCGGTAGCAATGCCGGGGGCGGATCGTTCATCTATCATCTTGACAACAATCAGGTTTACGTCGGCTTCGTCGTGCATCTGGGGTACAAGAACCCACATGTGAACCCTTATCTGAGCTTTCAGCAATTCAAGCATCACCCGATGGTGGCCGAACTGCTCGAGGGCGGCAAACGGGTGGCCTACGGGGCGCGTGCGATCTCGGAAGGTGGATGGCAGTCGATGCCCAAGATGGTGGCACCGGGTGTTGCGTTGCTTGGTTGTTCGGTCGGCATGGTCAACGTGCCGCGGATCAAGGGCAACCACAACGCGATGCTGTCTGGCAAGGCTGCGGCTGAGGCTGCGTATGCAGCGATCGCTGCTGGGCGCGCCGCAGATGAGCTGAGCGATTACGAGGACGCCGTGCGCAGCGGTGAGATCGGCAAAGATCTCAAGCGGGTGCGCAACGTCAAGCCGCTGTGGTCGAGATACGGGCTGACTGCATCGCTGGTCCTGGGCGGGATGGACATGTGGACCAACACGATGGGCTTTAGCCTGATGGGGACGCTAAAACACGGGAAGTCTGACGCGGAAGCTACCGAAGAGGCGAGCAAGCACAAGGTGCTGACCTACCCCAAGCCGGACGGCAAGCTGTCTTTCGACCGGCTGACCAACGTAGCATTCTCATTCACCAACCACGAGGAAAGCCAGCCTGCGCATTTGACGCTGAAGGATGCCTCGATACCGGTGAACGTGAATCTGCCGAAATACGCCGGTCCGTCGGCGCGTTATTGCCCGGCGGGCGTCTACGAGTTTGTCGAGGAAGAGGGCAAAGACCCCCGTTTCGTCATCAACTTCCAGAATTGCGTGCATTGCAAGACTTGCGACATCAAGGATCCCAGCCAGAATATCGTCTGGACCACGCCGCAAGGCGGTGACGGGCCGAACTATCCGAATATGTAGCGTTTACGCGATTGTGACCTTGGATTTGCGGGCAATCATCCATTGTGGTGGTTGCCCGCATTGCTTGTGCGGCTGGACGTGATAGCCTGTGCGTCAAAACCAAAACGAGGTCCGACTATGTACCGTTTTCTGTCGAATACAGCGATTGTCACCGCTCTTTGCATGGGTGTGACTAGCTTTTCGCCGGTTTCGGCACAGTCGGTCGCGGGGCCGTATCTTGCGGCGCGGCAAGCGTCAGTACAATCCGACTACGGGGTTGCTGCGGAATATTATGTGCAGGCTCTGGCGCAGGATCCGGGGAACCCCGAGCTTCTGGAAAGTGCCGCGTTAAGCTATCTTTCGCTCGGCGAGATCGACAAGGCATTGCCGCTGGCCCGCCAGATGGAAGCGGATGACCAGAAAAGCCAGATCGGGCGTCTGGTTATCACCGCAGGCCTGATCGCCGAAGGGGATTACGCCGCCTTGCAAGCGCGCGAGGCATCGGGTGACGGGATCGGACCGTGGGTCGAAGGGCTGGCGCAGGCGTGGTCATATGTTGGCAGTGGCGACATGACCCGTGCGATGGACGCATTCGACGACATGTCCAATGAAGCAGCGATCAAAAGCCTTGTTTTGTATCACAAGGCCATGGCGCTGGCGAGCCAAGGGGAGTTCGCACAGGCAGATGCCATTCTCGCCTCTGAAGCGGCAGGAGCGGCTGCGCGTACCCGTCGCGGTGTGTTGGCCCATGCAGAAATCCTGTCCCAACTGGGGCGCAATGACGACGCGCTGCTGCTCATTCGCGAGAATTTTGGAAACGAAACCGACCCGGAACTGGAACGTCTGCTTGAGCGCCTGCAGGATGACAACCCGATGCCATTCCAACACATACCAGATGTGCGCGCTGGAATGGCAGAGGTGTATTTCACGTTCGCTTCGGTTCTGCGTAGCGAAGAGGCCGGCGACTATTATACCCTCCTTTATGCGCGTATCGCCCGTTATCTGCGGCCGGATCATATCGACGCGTTGCTGTTGACGGCAGGATTGCTCGAATCGCTGGATCAGAACGCGCTGGCGATTGCCGAATACAAAGCCGTCCCGGCCGATAATCCGGCGTATCACGCGGCCGAAATGGGGCGTGCGGCTGCCCTGCGGCGTATGGGTCAGTTGGATCAGGCGGTTGAGGTTCTGGAACAGCTTGCGCGCAGCCACGGTGGATTGGCCGTCGTTCATTCGACAATGGGCGATTTGCTGGTACGGCAGGATAAATTCGAGGCCGCCATAGACGCCTACAGTCGCGCGCTCGAACTGACGCCGCCGGAGGCCAATTCGCGGTGGATCCTGCACTACGCCCGAGGGATTGCCGAGGAACGCTCGGACGACTGGGAAAGCTCCGAGGCCGATTTCCGTGCTGCGCTGGCGATCAACGGGAACCAGCCGCAGGTGCTCAACTATCTCGGCTATTCTCTGGTAGAGCAGAATCGCAAGCTGGATGAAGCGTTGGACATGATCGAGCGCGCCGTGGCGGGAAGCCCCGGCAGTGGCTATATCGTGGATTCACTCGGCTGGGTTTATTACCGCCTTGGCCGGTACGAAGAAGCCGTAACACAGATGGAGCGCGCGGTGGAACTGTTGGCGGTCGATCCGGTGGTCAATGACCATCTGGGAGATGTCTATTGGGCCGTAGGTCGCGAACGCGAGGCGCAGTTTCAATGGCGACGCGCGCTTTCCTTCCTCGGCCGCACACAGAGTGACACCGAAGTTGAACCCGACCGGATCCGCCGCAAGCTGGAGGTTGGTCTGGACGCGGTACTGGAAGAAGAAGGCGAGCCACCGTTGAAGGTCGTCAATGACGGCTGAGGCGTTCGCGCCGGCCAAGATCAACCTCGCGCTGCATGTGACGGATCAGCGGGTTGACGGGTACCATCTACTTGATTCTCTTGTCGTTTTTGCAGATGTAGGGGATCATTTGTGGTTCAGTCCGGCAAACGAATTGTCTCTTGAGATCTTAGGCCCATTTTCTGCCGGTGTTCCAACGGATCACCGAAATCTGGTCTGGCGCGCTGCGGAAAAATGCGGGATGACAGGCCACATCCGTCTGCAAAAGAACCTGCCACATGGTGGCGGTATCGGAGGTGGATCTGCGGATGCTGCGGCTGTCCTGCGGCATGCGTTTCGAGGTGAAGAACGGAATCTTCTCGCAGTGGCACTTGGGCTGGGCGCGGATGTGCCTGTTTGCCTGTCATCGCGCGCGCAACGGATGAAGGGCGTCGGGGATGTTCTGTCCTGTGCCGGTCCGCTTCCCGAACTGGATATGGTGCTGGCGAATCCGCGGGTTCCGGTCCCGACACTGGAAGTCTTCAAGGCGCTTGAGAGCAAGTGTAACGCGCCGATGGCTGAAATTCCCGCCGGATCTTCGCGGGAAGAATTCATGCAATGGATCACGAATCAGCGTAATGATCTGCAACCCGTCGCCGCGCAGCGCTTTCCTGAGATCGGGCAGGTGCTCGAGGCGCTGGGAGATGCCGATCTTGCGCGGATGTCCGGATCGGGAGGAACCTGTTTCGGACTCTACCCTGATTCCAATGCCGCCGCCGCAGCCGCGCGCCGTATTGCAGCCGATCATCCTGAATGGTGGGTGACGACAACGCGCATTACCTGATCCGGCTGACCACGTAATCGGCCAGATCCCGCAGCATATCGCGGATTTCATGCTCCGGCAAAAACGATAGCGCGTGCTTTGCCCTGTCGGCCCATTGCAGCGCTTCGCGTTGGGTTTCCTTCAGCGTATCGTGCCTGTTGAGAAGCGCCAGAGCATGATCCAGATCGCCTTCGTCCTGCTTGCCGCGCTCGATGGTGCGCGTCCAGAACGCGCGCTCTTCGGTATCGGCTTTTGCAACCGCCTTGATGACCGGCAGCGTCAATTTGCGTTCCCGGAAATCATCGCCGATATTTTTACCCGTCGCTTCGGTTTGGCCTTGATAATCAAGCAGATCATCCACGATCTGGAACGCGATGCCCAAGGCATCGCCATAGTCGAACAGCGCACGGATTTGATCTTCGGGCGCATCTGCGATCACGCCACCGACTTCCATTGCGGCGGAAAACAGGGCTGCGGTCTTGCCGCGCACGACTTGCAGATAAACCGCCTCGTCCGTCGCAAGGTTCTGTGCAGCCGTCAGCTGCAACACCTCGCCCTCGGCAATCGTGGCCGACGCATTGGACAGGATCCGCAACACGTCCATCGACCCGGTTTCCGTCATCAGCTGGAAACTGCGCGAAAACAGATAGTCACCGACCAGCACGGAGGATTTGTTGTCCCACAGCAGGTTTGCCGTGGGACGTCCGCGCCGCCTCGTGCTTTCATCCACCACATCGTCATGGAGCAGCGTGGCGGTATGGATAAATTCGACCGTTGCCGCGAGGTGGATGTCGTAGGGGCCGCCGTAGCCGCACATCTGGGCTGCTGCCAAGGTCAGCATCGGACGCAGGCGCTTGCCCCCCGCATCGACCAGATGCGCGGTCACTTCGGGAATCCGCGGTGCGTGGCGCGAAGCCATGCGATCGCGGATCAGCGCATTGACCGATTCCATCTGCGTCTTGAGACGCGCAGCAAGCCGGTCGTGTGGCTTTTGTGAATTATCCGTGCTCATGGCCGTATTCCTTGATCCGAAGGCTCGACATTGGTGGGCGTCTGCCCTTAGATCTCTGATATGAAGGAACTTTTGCGCAGCACAGATCCAACGATCATTGCCTTTGCTACGGCTCTCTTGCAGGGCGAAGATATAGA
>JAGXFI010000090.1 GCA_024637305.1 Sulfitobacter sp.
CGGCGGGATGGAGCCGCCGTTCCCCGCGCACAACCTGCTGCACCGCGATAATTGCTTTGGTCTGGCGAGCCTTGCAAACCTCGACAAACTGCCGGCCAAGGGCGCGATCCTGATTGCGGCACCGCTCAAGATCAAGCGCGGAACGGGCAGTCCGATCCGGGCGCTGGCCCTCGTTCCCAAAGGCTAGGCCGATGCCCGTCGATATCGCCTTTGGCGTCAATCTCGGGAGAGGGTTGTCCGCATGACGAAACCTGCACGCGTTCCGTCGCTGGAATTGCATCGCCTCGGCGAGATCGGGCTGGAAAATTTCGCGCCCTATCTGATGAACCGCATCATGGGCCGCTACAATGCGGCGCTTCAGCAAGAGATGGCTGCGCTGGGGTTGACCACCCCTCAGATGCGGTCGCTGGCGGTGCTTTCGGTCATCGACGGCATCCTGATCCGCGAGCTTGCGGTTTATGCTGTCGTGCAGCAATCGACCCTGAGCCGCGCGCTGGAGGCCCTTGACAGAGACGGAATGATCCGTCGCGAGACTGACGCGGAAGATAGCCGCGCGACCCGGGTCTTTCTCACCGACGCGGGCCGCGCAGCATATGAACGGCTCTGGCCGCATATGGTCGAAGCCTATCAGGCGATGTTCGCGGGGATCAGCGACGCCGAGCAGCAGGCTTTCGTCGGGACGTTGAAGACTATGCTGCGCAATATTCGCAAACACGATTTCTGAGGGGGTGCGCGGCAATGGCGGAACGGTCATTCAAGGCGGAGGTCGAGCATCTGCGCAAGGGTACTGGGGACGTGTTCACCGGCGAGGGCATTCTCGCATTAACCAAGGCCTTGCTTGAAAACGGTGTCGGTTATGTCGGGGGTTACCAAGGGGCACCGATCAGTCACCTCATGGATGTACTGGCCGACGCGCAAGGCCTGCTGGGCGAACTTGGCGTGCGGTTTGAGGCGAATGCGTCCGAATCTGCGGCAGCGGCGATGCTGGCTGCCTCTGTTCACTATCCGATCCGTGGTGCGGTTACGTTCAAGGGTCCGGTTGGTGTCAACGTCGCCTCGGATGCGATCGCAAATCTTAGCTCGTCGGGGGTAACCGGGGGCGCGTTGATCATTGTCGGCGAAGACTACGGCGAGGGGTCGTCGATCATGCAGGAGCGCAGCCACGGGTTCGCGATGAAATCGCAGTTCTGGCTGTTGGACCCGCGACCGAATTTGCCAAGTATGACAAAGGCCGTGAAGGATGGCTTTGAATTGAGCGAGGCGAGCAATACGCCTGTCATGCTGATGGTGCGTATCCGATCCTGTCACGTTACCGGCAGCTTTGAGACGCGCGATAACGTACCGCCGCCGCTGACAGTGCGCGATGCCGTCGCAAACCCCCAGAGCGATTTCAACCGCGTTGTCCTGCCGCCGATGAGCTATCTGCACGAACAGGACAAGGTCAAGAACCGCTGGCCCGCCGCCGAGAAATTCATAACCGACAACAAGCTCAACGAAGTATTCGGGCCTGAAAAATCACCAATCGGAATCGTGGTGCAGGGTGGCCTGTACAACGGTCTGATCCGCGCGTTGCAGAGATTGGGGCTGGCGGACGTGTTCGGCCAGACCGAGATTCCGATCTATGTTCTGAATGTCACCTATCCCTTGGTGAAAACGGAATTCGACGCCTTTTGTGAGGGCAAGGACCACGTTCTGATCGTCGAAGAAGGGCAGCCCGATCATATCGAGCAGCAGCTTGGATCTTTCCTGTTCAAGTCCGGGCGCAAGATCAAACTTTACGGTAAAGGCGTGTTGCCGATGGCGGGTGAATACACTGGACAGGTGATGCTGGACGGTGTCACCGGATTTCTGAAATCAGCCGCGCCGGACATGTTGCCGGGCAAGGTGCGGGCCCCCAACGCGCCTGCGCCCGATATTCCCGATCTCAGCAAGACGGTGCCGATCCGCCCGCCCGGATTTTGTACCGGTTGCCCAGAGCGTCCCATTTTCGCCGCGATGAAACTGACCGAGCAGGAGTTGGGCAAACACCAGATAACCGGCGATATAGGCTGCCATCTGTTCGGCAGCTTGCCACCTTTCGAGATTGGCGGCTCCACCATGGGCTACGGGCTCGGCCCTGCGTCGAATGCGGCCTTCGACGGCGGCGGAGAGCGGCGTGCAATTTCGATCCTGGGTGACGGAGGATTCTGGCATAACGGGCTGTCGTCCTCCATCGGGAACATGGTCTTCAACAAATCCGACTCGGTTGCGGTAATCATTGATAATTACTATTCCGCCGCGACGGGCGGTCAGGACGTGCTGTCGTCACGCGCGCATAACGCGACGAAGTCAACGAACAATCCGATCTCTGCCGCGCTTAAGGGGGTCGGGGTGGAATGGATCAGGCAGATAGATCACACCTATGACGTGGGCCATGTGCGCGCCGTTCTGCGCGAGGCGCTGACGACCGACTACAAAGGCCCGAAGGTGATCGTTGCGTCATCTGAATGCATGCTGAACAAGCAGCGGCGCGAAAAACCTGTCAGGACAAAAGCGATAAAAGACGGTCGTCGTGTCGATATTCCCCGGTTCGGGGTAGATAGCGACGTCTGCACCGGGGATCATGCCTGCATCCGGCTGTCAGGTTGTCCGTCATTGTCTCTCAAACGGTTGGACGATCCGCTACGCGATGATCCGGTTGCGCATATCGACCAGACCTGTGTCGGCTGTGGCAATTGCGGCGAAGTCGCGGATGCGGCGGTGCTGTGCCCGTCTTTCTACCGCGTCGATCTGGTGCATAACCCCGGCAGGTTCGAAACCTGGCATGCGCGGCAGCGGTCAAGGATCATCGGCTGGTTGCAGACGCGCCGTGACGGTCGGCGGCTACGGTTGGACGGTGCGGCATGAACCTGCAACTGCCGACTGCTGCGCCCGATGCCCGCGTGGGCGCGATTCTGAAGCTCGCCATCATGGCCGTTGGCGGACAAGGCGGCGGCGTGTTGACCAGCTGGATCGAAAACACTGCCCGGGCCAGCGGCTATGACGTGCAGGCGACCTCGGTGGCGGGCGTGTCGCAGCGCACCGGCGCGACCATTTATTATGTCGAAATGACGCCGCACACTGGAAAACAACCGATTTTTGCTCTCGCCCCGTCTGCCGGTGACGTTGATGTCCTGATCGCGGCCGAGATGATGGAAGTGGGGCGCGCCATTCTGCGCGGCTTTGTCACGCCGGACCGGACCACGCTGATCGGGTCGACGCACCGGGCGTTGGCCGTCAGCGAAAAAACCGTTCCGGGAGATGGCATCGCCGATGCAGAAGAGGTGCGCGCCGGTGCGGAAATCGCCGCACAGAGACTGATTTTGGCCAATATGGAACAGCTCGCCGTCGACGCGGGCTCGGTCATTTCGGCCTCGCTTCTGGGGGCTTTGGCGGGATCGGGGGCTTTGCCATTCGACCGAGAGGATTACGAAGAATCCATTCGCGCCGCCGGCAAGGGCGTGGAGCCGTCTCTTCGTGCTTTTGCCGCCGGCTTTGATGCGGCGGTAAAAGGTGAGATCAAAGAGACACCAAAGACGACCGGCACACCCCGGATGATCGGGTCTGAAACCTTGCTGAAGGACTGGCACCAGCTTGAAGCGCGTGTTGCGCCGATGCCCGAACCCGTCAGGGTCATGGCATCGGCGGGTCTGCGCAAAGTGGTGGATTTTCAGAATTGCGACTATGGAACAGCTTATCTTGACCGGCTGGACCGGCTGGTCGCGCTGGACGACGCGGCGAAAGGCTGGTTGTTGAGCATAGAGGGCGCGAAATATATCGCCAATGCAATGGCTTACGATGATATCATCCGGGTTGCCGATCTAAAGACCCGCAGCCCGCGTTTTGCCCGTATCCGCGATGAAATGGGGGCGAGCGAAGGCCAGTTAATCCAACTGACCGAGTTTTTTCATCCGCGGGCCGAGGAAATTGCGGGCCTGATGCCCGCCGGGATGGGCGCGCGGGCGGAGTCCAACCCCAGGACGATGGCGCGACTTGAAAGTTGGTTCGGGAAGGGCAGGCGGCTGCGCACCGATAGCCTTCGCGCGTATGCGATGCTGTATTTTCTGGGCGGTTTGAAAGGCTATCGCCTGCGAACCCGTCGTCACGCGGTCGAAGTTTCGCATTTGGAGTCCTGGTTGGAACGCAGCCTCGCCCCGCTGGAGGCCGACTATGCGCTCAGCGTTGAATTGTTGCGCTGCAGGCGATTGATCAAGGGCTATTCCGACACACATGCGCGTGGCTTGACCAAGTTTGAGACCGTGATGAACGCCGCCCAGCTGTTGGAAGGCCGCAAGGATGGCGCCGAATGGATTGCACGGCTTCGCGAAGCGGCGTTGAAGGATCCCGAAGGCAAGGCGCTGGAGGGTGCGCTCCGGACCGTGCGGTCATTCGTTTAATCAAACGCTCAAGGTCGCCTGAACCGCGCGTTTCCAAACGGCATAGCGGTCATCGCGGGTCTTTTCGCTCATTTCGGGAGAAAAGGTGCAGTCCAGCGCCCAAGCATCAGCAAAGCCCGACATTTTTGGATAAAGACCGGCCTGTTGGCCCGCCAGCCAAGCGGCACCGAGGGCCGTGGTTTCGGTCACCTTGGGCCGGTCTACTGGCGCACCGGCAATATCGGCAAGAAATTGCATCGCCCAGTCATTGTTGCTCATCCCGCCGTCGACGCGCAAGGTTGGCTGCGCTGTGTCTGATTGCCAGTCCGCATGCATTGCTTCGAGCAGATCACGGGTTTGAAATCCGACGCTCTCCAGAGCGGCACGCGCCATCTCCGCCGGGCCGGTACCGCGGGTCAGGCCGTAAATCGCGCCGCGACAATCGGGGTTCCAGTAGGGCGCGCCAAGCCCGACGAACGCCGGTACCAGCGTAACCCGCTGTTCGGGGTCGGCACGATCCGCCAGGTTTTGCGTCTCGGATGCGTCGCGGATGAGACCCAGCCCGTCTCGCAGCCATTGCACCACGGCACCCGCGACAAAAATGGACCCCTCCAGCGCGTAGGTTGTTACACCTTCAAGCTGATAGCCGATGGTCGTCAGCAGCCGGTTTTGCGATTTGACCGGGGTCAGACCCGTATTCAGCAACGCAAAACATCCGGTGCCATAGGTGCATTTCAACATGCCGGGATCAAAACAGGCCTGGCCTATTGTCGCTGCCTGCTGATCCCCGGCGACACCGAGGATAGGGATCGGTCTGCCGAACAGATCATCCCGCGTCATTCCAAAATCGGCAGCGCAGTCCTGAACTTCCGGCAACATTTCCATCGGAATATCGAGAACATCGCAGATTTCAACGCTCCATTTTCCTTTGTGAATGTCATAAAGCATCGTGCGCGCCGCATTCGTTGCGTCGGTCACATGCCGTTTACCGCCGGTCAGCTTCCAGATGAGATAGCTGTCGACCGTCCCGAATTTCAACTTGCCTGCCCGCGCTCTGTCGCGCGCTCCTTCATGCCGGTCGAGTATCCATTTCAGTTTCGTCGCTGAGAAATACGGGTCCAGCAGCAAGCCGGTTTGCGTGCTGACGAGATCTGCGTGCCCCGCCTCGTCCAGTTCACGGCACATTTCTGCCGTGCGGCGGTCTTGCCAGACGATTGCATTCTGCAAGGGCTCGCCGGTTTCAGTATCCCAGACCACAGCCGTCTCGCGCTGGTTGGTAATGCCGATTGCAAGGATGTCGGCACCGGTAAGTCCTGCTTTTTCGATAACGGCACGACAGGTCCCGGCGGTGGTTGACCATAGGTCACGTGGCGCGTGTTCTACCCAACCACTTTGCGGAAAATGCTGAGGAAATTCTTCTTGGGTGATAGCGACCACGCGCATCTGCGCGTCAAAAAGGATCGCCCGCGAGGACGTCGTGCCTTGATCAATAGCGAGGATATGGGTCGTCATCGGGCATTTTCCTTCATCCAATTGTCGAGCGGTCAAACCCCGGCGTATGGCGCTCGCAATGCGGTGTCGCGTTCTGCAAGCGCGTGACGCACAAGGGCGGTCAGTACTTGAATATTGCCAGCCCCAACCATTCGGCGATCAGCGCGGGTGTTTCAACGCCTTCGATCTCGATTGTAAGAAGGTTTTCACGTAAAAGGTCCGTTGCGCTGCGTGCGGTCACCTTTTGCAACGTGAACCGGCCTCTGACCCGCGCACCCGCACGAACCGGATGCAGGAAGCGCAGCTTGTTCATGCCATAATTGATCCCCATGACCTGCCCCGGCATCATGTTGAAACAGTCATAGGCAAAGCGACTGGCAAGCGACAGAGTCAGAAAACCATGCGCGATCGTCCCACCGAAAGGCGTCTCTGCCGCAGCCCTTTCAGGGTCTATGTGAATCCATTGGGTGTCTTGTGTCGTTTCCGCAAAGCGGTCGATCATTGCTTGGTCAACCGTGATCCAGTTGGCCACGCCTACTTCGGTCCCGATAAGGGTTTCGCTGTGTTTCAGTGCGTCTTGAAGGGATGACATGATGATTTCCTCCTATTCAGGGTCGGCGCCGACGCGCACCAACCGCTTGCCCTTGTTGTCTCCGGCCAGCAGCCCAATCAGAGCCTGCGGTGCGTTTTCGAGACCTTCGACGATATCCTCGGTGACCTTGATCTGACCTGTTCCGACCCAATGATGCAGCGCGCGAAGAGCTTTTACATCGTTATGAGCAAAATCCATCACGATAAACCCTTCCATCTTCAGGCGCTTCACAACCAGAACGCCGGGCAGATTGCGCGGGCCAGTCGGATTTTCGCTGTCATATTGGCTGATGGCACCGCAACAGACGACGCGCCCTTTTTCGTTCATGAAAGCAAGCGCCAGTTCCAGCACCTTGCCGCCGACATTGTCAAAATAGACGTCAATGCCATCGGGGCAGACGGCCTTGAGCGCCTTGGAAAACCCAGCGTCCTTATAATCCACACAGGCGTCAAATCCCAGTTCGCTGACGACCCAGTCGCATTTTTCAGAGCCACCCGCGATGCCGACGACGCGGCACCCGAGCGCTTTTGCGATTTGCCCCACATAGCCGCCGACTGAACCGGCTGCGGCGGACACCAGAA
>JAGXFI010000091.1 GCA_024637305.1 Sulfitobacter sp.
CCGGCGCTGGCCCGCGCCAAGATATGGAAAGGATACGACCATGAAGGTTCGCAATTCGCTCCGCTCGCTCAAGAACCGGCACCGTGATTGCCGTGTTGTGCGTCGCAAAGGCCGCGTCTACGTCATCAACAAGACGCAGCGTCGGTTCAAAGCCCGTCAGGGCTGAACCAGCACAACGTCTATCGCAAAAGCCGCTCCCTCGGGGGCGGTTTTTTCGTGTGCGGCCTACCCGTTTTTTTCAAAAAAACGGTCCGGAATTTTCGAAAATTCCGGGTCCGCCAGCCAATGCTAGGTCCAGGTCGCAGGGTCGAGGCAGAAGAGTTGTTGCAACTGCTCATAGACATCCGGCTCATCGTGACGCAGCCGCGCTGGCTTTTCGAAGAACACTTCGACTGAGGTCGCGAAGAATTCTTCGTAGCCCTCCATGCCGTAAGCGTCGATGACCGTTCTGCGCCCCGCCTCGACGTTGCGCACATGGCGTTTGTAGGCCTCTTCAAATACACGCGACCATTCGGCAAAGGACTGCCCGCGGTTCAGCAGTGGCACGCCGTCCGTGTGACCGGAGCGATTATCGAGCTGATGGGCAAATTCGTGCAGCACCACGTTGTGGCCATCCCGGTCATCCTGCGCACCCTGCTCGCTATCCGCCCAGGAAAGAATGACGGGTCCGCGTGACCAGCTTTCGCCAGTGCGTATGATCTCGGCTTCGGTCACGACATAGCCGTCCATCTGGGCCCTTACCGATTTGAACGCACCGGGATAGACCATTACGGTAGTAAGATCATCATACCACGCCTCCGTATTCACGACGAGAAGACAGGCCTGTGTCGCGATCGACAGCGCCATCTCGTCCGTGACGTCCAACCCGTTGCAGCCTTGAAATTCGACCTGCTCCAAAAACAGATTGATTTTGCCCTCAAGTTTCTCGCGCAAATCTTGGGGCAACCTTCGGACAAGCGGCACCTGATCCGCAATGATCGCACGCTCGTCGTCCGACAAAGCCGCCTCCAGCAGCTCCTGTCGCCTGCGCTTTCGCGCCGAAACACGATATCCGTAAACAGCAGCACCAACGGCAATCAGGATCAGAATGAGGAAAACAGGCATACGATGATACTACTTTGAAAGTCAGGTTCGGTCTTTGCCGCTGGTTGTCGGTTTCGTGATGGCTGTCCGGCGCTGACCGACAAGGGATCGCCTTGCACACCGCGCCTGACCGGTCACTAATGCACGCCAACATCAAAATACAAGGAAGACAGACATGACCGACAGTTACACGCCGCCCGAAGTCTGGACAAACGATGCCGAAAACGGTGGCAAGTTTGCTAGCATCAACCGCCCCGTCGCCGGGCCGACCCATGACAAGAACTTGCCCGTCGGCAAGCATCCGTTCCAGCTTTATTCTCTTGCCACACCAAACGGCGTCAAGGTGACCGTTCTGCTGGAAGAGCTGCTGGCGGCGGGCCACAAGGGGGCCGAGTATGACGCCTGGCTCATAAACATCAGCGATGGCGACCAATTCGGATCCGGCTTTGTCGACGTGAACCCCAATTCCAAGATCCCTGCCTTGATGGATCATTCCGGTGCCACCCCTCAGCGGGTTTTCGAATCAGGAGCCATCCTGCTGCATCTGGCGGAAAAGTTCGGGGCCTTCATGCCCACGGATCCGGCACAAAGAACCGAAGCGCTGAGCTGGCTGTTCTGGCAGATGGGGTCGGCTCCCTATCTTGGCGGCGGTTTCGGACATTTTTACGCTTACGCACCCGAGAAATTTGAGTATCCTATCAACCGCTTCACCATGGAGACCAAGCGACAGCTGGATGTGTTGGACCGGCACCTGGCCGAGAATGACTATTTTGCCGGCGACTATTCGATCGCCGACATCGCAATCTGGTCATGGTACGGGCAGCTGGTGCTCGGGCGGCTCTACAATGCAGCGACATTCCTTGATGTCGCATCCTACAAGAACGTGATGCGTTGGGCCAAAGCGATCGACGTCCGCCCTGCGGTGACCCGCGGACGCATGGTGAATCGCACCTTTGGAGATGATCTTTCGATGCAGCTGCACGAGCGCCACGAATCCAGCGATTTCGAGACCAACACCCAAGACAAGATCGCCCCTGACAACACCTGACCTGGCGGCACCGCGCTTAATTCTGACAAAATTAATCAGGAACTCTTGCGCGGTGCGTCAAAATCTGTTTCTTAGTTTTTCAGTCAGGAATTGGTTTTGGCCGTCCTGTCGATGAAACCGCATGGAGCAATGATGACTTATTTTACTTCAACAGCACTCACGGCAGCGCTTGCGGCCGTTGCCCTGCCCGCCCTTGCCGAAGGCGAACTGAACCTCTATTCCGCCCGCCACTACGATACGGACGAACGGCTCTATTCCGATTTCACCGATGCCACCGGCATCACCATCAATCGCATTGAAGGCAAGGGAGACGAGCTCTTGGCACGTATGATCGCAGAAGGCGCGAACTCTCCCGCCGACGTGTTGATCACCGTGGACACAAGCCGCCTTGCGCGCGCCAAGGATAGCGGCGTCCTTCAAGCCGTTGACAGCGACCTGTTGGAAGCAAAGATCCCCGCCAATCTGCAGGATGCGGACAATCATTGGTTCGGGTTCTCCCAGCGTAGCCGGATCATTTTCTACGACAAGAAAGCGATCGAAAATCCCCCACAGACCTATGCCGATCTCGCCGACCCAGCGTACAAGGGTCAGGTTTGCATCCGCTCTTCTTCCAACACCTATAACCAGACTTTGCTCGCAGCCATCGTAACGCACGAAGGTGAAGAGGCCGCGACCGAATGGGCGCAAGGTGTTGTCGACAACATGGCGCGTTCGCCGCAGGGCGGTGACACTGACCAGCTGCGCAGTATCGTGTCCGGTGAGTGCGGCATTGCCGTCTCAAACACCTATTACTTCGCCCGTGCGCTTCGCACAGAAGTAGACGGCGTGTCGGCAGCGATTGATCGGATCGGATATGTATTTCCGGATCAGGACGGTAACGGCGCGCATATGAACCTGTCGGGAGCTGGCGTCGCCGCCAATGCACCCAACCGTGACAACGCGGTGAAGTTCCTTGAATATCTCGCCGCCGATCAGGCGCAAGAATATTTTTCGGCGGGCAATGACGAATACCCCGTAGTCGAAGGCGTGGCGCTTGCCCCGTCCGTCGCGCAGTTGGGTGAATTCAAGGCCGACAAAGTCAACTTGAACGAGGTCGCCGAAAATCTGCCGGTGGCGCAGCAAATCTTCAACCAGGTCGGTTGGAAATAGGCGAACGCCGGTCGTCAGACCGGCCACCTTGCGGCAATTTGAAAGCGGGCCCGGTGGCCCGCTTTTTTGATGGTATCTTTACCGTTGTCGCCCAACCTGCCGACATATCAGAATAACCGGCAGGAGCCCCATCGCCACGATAACCAGCGACGGCACCGCAGCGCCGTTCAACCGCTCGTCACTGGCCAGACGATACGCCTGAACCGCCAGTGTATCATAGTTGAACGGACGCATGATCAGCGTCGCGGGCAATTCCTTCATCACGTCGACAAAGACAATCAGCAGGGCCGTCAGCAGGCTTGGCGCGAGAATAGGCAGATGGACACGGCGTAACGTACCCATTGGCGTCTGCCCCAGCGACCGCGCGGCGGCATCCATATTGGCATGCACCATCGCTTGGCCGCCCTCATAGGCACCCAGCGCCGCAGCGAGGAAGCGAACCAGATACGCTACCACCAACAGCCAGATTGACCCGGTAATAAGCAATCCCGTCGATATATCAAACGTCCTGCGCATCCACGCATCAAATGCGTTGTCGAATGCCGCGAACGGCACCAACAGACCCACGGCAATCACGCCTCCCGGCACCGCATAACCCAACCGTGCGACATAGGCGGCACCGTTGGCCAGCCGACTGGGACTCAGGCGTTGGAAAAATCCCACGCAAATCGCCGCCAGCACTGTCAGGACCGCCGCGACGCCGGCCAAGGTGACGGAGTTGCGGATAAACCCGAGATATCGCGGGCTAAACAGATCCTGCTCCGATCCGATGCCCATCCACAGCAACACCGCAATCGGCAGCAGCGCGCCAAAGATCACTGGAACCCCACAAAGGATTACCGCAGCCGCCGCGTGCCACCCCTTCAATTCGACCGGCGGCATCGCCTGGGTCCGGCGCGAGGGATCATGATACCGGGCGCGACCGCGTTGCGCACGTTCCAGCATCGCCAGCAACAGCGCGAAACTGAGCAGGCACAGTGCGAGCTGCGCGGCACCGGCGCGATCAAACAGCGAAAACCAACTGGTGTAGATCCCCGTGGCAAACGTCTGGACCCCGAAATAGGCGACGGTGCCGAAATCGGCGATCGTTTCCATCACCGCAAGCAAAACACCGCCCGCGATGGCCGGGCGGGCTAAAGGAAGCGCAACCTTGAAAAACGCGGCCCAGGCGGATGATCCAAGCGCGCGCGCAGCCAGAAAGGTCGTCCCGCTTTGCTGTAAAAACGCAGCGCGCGCCAGCAAGTAAACATAAGGATAAAGCACCAAAACCAGCATCAGCGCGGCACCACCAAGCGACCGTATCTCGGGGAACCAGTAGTCGCGCGGTCCCCAACCTGTCACATCACGCAATGTCGCCTGCACAATCCCGGGGTGGTCCAGCACATGGGTATAGGCATAGGCTAGCACATAGGCCGGAAACGCCAGCGGCAGAACCAGCATGATCTCTAACCAGCGCACCAGCGGAAAGCGGGTCATCGTCACAAGCCAGGCCGCTCCGACGCCAATGCAGAATGTCCCGACCGACACCAGAATAACCAGCAGCAAGGTTGTTCCTGCATAGCCTGGCAGCACAGTCTGCATCAGATGCCGCACGGTTTCAGTGCCCCCGCTAAGGGCCGCCAACAAAACAGCTATCATCGGCAACGCGCAGATCACGGCGATCGCGACCGCCGCAACGGCAAGCCGTCGCATCCCATCACGGGACGCAACCCTTTTGTGGATATGGGCGTGGGCTTGGTTCATGCCCCTATTTCGATCATTTTTGTCGGAATTGCCAGAGCTACCGCAAGCGGGTTTTATCCCGCTCCGTGGCCTGCGTCAGTCGTAGGTTCGCTGATCTTCGATCACGAGCCCGTCCTTGGGCAAGCTCCCCGGTTCCACGACCTCGATCTGACCTTTCAGCTTGAGCAGCTGTGCCACCGACGCGGCATATGCGGCCTTATCACCACCGGGAGATTCAATGCGCACGGTCATCACGTCCTGCTCTCCCGCGCGGCTGGCGATGACCCGTGCACGCGTGATTTCCGGATGATGCGCGACCAACGCCGCGACCTGTTCGGGCCGCACGAACATACCCTTGATCTTGGTCGTCTGGTCAGCGCGTCCCATCCACCCCTTGATGCGCACATTGGTGCGCCCGCAAGGAGAAGTGCCGGCCAGAACTGCGCTCAGATCACCCGTAGCAAACCGGATCAGCGGGTAATCGGGGTTCAGCGTCGTGACGACGACCTCGCCCACCTCGCCCTCCGGGACGGGATCGCCGGTACCGGGCGTCACGATCTCGACGATGACATTCTCGTCCACGATCAGCCCTTCCATGGCAGGGGTTTCGTAGGCGATGCAGCCCAGATCAGCCGTTGCGTAGGATTGCAGGCAAAATATCCCCCGCTCGCGGTAATAATCGCGCAGCGACGGGAACAGCGCACCGCCCCCGACTGCCGCCTTGGTGATTTGCAGTGTCACACCCATCTCGTCGGCTTTCTCCAGAATGACCTTGAGATAGTCGGGCGTGCCGGCATATGCCGTCGTTCCTATGTCGCGCGCCGCAATGACCTGAAGCTCGGTCTGGCCGGTCCCGGCAGGCAGCACAGCCGCACCAACCGCCCGTGCACCGGATTCGAAAATCATCCCGGCAGGCGTCAGATGATAGCCGAAACAGTTCTGGACGATGTCACCCTCACCGATCCCCACAGCATGCAGAAAACGCCCCATCCGCCACCAGTCAGGCGCATTGCTGGAAGGTTCGTAGATCGGGCCAGGGGACTGGAAAACATGGCTGAATGCATGCGCGGGCTTGGTCGTGAACCCACCAAAAGGGGATGATTCCGCCTGTGCGCGGCTCAATTCGGATTTGCGCAATACCGGCAGCCCTGCCAGGGCGTCGCGCGTCGTGATGGATGGTGCATCCACCCCGCTCAGGGCATCGGCATAGCCCGGCAACGCTTGCGCGCGGGATATCTGCTCCGGCAGACGTGCCGCTATATCCGCTGCACGCGCGTCCGGGTCGCGTGTTTCCAGATCGTCGAAATATGATTTATCCAGCATTCCGCTCACTCTGATCCAATCATCCGTAGGTGGGTGAAAACCGTGCGCGTCTTACGACAGCCAGCGTTTCCGTCGCCGATAGGACCGCACATCGCGGAACGATTTGCGTCCCTCGTCGGACATGCCAAGGTAGAACTCCTTGACGTCCTGGTTTTCGCGCAGATCCTTCGCAGGCCCGTCCATCACGACGCGGCCACTCTCCAGAATGTATCCGTAATGCGCAAACCGAAGCGCAACGTTGGTATTCTGCTCTGCCAACAGGAAGGTCACGCCTTCCTTTTCGTTGATTGTCTTGACGATGTCGAAAATCTGCTCGACCAGCTGAGGGGCCAGACCCATCGACGGCTCGTCCAGCAGGATCGTCTCTGGCCGGCTCATCAATGCACGCCCCACGGCGCACATCTGCTGTTCGCCACCGGAAGTGTAGCCTGCTTGGCTTTTGCGCCGTTCGCGCAGGCGCGGGAAATAGTCGTACACCATCTCCAGATCCGCCGCGATAGCAGCCTTGCCATCTCTGCGGGTATACGCACCCGTCATCAGGTTCTCTTCGATCGTCAGGTGCTCGAAGCAATGCCGCCCCTCCATCACCTGAACGACACCCTGCTTGACCGTCTCTGCGGGGTCAGCGTGCTGAATGTCCTTGCCGCGATACTTGATCGACCCTTTGGTCACCTCGCCCCGCTCGGACGCCAGCAGTCCGGAAATCGCCTTAAGCGTGGTGGTTTTGCCCGCGCCGTTACCGCCCAACAGCGCGGTAATCCCGCCTTTGGGAACGTTCAGGCTCACACCTTTCAGCACAAGGATCACGTGGTTGTAGATCACTTCGATATTGTTGACCTCCAGCACATTCTCGACCTGCACTTCGGTATTGGCGACATCCAGCATGGGGCTTCACCCTTCTAAAAATACCCAAAAAATCTCCGGCCGCTGCACATGCGGCGGCCGGAGTGGCACGCTTAGTTGCAAGCGGGCTCGATGTTGTTCTCAGCTGCATACGCGGCCGAGTCCTCTTCGATCAAAGGTTGGATCACTTCCTGATCGGACTGCATGAACTCCGTGATCAGCTTCCACTCTTTGGCGGCTGCATCCCACTGCGTCACTGCGGCGAAACCATTGCCGCCGTGGTTTTCGCAGGACACCTGGAATTCAGGCCCGAAGTTCGGCAGACCCAGTGCGGCCATCTTGGCCTCAGTGATGTTGAGCGCCTCCATGCCGTCGCGCATCTGACCCGGTGTGATCGCCGTCGTACCGTGGATTTCCTGCGCGGTCTTGGCAGCCTCGGCAACCAGCATCGCGGCATAGAGACCCCGGTTGTACAGCACAGTACCCGCCTGATCGCCCGCACCCGCGGCTTTGCCCGCGTCAAAGACATACTGCTTGAGGTCGTCATAAAGCGGATAATCGCTGCCGACGTTATGGAAGGTCAGCGCCTTGTAGCCATCGGCACCCGCTCCGGCGGACATCACGTCGTTTTCCGAACCCGACCACCAGATACCGATGAACTTGTCCATCGGGAACCGGATGTTGATCGCCTCTTGCACGGCGACCTGGTTCATCACGCCCCAGCCGTACATGATCACATAGTCAGGCTTGTCGCGGCGAATTTGCAGCCACTGTGATTTCTGCTCCTGACCAGGATGGTCGACGGGCATTTCGGTAAAATCGAAACCGTGCTTCTTGGACAATTCCTGCAAGGTCCGGATTGGTTCCTTTCCGTAGGCGGAGTTGTGATAGACCAGCGCGATCTTCTTGCCGCTGATGTCGCCGCCTTCCTGGTCGAGGATGTGCTTGATCGCGACGGACGCACCGTCCCAGTAGTTGGCTGGAAAGTTGAACACATGGCTGAAGACATTGCCGTTCTTGGCCGAGGTACGGCCCAGACCCGAGGTCAGCATGGGAATATCGTCTGCCGTGACCTTGGGGATCAACTGATAGGTGATACCAGTTGAAAGAGGCTGATAGACCAACCCGCCGCTGCCCTTAAGCGACTCGTAGCATTCCACACCCTTTTCGGTGTTATAGGCCGTCTCGCATTCCGGCACCTGGAGCATTTCACCACCGATGCCACCGTCCCGCTCGTTGAGCAGGGTGAAGTAATCCGCGTAACCGTCCGCGAAGGGAATACCGCCCGCCGCGTAGGGTCCCGTACGATAGCTCAGCGATGGAAAGACGAGGTCCGCCATCACAGGGCCTGCCGCCATAAGGCCGGCTACGGCCATTGTTGCCAGTTTATATTTCATCGGTGTTTCCTCCCTTGGATTTTTATCCGATTTCGTAGCGCGGGATATAGCCCGCTGCTTTTCGCAACCGTCCGGCTCAATGCGGAAACGGCCACAATCTCAATTTCTCTTTCGCCACGCGCCACAGCTGCGCGATCCCGTGCGGCTCTGCGATCAGGAACACAATGATCAACAGCCCCACGATGACCAACTGCAGATGCGCCACGATATCCGTGGGCCAGCCCAGCCAGTCCACTCCCACCACCTTGAGCGCCACGGGCAACAGAACCAGAAACGCCGCGCCGGCGAAGCTGCCGAAAACGCTTCCCAGGCCGCCGATGATGATCATGAACAGCACCGTGAAGGATTTGGTGATCCCGAACGCCTCGCCGACTTCGACTGCGCCAAGATAGACAGCAAAGAAAAGCGCACCGGAGATCCCGATAAAGAATGACGATATGGCAAATGCCGTCAGTTTGGCGCGCAGCGGGTTCACCCCGATGATTTCAGCCGCGATGTCCATGTCCCGGATCGCCATCCATTTGCGCCCGACCGACCCGCGCGTCAGGTTCCGTGCGATGACGGCGCTGACAATCGCGAAGAACAGGCAGAAAAGATAGGTTGCCCAGGCCTGCGTACTCGGGCCGGTTAACAGGACGCCGAAAAGATCCCGCTCTGGCGCGCTGATCTGTCCGGAGGCGGAATAGTTGTAGAACCACGCCACCCGGTTGAAGAGCCAGACCAGAAAGAACTGCGCCGCCAGTGTTGCAACGGCAAGGTAGAACCCCTTGATCCTCAGGCTGGGCAGGCCGAACAAAACGCCGACAAGCGCTGTCATGACCCCGCCCATGATGACGGCGAAAAAGATGTTGAACTCTGGCAGGCGATACACCAATTCGCCGCCCCACCAGATATCCACACCGGTCATGAACTTGTAACAGCTATACGCCCCTACAGCCATGAACCCCCCGGTACCAAGGCTCACCTGTCCGCAATAGCCGACAAGAATGTTCAACCCGATTGCCGCAATCGCATAGATCAGGAACGGCAACATCAACGAGTTGAGCCAGTAGTCATTGATGATGAAAGGAACGACAACGATGGCGAGGAACAGAACTACATAATAGCGATACCGGTCGAACTTGATCGGAAAGGTCTGCTGGTCCTGGGCGTAGGTCGTACTGAAATCGCCTGCTTCACGGTAGAACATCAGCCGTTACTCCCATTCTTGCCAAATTCTTCAACAATGCGGACAAGTCCCCAAGTCGAAAACCCCAACCCTGCTGGGAAAACTTTGTCAAACCCGCTCAATGATCTTCTCCCCAAACAATCCCTGCGGCCTGAACACCAGGAACAAAAGCGCCAGCATATAGGCGAACCAGTTCTCCGTCGCCCCGCCAAGGAACGGCGCGCCGATCAGGAACTCGAACAGCTTTTCACCGACGCCAATAATCAGCCCGCCGACAATCGCCCCCGGAATGGACGTGAAACCGCCCAGCATCAGCACCGGCAACGCCTTGAGCGCGATCAGCGACAGCGAGAACTGCACCCCTGATTTCGCACCCCACATGATCCCCGCAACCAGAGCCACGAAGCCTGCCAGCGACCATACAAGTATCCAGATGAAGTTCAGCGAAACGCCGACAGACAACGCCGCCTGATGGTCATCCGCCACAGCCCGCATCGCGCGGCCCTGCTTGGTGTATTGCGCGAACGCCACCAGACCGATCACCAGAAACGCTGCGACGATGGTTGCCACGATATCCAGATTATCAATGAAGAAACCGTAACCGGTCAGATTGAAGGTCGTCTCGTCGATCCATCCGTTGATCCCCTGCGGCAGACAGGCATCGGGGCCATAACAAACGTCCAGCGATTTCAACTCCGACCCCCACATCAGATCCGCGACACCTTCGAGGAAATAGGCCAGACCGATGGTGGCCATGAACAGGATGATCGGTTCCTGCCCGACCAGATGCCGGAATATGAAGCGCTGCACCGCCCAGGCGAGCGCGATCATGACCACAACCGTCAGCAGGATCGCGAACAACGAATGCACGGTCCAGCCGAACTTATGCACATCCGTGCCGAAAATAGCGTTAATCAGATGCGCGAACGGGACTTGGCCGTTTTGAATGCCGACCAGCGTCATCGCCGCGAACAGCGCCATGACCCCTTGTGCGTAATTGAAAATTCCCGATGCCTTGTAAATCAACACAAAGCCGAGCGCGACGAGCGCATAAAGCACCCCCGCCATCAGCCCGTTGAGGAATACCTCAATGGTATAGGCTAGTTGTTCAGGCATCCTTGCCCCTCCCCGTCATTTCAGTCAGGCGGGGCGAAGCATGCTCCCCCG
>JAGXFI010000092.1 GCA_024637305.1 Sulfitobacter sp.
CAACAGCGCGAGAATGATCGCAACATAGCTCAGGGCATTGACCGCAAATGCCGCAGCCGCCCCTGCAAGCGCCACGATCGCGCCGCCCGCCGCCGGTCCGACGCTGCGCATCAGGTTGAAACCCATGCTGTTGAGCGACACCGCGGTTGGCAATTCTTCGCGCGTGACGATATCGCCCATCGTCGCTTGCCAGGACGGATTGTGCAGCGCTGTGCCGCAGCCGATCAGAAAGGTGAACCCCAACAGCAGCCAGGGCGTCAGCAGCCCTTCGAAAGCCATGACAGTCAGCCCGACCGACACGACGAACATGAACCCCTGCGCAATCAGCATCACACGGCGGCGGTCGAAATTATCGGCAAAGACGCCGGCCAGCAGCGAAAATACCATGATCGGCAAAGCCACCGATCCCTGCACCAGCGCGACCATGCTTTGCGAGTCCGACAACGACGTCATCATCCAGGCGGCCCCGACCGCCTGAACCAGACCGCCGAAATTCGACGCAAGCGCCGCGATCCAAAGCGACCGGAACGTCTCGTTTCGGAAAAGTGTCAAGGCTGAGGGACGGTCTGCCACATCAAGGTCTTTACTGTTGGCTCAGGCAGTCACGTTACCGCCCCCGCCCGGCCGCAGCAAGACTGTCCGGCGCGATGCGGATTTATTGCATCGCGCCGGACATCGCTCAGGCGCTGCGCTTCAGCGCGTATTGCGCGCTTACGAGATCGGCTGCCTTTTCACCGATCATGATGGATGCGGCATTGGTGTTTCCGCTGATGATGTCGGGCATGATGCTTGCGTCCGCGACCCGCAGATTGGCAATCCCGTTGACGCGCAGCTTGGCATCGACGACCTCCCCCATCCGGCAGGTCGAACACAGGTGATAGACCGTGGTCGAATAGTGCAACGCCATGTTTTCCAGCAACGCGTCGCTCGGCGTTTCACCTTGCACATAGCCATGCTTTCTGGCCAGCGCCGGCGGCACGTTAAGCGGTCCGGGTTTGGCATCGCCGGGCCAGTTTTCCGCGATTTCCAACGCTTTGCGCATCACGGCAACCATGACCTTGAGATCATGCGGATCGGTAAAGTAATTCATCCGGATGATCGGTGCATCCGCCGGGTCCGCACTGGCAAGCACGATCTCGCCCTTGCTGTGCGGTAGAACAGGGTTCGCCAGCAGGATCATGTTTTCCTGATCAGGGGCCAGCGTCTTGTCCGGGTCCTCAAAGAATGATTTCAGATCAATCCGCAGACGGTCGCCCAGCAACGCCGCGTCATAGCCGCAGGGGACATAACCGATCTGCGCATCATGGCTATGCGCATCGCCCAGACCCGTGGAAAAGAACGCCACGGCATCATAAAGCGACGACGAAACGAGGCTTTCGCCCGTCTCCATCCACTGGCCCACACGGCGCTCTGCCTCCGCCTTGAGGCCCGCAAGCTCTGGCGGTAGCGACGCGTCCTCCGCCGGATCGGCCGGAAGCGGCCCGGCGGGCGCGCGCAACGCATCAGGTCCTGCAGACACGCCAATTTCAGCGACCGGCACGCCAATGCCGGGTGCCGGGAAAAACAATGCGCAATGCAGGTGATCCTTGAGGTTCTTGCCGACACCGGGCAACGCATGACGACATTCGATATCGACCGCTTCGATTTCGCGGCGCGGCCCGATCCCCGATAGCATCAGGATCTGCGGTGATCCAACGGCCCCTGCGCTGAGGATCACTTCACGCGACGCGCTGATCTGGTGCAGACCGCCATCGCCATCGCGGTATTCGACGCCAGTGGCGGTCAGGTTCTCCTGGCCGTCCGACAACAGAATGCGCGTCACATGCGCGCCGGTGATGATTGCCAGATTCGGGCGGCTCTCCGCTTCGCCCGCCAGAAAGGCGCGATAGGTACTGGACCGCATCCCGTTCCGCGTTGTGGTCTGAAACAGCGACGCCACGCCCGCAGGTCCGCCCCGATCCCGTCCGTTGTAGTCACCTGTCGGGATGCCTGCCGATCCGGCTGCTTCGACAAAACTCCGCGCTGCGGGAATGACAGGCGACCGCACCGAAACGCCAAGCGGCCCGCCGGTGCCATGCGCCTCGCTGTCCACCGAAATCTCGTTGCTGGGGGTCAGGTCTTCGCTTTTGATAAAATAGGGCAGTACATCGTCATAGCTCCACCCGGTGGCACCAGAATCGGCCCAAGCGTCGAAGTCGCCGGGATGGCCGCGCACATAGGCCATGTAATTCAAGCCGGACGACCCGCCCAGCATCTTGCCACGCGGCACCGGCATGACGTTGCCTACCAACCCCAGCCCTGCATTGCCGGGATCGGCCGTATACATCCAGTCCGTCTGCGGATCCAGCTGCAGGCTTCCTACTGCGGCAGGCATCAGCTCGTGATCGGGAGGCGCACCGCCTGCCTCGACCAATGCGACCCGGCATCCGGCATCTTCGCTCAGCCGCGCGGCAAGCACCGCCCCTGCGGAACCACCGCCCACCACGATGAAATCAAAGGTATCTGACATTTGTTGATTTCCCCCTGAAAGAAAGCGCCCGCAAGGGCACCAGAGCTTTCAACGCTCCGAAGTGGAACGTCTCCGCAATCATTTTGCGCCGAGACCGGAACACGATCAACCCACCCGCGCCACCTATCTGCACCTGGACATCCGGCGCGTCAGGTGTAAAATGCGCCTTTGATCTTGGCCTGCGCGGTCCGGATGCCTAAGTGTGGGATAACGGAGGTTCCCATGCACCATTTCTCGCTTCTCGATCTGGCCCCCATTCCAGAGGGCAAAACCGCAGCCGACGCCCTTGCCGCGACGGCCGATCTGGCACGCGCAGCGGAAGGTTTCGGGTATCACCGCTATTGGCTGGCAGAGCATCACAACATGCCCGGCATCGCCAGCGCGGCCACGTCCGTCGTGATCGGACATGTCGCCGCAGCGACCAAAACCATGCGGATCGGCGCGGGCGGCGTGATGCTGCCAAACCACGCTCCGCTGGTGATCGCCGAACAGTTTGGCACGTTGGCCACGCTCTATCCGGGGCGCATTGATCTGGGTCTGGGGCGCGCGCCCGGCACCGACATGGCAACCGCCCGCGCGCTGCGCCGCCGCATGGCCCCTGATGACAGCTTTCCCCAAGATGTTCAGGAACTCATCGGCTATTTCGGCGATATGCCCGACGGCGCACCGGTGCGTGCCATTCCCGGCACCGGCACCCATGTGCCTGTCTGGATCCTCGGTTCCAGTCTTTATGGCGCGCAGCTGGCAGCGTATCTTGGCCTGCCCTACGCCTTTGCCTCGCATTTCGCGCCCGCGATGCTGGAAGAGGCGCTGGCCATCTATCGCAGCACCTTCCGGCCTTCGGAGCATCTGGACAAACCGCATGTCATGGTTGCCGCCGGCATTTGCGCGGCGGACACGGATGACCAGGCCGCGTTCCTGCGCAGTTCGCAATTGCTTGCATTTGCGCGACTCAGAACCGGCAAGCCGGGGAAGCTCCCGCTTCCAACCCGTGACGTCGATCTCGAAATTCCCGCCCCGGTTATGGCGCAGGTCAGACAGGCATTATCCTGCTCGGCCACCGGATCGGCCAGCACGGTCAAGGAAAGCCTGCGCGCGATCATCGACGCCTATCAGCCGGACGAACTGATGGTGACGGGCATGATCCACGATCACACGGCGCGGGTGCGCTCGTTCGAGATTGCGGCGGATGTCTTGACCAGCCTGCGCAAAGCCCCGGTCATGGCCTGAGATCAACTGCGGACTGGTGCCCGCGGTGCCATTCCTTCAGGCCGATTGCGCCTCGCGCAATTCGCGTAGCAGGCGGGCTTCTTCCTGCGCCTTCGGGGTGGAGAACCGCGCCAGCAGCAGATAGGCGACAGGCGTCAGATACAGCGTGGACAGCGTCGCCATGCCCAGCCCTCCGACGATCACCCACCCCAGCGCCTCGCGCGCCTCGGCACCGGCACCGGCGGACAGGATCAAAGGCACGCCGCCCAAGACGGTCGAGGTCATGGTCATCATCACCGGACGCAGCCGTATGGTTGAAGCCTCGAAGATCGCCGTGGCGACATCCTTGCCCTGATCGCGCAGCTGGTTTGCGAATTCCACGATCAGGATCCCGTTCTTGGCCATGATCCCGATCAGCATCACCAGACCGATCTGGGAATAGACGTTGAGGCTTTGACCCGTCATCAGCAGCGCGAAAACGGCACAGGCCAGACCCAGCGGCACGGTCGCCATGACGACGACCGCCGAAATGAAACTTTCGAACTGGGCGGAGAGCACCAGAAACACCACGACAATTGCAAAACCAAAAGTGAGGAACAGGCCCGAATTGGTCTGATCCAGCGCCGCGGCCTCAGCCAGCGGCACGATGCGGTTTTCCTCCGCCAACACGTCCTGCGCAATCTCCCTGACCTCTTCAAGCGCATCGCCCAGCGACAGATCCGGCGTCAACCCGGCGGTAAGTTCTACGGAACGGTTCTGACCTTCACGGTCAAGTTCGGGCGCTACGGCGCGTTCTTCAAGCGTCACGAAACTCGCCAAGGGGATCATCTGCCCGTTACCAGCCTTGACGAACACGTTCTCCAGATCGCCAGGATCATCGACCGGATCGGATGTGGACAACATCTGCACCCCAAAGCTCGCATCCTCGATGAACACCGAGGCAACCTCGCGCCCATCCAGAACCGCCTGCAACGCCTGCCCCAGCCCGGTAATATCGACCCCGAGGTCAGCGGCGAGCGTCCGGTCGATCTGGACAAACAACTGCGGCTGCGTGCGCTCGTATTCCAGACGGACCTGCCCCATCGCAGGGTTCTCGCGCAAGCGGTCCACCATCGTTTCCGCCACTTCGGCCAGCTGATCGTAATTGTCCCCCGTGATCGCGAATGCCAGCCCCCTGCCCGCCCCGCGTATCCCCAGCGAATTGGGCTGGATGGCAAATGCACGCACCCCGATGACGTTGCGCAGCTTGCCGTTGATCTCGCTGACGATATCGGCCTGGCTGCGCGCGCGATCGTCCCACTTGGCCAGGGTAAAGACCATGAACCCCCGGTTGTCCGCACCAAAGCCGGAGATCGAAAAGATGTTCGTCACCTCGCCCGCCTGCTGCAGCGGCGTCACCAGATCCTCGATCTCGCGCATCTTGATTTGCGTGTAATCCAGTGACACCCCCTGAGGGGCCGTGACGCTCAGCAACGCCACCGCGCGATCCTCCTGCGGAGTCAGCTCCTGCCGGATACCGCCCGCAACCAGCACCGCCGTCACGGCGACGAACGCCGCGATCAGCACGATCACGAAAGGCATCGCAAGCGCCCCCCGCAACGTCATTTCATAAAGCCGGAACAACCGGTTTCCCAACCAGATCATCGGCCCGCGCGGATTCTCGGGCGGAGGGCTGGTCAACAGACGGCTCGCCAGCACCGGGCAAAGCGACAGCGCCACAACCGACGACAGCATCACCGCCATGGCCAGTGTAAAGCCGAATTCACGGAACAACCCCCCAGCCTGCCCCGGCAGGAACGACAGCGGCACGAACACCGCAGCCAGCGTCGCGGTAGTGGTCACGACAGCGAAAAACACTTGCCGCGTGCCGTTTACCGCCGCCGCACGCGGCCCCATCCCGGCAGCCCGCATCCGAACGATGTTTTCCAACACCACGATCGCGTCATCCACCACCATGCCCGTCGCCAGCACCAAAGCCAGCAGCGTAAGGATATTGATCGAAAACCCAACAAGGTAAATCGCCGCCAGCGTCCCCACCAGCGCCACGGGTAAGGTCAGCGTGGGAATGAGTGTCGCACGCACATCGCGCAAAAAGACGAAAATCACCGCGACCACGATGGCGATGGCATAGCCAAGCGTGGTCAGCACTTCCCGGATCGACCCTGAGATGAACGTGGCATCGTCGGAGGTCACAAAGATGTTGACGTCATCGGGCAGCGTCCTGTTGAGTTCCTCGACCACCGCCCGCACATTGGCGGAGATTTCCAACGTGTTGGATGTGGCCTGACGGATGATGCCGATGCCCATCCCCTGCTGGCCATTGGCACGCAGGACCGTCTCGCCGGGGGCCGGTCCCAGCGATACGCGCGCCACATCCCCTATCAGCACGTTCGGCTTGATCTCCAGCGCTTCGAACGCCTCGGTCGTCGCCACGCTGGCGGTGGTGCGCACGTTGATGGATTGTCGGCTCCCCGCCAGATCACCCGCAGGCGCATCATAGGCCACATCCGACAACGCGCGTTGCAGATCGCCCAGCGTCAGCCCCCGGCTTGCCAGTTCCAGCAGGTCGATATCGACCCGAAAGATCGGCTCGCGGTCGCCATAGATCTGCAGGTCGGCCACACCTTCCACGGAAATCAGCCGGTCCTCGACGCGGTCCTCCACGATCTTGGTCAACTCCTGCGGCGACCGCCCGGCAGAGGTCACGGCAATCCGCATCACGGGTTGCGCATTGGCATCCGCCTTGACAATCTCGGGCTGGTCCGCGCCGTCCGGCAACTGGTTCACGATACGCGACACCGCATCGCGCACGTCGGTGGCAGCCACGTCGATATCAACAGAATCGTTGAATTCCAGCGTCACACGGCTCCGCCCGAAGCGGGAGTTCGACGATATCGACCGCACGCCGGTCACCCGTCCCACCGCACCTTCGATCCGTCCGGTCAGCTCCTGATCCACCGATTCAGGCGACGCGCCGGAGAACGAGGTCGTTACCGTGACCACGGGACGATCCACATTCGGCAATTCCCTGATCTCCGCACCGACGAGGCCCGCGATACCCGCCAGCACGATCAGCGCATTCAACACGAAGGCAAGGATCGGTCGTCGCACGAATAGCGCGGTGCCTGCCGTCGAGGGTGTTGCCGCGTCGGTCACAGAGTTTCCTTCGGACCATCATCCGCCGATTGGCTTGCGGTGCCCTCAAGATTGACAGGCTCCACTGCCGCGCCATCACGCAGCATCTGAACGCCTTCGGTCACCACGGTTTCGCCCGCCTTCAGGCCGTCAGACCGGACCAGCACGGTATCGGCATTGCGCTTCGCGATGGTGACATCCACCTGCGCCGCCTGACCATCCCGCACAGCCCAGACAAACGGACCATCGCTGGACCACTGCACCGCCAGCGGCGCGATGGAAAGCAACGTCTCCCCCGGCAGCGTCAGAACCACCGAAAACGCCATGCCCGCGCGCAGCAGGTCATCGTCGTTCGGGACCAGACCCTGCACCAGCAAGGTGCGGCTGTCGCGGTCAAGCACGGTGTCGATGACGTTGATTTCGCCGATCATGACCTTGTCGCGCAGGCCAAGCGGGGTGACTTCGATCGTCTGACCTTCGCTGATCCTGCCGACCACCCGTTCGGGGACGCGGAAATCTATCAGGATATCCGACCGGTCGGTGATCGTCGCCAGAATGTCCTGCGCATTGACGCGGTCGCCCTCCTCCACCTCGATGAAACCGATCTGGCCTGAAATCGGCGCGGTGACTTCACGCTGCGACAGATCGAATTGCGCCTGCCTTACAGCCAACTCGGCACTGCTCAATGCGACTTGCGTTTCGCGCAGGCGGACTTCGGTAACCGCGCCTGTCGTCTCCAGTTGCTTGATGCGTTCCACATCATTGCGGGCTTCGTCGAGCGTAATTCTCGCCTGCGCCAGCGCGATCTCTTCGGCTTCCGCCTGAAGTTTGGCGATGACCGTCCCGGCCTTGACCGTACTGCCCGCCGTCAGCGGCATCGAGGTGATGACCCCAACCGCGTTCGAGCGCACGGTGACCGACCGTTTGGCTCTGCCGTCGCCGATCGCGGTGATACGGTCCGCCAGCGCCTGTTCCGTCACCTTGTCAGTAATGACGCGCGTGGCCCCGTCGCCCCTGCGCCCGCCTTGGCCCTCGGTTGCGTCCGACTGCGCAACCTCGATCCCCAAAAGATCAAGCACACCGAGCCGCTGCAACAGCGGCTGTGCGGCCGGTACAAAGGCAACCCAGATATAAAGCCCCGCCGCAATTACGACGAGGTAGACGACAACTTGCCGGAGCGCTTTCATCAGCGGTAATGTCCTTGACCGTTCATGTTGCAGAACATCTAGGACGTGGGCGCAAAAAGCACGTGATTTCTGCACGGTGACACGACCTTGTTTACTGTGCCGATCATGCGCTGCCCGTTTATGATGCGTTTGCCGCAGCGCGCGGGCCGATTGCCCGGGCGGTCTGCGTCAGCTATGCAATTCATGACCGGATCGCGCAGGCGCGCGGCACCTGAACAAATGGAAAGCCATCCGAATGACCCGCTTTTTCGACGACATCGCTCCCGTTACATTCGACCCCTCCGCCGACGCGCTGGCGTTCCGCCATTACAACGCCGACGAAATGCTCGGCGGAAAATCGATGCGCGATCATCTGCGCTTTGCGGTGTGCTACTGGCACAATTTCGTGTGGGAAGGAAACGACCCCTTTGGCGGACAGACCTTCCAGCGCCCCTGGTTCCCCGCCGATACGATGGATCAGGCAAAAGCCAAGGCAGACGTGGCGTTCGAGATGTTCCGCCTGCTCGACGTCCCGTTCTGGTGCTTTCACGACCACGACATCCGCCCCGAAGGCGACAGCCTCGCCGAGAGCCACAAGCGCCTGAACGAAATGGCGGACTATGCGATGGCCAAGATGCAGGACGGCGGCCCGAAGCTGCTGTGGGGGACCGCCAACATGTTCTCCAACCGCCGCTACATGTCGGGTGCCAGCACCAATCCCGACCCCGACGTCTTCGCCTATTGCGCCAGCACGGTGAAAGCCTGCCTCGACGTGACGCACCGGCTGGGCGGCGAAAACTACGTTCTGTGGGGCGGGCGCGAAGGCTACGAGACGCTGCTCAACACCGATCTCGACCGCGAGCTGCACCAGATGGGCCGGTTCCTGCAGATGGTCGTGGAATACAAGCACAAGATTGGCTTCAAGGGCGCGATCCTGATCGAACCCAAACCCCAGGAACCTACCAAGCACCAGTATGATTTCGATGTCGCGACGGTCTACGGCTTTCTCAAGCGTTTCGGTCTGGAGAACGAGGTCAAGGTCAACGTCGAACAGGGCCACGCCATTCTGGCCGGTCACAGTTTCGAACACGAGCTTGCGATGGCCCGCACGCTGGGCATCTTCGGCAGCATCGACATGAACCGCAACGACTACCAGTCCGGCTGGGACACCGACCAGTTTCCCAACAATGTACCCGAGGTTGCGCTGGCCTATTACGAAGTCCTCAAGGCGGGCGGATTCACCACGGGCGGGACCAACTTCGACGCCAAACTACGGCGGCAATCGCTTGACCCCATGGACCTGATCGCCGCGCATGTGGGCGCAATGGACGTCTGCGCAAGAGGCTTGAAGGCAGCCCATGCCATGCTGGAGGATGACGCGCTGGAGGGACCGCGCCGCGCCCGATACGCAAGCTGGGAAAAGGCCGGCCACCTGCATCCAGGAAAAACGCTCGAAGACGTGGCCGCCTATGCCGAGGCCGCCGCATTGAACCCGCAGCCAGTATCAGGCCGGCAGGAAATTTTGGAAAACATCGTCAACCGCTACGTCTGAAATTCACGCATAACCGCCGTGAAATCCATCAATCGCCCGGCCTGCGCCGCCGGGCGACGCCTTTTTCTGCCGATCCGGACTTAGGTGCCCCCCTTCCCCCGCCGCTCCGGGCGGGAACCCTTCTGGTGCTTGCTCGTTAGCTCAATGACCTGCGGACACGAATGTTCCGGGCGGCCTTTCGGATAATATGGAGCTTTAGAGATGACAAAGAACGACCTTGACCAAGCCGGCGCGCCTCGTCAGCAGGCAACCGACCGCAAACACACGATGACCACCGCGCAGGGTGGTCCGATCGCGGACGATCAGAACTCGCTCAAGGCAGGCGCGCGCGGGCCGGTCCTGCTCGAAGATCACGTCATGCGCGAGAAGATCTTTCATTTCGACCACGAACGCATCCCGGAACGTGTGGTACATGCCCGCGGCTACGGCGTTCACGGCCATTTCGAACTGACCGAAGCTATCCCGGAACTGTCTTGCGCCGATATTTTCCAGCACGTTGGGAAAAAGACGCCGACCTTCACCCGCTTTTCTACCGTTGCGGGAAACAAGGGATCGGCCGACCTTGCACGGGACGTGCGCGGCTTTGCCACCAAATTCTACACCCAGGAAGGCAACTGGGATCTGGTCGGCAACAACATTCCGGTTTTCTTCATTCAGGATGCGATCAAGTTTCCCGATCTCGTCCATTCGGTTAAGGAAGCCCCCGACCGCGCCTTCCCGCAGGCCCAGTCGGCGCATGACAATTTCTGGGATTTCATTTCCCTCTCTCCCGAAGCGGTGCACATGACGCTCTGGCAGATGTCCGACAGGGCGATCCCGCGTTCGTTCCGCTTTATGGAAGGTTTCGGGGTCCACACTTTCCGGCTGGTCAACGCGCAAGGCAAATCGCATTACGTCAAGTTTCATTGGAAACCCCGCCAAGGTCTTCAGTCCGTCGTCTGGAACGAAGCGCTGAAGATCAACGGTGCCGATCCCGACTTTCACCGCCGCGATATGTGGAGCGCGATCGACGAAGGCGATTTCCCGCAATGGGATCTGGGCATTCAGGTCTTTGACGATGCTTTCGCGGATGCCTTCGAATTCGACATCCTCGATGCGACCAAACTGATCCCCGAAGAACAGGTGCCGGTCCGCATCATCGGCACCCTGACGCTGGACGCCAACGTCGACAACTTCTTTGCCGAAACCGAACAGGTCGCCTTTTGCACGCAAAACATCGTGCGCGGCATTGATCATACCAACGATCCGCTTTTGCAGGGACGCAATTTCTCCTATCTGGACACCCAGACCAAACGGCTGGGCGGCCCCAACTTTACCCATATTCCGATCAACGCACCCAAATGTCCCGTCGCGCATTTCCAGCAGGACGGTCACATGGCGATGCAGAATCCCAAGGGGCGCGCCAACTACGAACCAAACAGTTGGGGGAAAGACGGCGGCCCACGCGAAAATCCCGAGATCGGGTTTGAAAGCTTCCCCGAAGAGGTGAACGGCACCAAAGCCCGCGTGCGTTCCGAGACGTTTGCCGATCACTACAGTCAGGCGCGTCAATTCTGGATCAGCCAGACCGCAGTCGAACAACGCCACATCGCCGCTGGCTACACCTTCGAGCTGTCCAAGTGCCAGCACGAGAAAATCCGCCTTCGGATGCTGGGCCACCTGATGAATGTTCATGACGACCTTGCCGCGCAGGTCGCAGAAGGCTTGGGGGTGGACACCATGCCTGACGCCGCCATACCTGCCCGCGCGCCAATCACCGATCTGCCGCCCTCGGACGCCCTGAGCATACTCAAGAACGGACCAGACAGCTTTGCGGGGCGCAAGCTTGGCATCTTCGTATCGGACGGCGCGGATGCCGCCACGGTCACGGCGCTTCAGGACGCTTTCAAGAAAGAAGGGGCTATGGTCGCAATCATCGCAAACCACATTCAAGGCGCGAAACTGTCGGACGGCACGTTGTTACCCGCCGACGAAAAGATCGACGGCGGCCCTTCGGTCGTGTTTGACGCGGTCGCGCTGGTATTCTCGCAAGAGGGCGGCACGTCTCTCGCTGCCAACAAGCCCTCGCAGGATTTCCTTTCCGATGCCTTTGCGCATTGCAAATTCATCGCGTGTACCCAGGCTGCCATGCCGCTGTTGAAAGCTACGGGGCTTGAGGACAAGGTTGACGAAGGAATGCCGCAGATCGACGAAGCGTCCGCCGGGGATTTCGTCCAGATGTGTCGCACCCTGCGGTTCTGGGAACGCGAAAGCTAGGCGCTGTGGGCTGATTAGAGC
>JAGXFI010000093.1 GCA_024637305.1 Sulfitobacter sp.
CGCCCATGATCGACCTTTCAAACCTGCCGCAGGGCTTTCACGAAAACCCGTTTCCGCATTACGACGCGTTGCTGCGCGATGCTCCTGTCTGTCCGCAACCGGACGGCTCTTTCATCATTTCGCGTCATGCCGACCTCAATGCGATCTACCGTGACACGACCCTCTATCTGTCGGACAAGAAAGAGGTTTTCGCCCCGAAGTTCGGGCGCGGATCGCCGTTGTACGAACATCACACGACGTCTTTGGTGTTCAACGACCCGCCGCTGCATACCCGCGTGCGCCGCATCATGACCTCGGCGCTGACCCCCAAGGCGCTGGCGCGGCTGGAACCGGGGCTGGTCGCCACCGTCGATCACCTGTTGGACGAGATGCCTCGGGACGCCGACCTGATCGAAGACTTCGCATCCTCCATCCCGATCCAGATCATCGGCAACCTGCTGGACATTCCCATGGCCGAGCGTGGCCCCCTGCGCGACTGGTCACTGGCGATCCTCGGCGCGCTGGAACCTGTGCTGACCCAGGCGCAACTGGATACCGGCCACACGGCGGTGCAAGAGTTCAAGACGTATCTTCAGGATCTTGTCGCCCGCCGCACCTCCCGTCCGGGGGATCCCGAAACCGACGTTCTGACCCGGCTGATCCAGGGCGACACAAGCGGGAAGCTGTCGGAAATCGAGCTGATCCAGAACTGCATTTTCATTCTGAACGCGGGTCACGAGACGACAACGAACCTCATCGGGAACGCTCTGGCGCTGCTGCATGACCACCCCGGCCAAAAACGCAAACTGATCGAGAACCCCGATCTTGCCAACCCTGCCGTCGAAGAGGTGCTGCGCATCGCCTCGCCCAACCAGTTTGGCAACCGCGAAACTGCGTGCATGGTCAGCCTTGGCGGCTATGACATGCCCGCAGGGACGAACCTGCATCTGTGCATCGGCGCGGCCAATCGCGATCCTGAAATTTTTGAGGATCCGGCGCGTTTCGATATTACCCGCAACCCCAACCGGCACCTCGCCTTCGCGGCAGGCCCGCATGTCTGCGTCGGCCTGACGCTGGCAAGGATGGAAGGGCGCATCGCCATCAGCCGCTTTCTGGCGCGCTATCCGGATTTTGCCATCAGCGACGACCGAAAGCAGGGCGGTCGCGTGCGTTTCAGAGGCTATGCAAACCTTCCGGCAAAATTGGGCTAAAGCGCTTCGGGGCCTGAGATGACGCCGCTCAGATCAGTTTGAGCTCCGTTGCCATGTGCCGCCCATCGCGGCCTTCGGCCAGCTCGTAGCTGACTTTCTGATCGTCTGCGAGGCCTGTCAGACCCGACTGTTCCACTGCGGAAATATGGACGAAAACATCAGTTCCTCCGCCTTCAGGGGCTATGAACCCGTACCCTTTCGTGGTGTTGAACCACTTTACCGTGCCGTTTGGCATCTTCCCGAACTCCTTCGTCTTCACGTCGGGGAGGACTTCACCAATGTGCCGCTCCCCATTTACTTGACATTGCCTCCTTTTGGAGAAAATCAAGCAATAGGTGGCAAAAATCTCTGCCCGACGAGGATGCTCTGATGAAGATCTACGGTCTCAAGAACTGCGACAAATGTCGGAACGCGATGAAGGCGCTTCCGCAGGCGACGCTTGTGGATGTGCGCGCTGACGGCGTGCCTGCCGAGGTGATGAACCGCGCATTCGATGAATTCGGTGATGCGCTGCTCAATACCCGCTCCACGACGTGGCGGGGCTTGGATGATGCTGCCAAAAAGGCGTCACCGCAAGAGCTGCTGGCCGCCCACCCGGCCTTGATGAAGAGACCGTTGATCTGTGTGGCCGGTCGGCTTTTCCTAGGCTGGAACAATGAGATAGCAGAAAAGGTTGAAGCGTTCATCTAGGGCGTGGTGCTAGAGCCCGGTCAAAGGATATCGGGCCCGCGCCCTTGAATACAATGACCAGAAGCAGCAGCATCCAGAGCGCGCGTTGGTCCAGTATCAAGCCATCCGAAAAGCGGTCGAACCATGCGCCCAGAACCTTGCTGTCGCCCCACGCGCCGTGGCCGTAGAGATCTGTCAACGATTGCAACACTACGAAACCGATCATCCCTAGCGCTGCGAGCCGTGTCAAAAGACCCACCACGATCAGCGCTGGAAGGATGAATTCAGCCCAGGTTCCGCCGATGACGACCAGTTTGTGAAAAATCGACAACTGGCCGGTATCATAGCCGACGCTTTCCAGAACCCGCGGAAAGATCTGCGCGTAAGCCCCGGTCGACAGGTTGAAAATCCCGCTGAAACCTTCGCCAAGCTTCGTCATGCCGGACACCCAGAAATACATCAGCAGGACACCGGCAAAGATCAACCGCGCCAGCGTCGGCAACAGCCAGTCGGCCCGTTCCAGCATGTGTGTCAGGTCGCGATACAGATTGAGCAAAGCCGTCATTGGATGTCTTTCAGTCGGGGGCCGCAAAGGCCTGTAAGTCAAGTGCCATGGCAAGCGATGCCTGAAGATCGAAGCCGGGACATGCCTCGATGGCTGTCTGATGCGCTGACCCAAGGTCCGCGCCCGCCGACAAAGACTGCAACCATTCCGCAGCACCGGGGGGCATGGCGTGCGGTGCGGGGTCAAAGTCGGGGCGGGTAATCAGCACATCTTGCGCCTGTGCACGCGGCTTGGCTGCGCCGTCGACGAAGTTGAACCGCCAGATGTCATGCAGCGGCCATCTGGACCGCACGATGACGGTCGATGGCGCGAGACGCAAGGACAGGCGCAGCAATGCGTCCGCCTGGCAGTTCAGCACGGATGGATCAAAGGGGCGCGCGTCCGCTGCATGGTAGGAGTGACGCAAGGCGAGGTCGAGGCGTGCGGCGTCTGGTAGATAGCCGATATGTGCCAGCGGCTCGAAACCGGTCAAGAAGGCCGGAAACTCGGCACCGTAGAACATCATGACGGGCGAAGGCGGAAGATTTTTCCGGACGAAGATCCCGGCAACCTGGTCGAAACTTTGCGGGCCAATCAGCTTGCGAACAAGAGGGAAGGCGGTACCCATCGCCTCCTTCAACGAATGGATCACGTTGTTTCGGTAAACATCATATCGTTTGCCTGCCGGCAGGCCGTTCCTGCCCGTCAGCCCCTCAGGTGCCGGCAGTGACGGGTCGGTAAGCCCAACGCGGAACTGCTTCTGGCTGGTCATGCGACTGCCGTGGCAGGGGCAAGCAGCGCGGCCGCCCGCTCCGCTTCAGACCGCAAAACGGGCCATTCAGGGACGTTGTTGTCCCATTCCACCAGAACAGGCTTCGGGCCGGTGCGTGCCAATGTGTCGCCCAGCAGCGCCCAAACCGGATCGGCGACCGGTGTGCCGTGGCTGTCGATCAGCAGGGGCGCGTCATGGTCGTCGCTGTCGATTGCATGACCGCCTACGTGGATTTCCCCGACGGCGTCGATCGGATAGGCTGCAAGGTAGTCCTGCGGGCTGAGACCCAGATTTGTTGAGGAAACGAACACATTGTTGATATCCAGCAAGAGACCGCAGTTGGTTCTGTGGACAAGCTCTGCCAAAAAGTCTGTTTCAGACAAGGTGGATTCTGCAAAAGCCAGATAGCTCGATGGATTTTCCAACAGCATTTGCCGCCCCAGTGTATTTTGCACCTCGTCGATGTGGTTGGCTATGCGGGCAAGCGTGTCGGCCGTATAGGGCAGCGGCAGGAGGTCATTCAGAAATTCGACACCATGCGTGGACCATGCAAGATGCTCTGAAAAAACAGCAGGTTGCACGCGGTCGTTAAGCTTTTTGAGGCGTTCGAGATGGGCGCGGTTCAATGGGTCTTCGCCGCCGATCGACAGGCCGACACCATGAACGGACAGGGCAAACATCTCAGACAGGGCGGCAAGCTGCGCCAGCGGGCGGCCGCCGTCACCCATATAGTTCTCGGCGTGGATCTCGATCCACCGGACAGGGCCAGGATCGGCGCGCAACGCGTTGAAATACTGCGGTTTGTAACCGACGCCGGGTGCTGCGGGCAGGGGGGCGAAGGGGTGGGAATGGTCACGCATGTCGGTCCCTCCAATCTCATATCCGGCGGTTTCGGGCGGGGCTACCCCCGCCCGAGAAATCCCGTCTGTGCCGCTTAGGCCGGCAGATCGCGGTCGAGCGCCTCGAGAGAGCCTTCGCGCGGCGTGCCGTCGGCCATCGCTGGCAGTTCAATGTCGGCGCAAGTACCGGCATCCACGAGGGTCCACGCGTTGCCCTGATAGTCGGTGACAGAAGAACCCGCGCAGGTCGTGCCGGGGCCCGCGGCACAGTCATTGGCACCAGCCAGCGACACGCCATAGCATTTTTCCTTGGACGCGGCGGCAGCCGTTGTCGTGGTGTGGGCCGTCATCGCCGCAGCAACTGCGCCGGCGATGGCAAATGATTTGATTGTTGTGGACATTTGAAACTCCCTTTTGGTTGATCGTCTGTTGATGAATTAGACTATGCAGGCTCTCTGGGCAAAATCTATTCACGCCTTGGTGTTTCACGGCTGTGTCAGAAAATTCTTTGAAAACACTTGGTTTTTTTCGATACAATCCCCTTCGGGCGGGGGAAATGTTACAATCCCACGGTGCTGCAACGGGCGCAGCACCGTGGGATTGCCCAAATGTTACAGCAGATCCGGTGCTGTAGCCTCAGTCCCGAGCGCCGCAGCCACATCGTCCAGCGCCTGAACCGAAGTCTGCTTTTCGCCCAACCGCCGCACGGACACAGTACGTTCTTCGACCTCGCGGGCACCGACGGCGAGAATGACGGGCACCTTGCCAACGGAATGCTCGCGAACCTTGTAGTTGATCTTTTCATTGCGCAGATCCGCCTCGGCGCGCACGCCGGCTGCTCTCAGCGTTGCTACGACATCGAGCGCATAGTCGTTCGCCTCTGTGGTGATGGAGGCAACGACAACCTGACGCGGTGCCAGCCAGAAAGGCAGCTTGCCCGCGTGTTCTTCGATCAGAATCCCGATAAATCGCTCGAACGAGCCCAGCGTCGCGCGGTGAAGCATGACGGGGCGGTGTTTGCCGCCGTCTGCACCGATATAGGTTGCATCCAACCGTTCGGGCAGAACGAAATCCACCTGATGGGTTCCACATTGCCAGTCGCGGCCGATCGCATCGGTCAGCACGAATTCCAGCTTGGGACCGTAGAACGCGCCTTCGCCGGGGTTCATTTCCGGTTCTATCCCCGCAGCGCGGGTGGCGGCCAGCAGGGCTTCCTCGGCCTTGTCCCAAACCTCGTCGGAGCCTGCGCGCTGCTCGGGGCGGTCGGAAAACTTGACCGAAAAGTTCTCGAAACCAAGATCGGTATAAGTTTTGCTGAGAAAGTCGATGAATTCCGCTGTCTCTGATTCAATCTGGTCTTCGCGGCAGAAGATATGTCCGTCATCCTGGGTAAAGCCACGTACACGCATGATCCCGTGCAACGCACCGGAAGGTTCATAACGGTTGCAGGATCCGAATTCCGCCATGCGCAACGGCAGATCGCGATAGCTCTTGAGACCCTGATTGAAGATCTGCACGTGACAGGGGCAATTCATCGGCTTGAGCGCGTTTACGGATTTTTCGCGCGCGTGATCCTCGTCCACTTCGACGATGAACATATGCTCTTGATATTTTTCCCAGTGACCGGACGCTTCCCACAGTTTGCGGTCGACGACCTGCGGTGTGTTCACCTCGACATAACCGCCTGCACGTTGGCGGCGACGCATGTAATCCTGCAATTCGGTGTAAATGGTCCATCCGTTCGGATGCCAGAACACCTGACCGGGGGCTTCTTCCTGCATGTGAAACAGGTCCATCTCCCGGCCCAGCTTGCGATGGTCGCGTTTGGCCGCTTCTTCGAGCATGTTGAGATGCGCGCGCAGCTTTTCCTTGCCGGTAAAGGCGACACCGTAGATGCGTTGCAGCATCGCGCGGCTGGAATCGCCACGCCAGTAGGCACCGGCGATGCTCATCAGTTTGAAGGCGTCACCCGGCAGCTGGCCGGTATGCTGCAGATGCGGTCCGCGGCACAGATCCTGCCAGTCGCCGTGCCAATACATGCGCAGCGGCTCGTCGCCGGGGATCGCTTCGATCAGTTCGACCTTGTAGGGTTCTCCCAAGTCCTCGTAATGCTTGATCGCGCGTGCGCGGTCCCACACTTCGGTGCGAACGGGGTCACGGGCGTTGATGATGTCCTTCATCTTTTTCTCGATCAGCCCGAGATCTTCGGGGGTAAACGGCTCCGCCCGATCAAAGTCATAATACCATCCGTCCTTGATGACGGGACCGATCGTCACCTTGGTATTGGGCCAGATTTCCTGCACGGCGCGGGCCATAACATGGGCAAGGTCATGGCGCACCAGTTCATTGGCCTGAGCCTCGTCGGCCATGGTATGGATCGCGATGCTGGCGTCGGTGTCGATTGGCCAGGCCAGATCGTAATGCACACCGTTCACGGTGGCAGAGACTGCCTTTTTTCCCAGAGATTTGGAAATATCGGCGGCGACTTCGCCAGCGGTTATGCCTGCGTTGTAGTCGCGTGAGTTGCCATCGGGAAGGGTAAGGGAGATTTGGGCCATATATCGGCGCTCCTCGTCGGTTTGGCGCCTACGAGACGCCCGGTTGCGGGTTTATGTCACAGGCTTTTGCGGTGCAGGGGCGGGGTTGTCAATCCACCGGCCCTATAGCTTGCGCAGTGTTGTAAAATTGGACACAGGCCTCAGGTCTGGACCAGCGGTGATCGGGATGCCGAGATCCAAAGATGCAACAGCGCCAACGTCGCAGCCAGACCGGCGGCAAGACCAAGGGTCGCGATCCCGAATTTCGCGATGACAATGCCGCCAAGCGCCGACCCCAAGGCGGCACCGACATAGATGGCTGCCGCGTTCAGGGCCAGCACCACGGGCGCACGCGGACCGGAAAAGGTAATCAGCCGCATCTGTTGCCCTGCCATGAACGCCCAGCCGAAAACCGCCCAGCAAAACGTCAGCAGCAGCACCAGCGGCACCGGCGCGGGCAGCATCGAAAAGAGCGGCATCAGTGCCATTTGTCCGACGCAGAGGCCCAGAAGGGTCCGCCGCCAGCCAAAACGGTCTGCAAGGAAGCCCCCAAGGATGTTTCCGCCGACCGCCCCAACACCAAAGATCACCAGCGCCAGCGTGATCCCGTCGCGGCCAAACCCCATCGTCTGGCTCAGGAGGGGGGCGAGATACGTGTAGAGGACATAGATCGCCCCCAGAAACGTTCCGGTAAAGGTGATTGCAAGCATCGTGCGGCCTTGTGACAGGATCCCGGCCAGATCGGCCATCGATACCGGCTGAAACCGCAGGCCCGCCGGCACACGTGTCCAGATCAGCCACAGACACGGCAGGCATAGAGCCAGCACGACCGCAAAAGCCCACCGCCAGCCGAATGTATAGGCGATGAAACTGCCCGCGGGCACGCCGATGACCTGGCTGAGCGTCAGGCCGAAAAACACGGCCGCCAGCACCCGTGCGCGTTGCTCTGCGGGATAAAGCGCCGCGGCAACGGCAGCGGCGACTGGCGTGAACATGCCGGCCCCTGCCGCCGCGACGATGCGGCTGGCCCCAAGCGTTCCGAACCCCGGTGCCGCTGCAGCCATGACCGCGGCCAATGCAAAAAGCGCCAAGGCCGCCGTCAAGACCCGTCGACGCCCGATGCGCCCCGTCAGCGCGACAAGCGCCGGCGACAGAACCGCATAGGCAATCGCATAGACGGTCATAAGTTGCCCCGCCTGTGCGGCGCTCCGGTCCATGTCCGCGCCCAAAGGCTCCAGCAGGCCGATAACCACGAAGGCTCCCATTCCGATGACGAAGTTGCATGCGGACAGGACGGGGATCAGCAGGGGGTCGCGGCTGGATTGGCTCATGTCTTTGAATATCATGCGGATACGTGCTGGCAAGCGGGGCGGGTTGCCCTAAACTGTGATCCAGACGGAGGGGCAGACGATGACGCAAGAGAATACAGCGCAACGGGCGTTCGCAACGATCGTGGGCGACAGTGACGGACCCGACGCAACAGAGGCGCGCAACGGCCTGCGCCATATCGCATCGCTGTCCATGACCAAAGTTGCCGATGGTCTGATCGACCCAAAGCTGGTGCTGGCCTGGTTGTTGACCTCGCTTGGCGCGCCTGCCGTCTACGTCGGGGCGCTTGTCCCGATCCGCGAGGCGGGGGCGTTGTTGCCGCAAATGCCGATGGCACCGCTTGTCCAGTCGATGAAACGGCGCAAATGGTTGTGGGTGATGGGGTCGGCGGGGCAGGGCATTTGTGCAGGCCTGATCGCAATCGCCGCGCTGACGCTCGACGGTGCCAGGGCAGGCATTGCCGTCTGTGCCGCCCTGGCATTGTTGGCGATATGTCGCGCGGCGTGCTCGGTGTCCTACAAGGAAATCCTCGGCAAGACGGTGGGCAAGACGCGCCGCGGCGCGGTGACGGGGCTTGCCGGGTCTGTGTCATCGGTGGGTGTGCTGATCTTCGCTGCGCTGCTGATCAGCGGCTTGGGTCAAAGCCGCAGTCTGGTGGTCTGGGCGATCGTCCTCGCTGCCTCTCTCTGGGTCGGGGCCGCAGCACTCTTCAGCACGATTGCGGAATCGCCGTCGGAGGTCAACGGCAACGGGTCTGCAGGATTTGGCGTGCTGCGCGAGGACGCCACCCTGCGGCGCTTTATCCTTGTGCGCGGGCTGCTGGTGTCGACGGCGCTTGCACCGCCCTATCTGGTGATTCTGTCGGGCGATGGCGGTAACAGCACCTTGGGAAAGCTTGGCGCGCTGGTTCTGGCCTCTGCGATGGCCTCGCTTCTCAGCTCTTATATCTGGGGACGTGTGTCCGATCTTTCGAGCCGCCGTGTCCTGATCCTGACCGGCCTGATCGGGGCGGTCGCCATGTTGGCCGCGATCATGCTGTGGGCTGCGTCGCTGGCGGGGACGTTCTGGGCGATGCCTGCGGTGCTTTTTGTGCTGATGATCGCCTATCACGGTGTCCGGCAGGGGCGATCCACCTATCTGGTCGATCTCGCGCCCGAAGACCGCCGCGCCGCCTATGCGGCAGTCAGCAATACCGTGATCGGAGCCCTGTTGCTGGTGGCCGGTCTTCTGGGTGGTGGCGCGGCCCTGATAGGCGCACAGGCTGCACTGGCACTCTTTGCTGTGATGGCGCTTGCAGGAGCTTTCGTGGCGAAGGGATTGAAGGAAGTCGAGCATCAAGAATAGACCGCTGCGCGGGCGCGGCATGGTTGCACGCCGGGCAGCCACAGTGCATGATCTCGCCACGCGGGGGAAAGATGGAACGACCACAATATCTTGAGACGGCAGAGGGCCACAGGCTGGCGTACCATCAGACCGAGGGAAAAGGGCCTTGCATCCTGTTCCTGGGTGGCCTGAAATCCGACATGCAGGGAACGAAAGCCATGCATCTGGAGGCGTGGGCCCGCGCGCGAGGGCGTGCATATCTGCGTTTTGATTATTCCGGGCATGGCGAATCTTCGGGCATTTTCGATCAGGGGGCGATCGGAGACTGGCACGCGGATACACTGGCGGTCGTCGACACATTGATCCAAGGACCGATTGTTCCGGTAGGGTCTTCGATGGGGGGGTGGCAGGCGCTGTTGCTTGCGCGGGCGCGCGGCGACAGGATCGCCGGCATGGTGACGATTGCCGCTGCACCAGATTTTACCGAAGACGGCTGGTGGGCCGGATTTACCGATGCCCAAAAAGTGTCGCTGAAGGCGAATGGCAAGGTCGAACTGCCATCGGACTATATGGAACCTTACGTCGTGACGCACCATATGATCGACGACGGGCGCGACCATCTGGTATTACGCTCACCACTTGACCTGCCGTTTCCGGTGCGGTTTCTGCAAGGCACCGCAGATACCGCCGTCAGCGTCGAGACGGCGACGCGACTGCTGGCGCACGCGCAGGGGCCGGACATGCGCCTGACCTTGGTCAAGGATGCGGACCACAGATTCTCTGACGGCCCTTGCCTTGGACTGATCGAAGCCGCACTAACCGAAGTCATGGCCTGATGGAGCAACGGATCAGCCTCATCACGCTTGGTGCGCGCGATCCGCAAGCGCTGGCGGGGTTCTACGAAGCGCTCGGATGGCGGCGGGTCGAGACGCCCGAGGGTATCATCGCGTTTGATCTGATCGGACAGGCGCTGGCGCTCTATCCGCTGGAAAAGCTGGCCGAAGACATTGGAAAAGACGCCGCAGAGATGGGATACGGGGCTGCTACCTATGCCTATAACGTGGCGGGAAAAGCAGAAGTTGCGGAAGTTTTGAAACTGGCGGAAGATGCGGGCGGGAAAATCCTGCGTGCGGCCTCCGACGTATTCTGGGGCGGGCATATCGGCTATTTCACCGACCCCGAAGGCCATGTCTGGGAAGTCGCTTACAATCCGTTCTCGACGCTGGGTCCGAATGGTGAATTCCACTGGAACGGATATTGATGCGCCAGCCCCGCAGCATGTGGAGCCTTGAGACCTTTGGAAGAGTGCGCCTGTCGAAGCATTTCTACATGCGCGATTTCCTGATGTCGGAGATCAGCGCGTTTCATGCGGTGCCCAATATCCCCGACAAGCCTGACCTCGCGATAGAGAACGGGCGGGAGCTGTGCCGCAATCTGCTGGACCCTCTGGAAGAAACCTTTGGCCGGGTGGCGATCCGATCGGGATACAGGTCTGATGCGCTGAATGCCTATGGCAATGAAAACAAGCTCAATTGTGCCCGAAGCGACAACCCGATCGAATGTCACATCTGGGACAGGGCCGGCGGTGAAGCGGCAATAGCAGGGACTTCGCTGGTGATCCCGTGGTTTGCGGAGCAATATGCGCAAGGGCGCGACTGGCGCGATCTGGCCTGGTGGGTCCACGACCATCTGCCCTATTCTGAGATGTGGTTCTTTCCCAAGCTGGCCGCGTTCAATCTGGTCTGGCGACCTGTGCCGCTCCGTACGATTTCAAGCTATATCGCGCCTCGCGGTCTGTTGCTGCGCGCGGGCGACTTGCCGCCCGAGGTGCCGCCCCTGCGGCAGGCCCGCTATCGGGATTTTCCCGCTTTCCGCGGGATTGTCTATCCCTGAACTGTCAGGCACATCGGTCGGGTAATCGAAGAGGCGAATGATGAAAGATCCATTGGTGTTACTGCCCGGCATGATGTGCGATGCCCGTCTGTTCGGGCCGCAGATCGCGGAGCTGTCGGCGGAAACGGCGGTGATGGTGGCGCCGATCACGCGCGGCGACCGGATCGAGGAAATCGCCTCGGGGTTGCTGGACCAGCTGCCGCGCCGGTTTGCGCTGGCGGGTTTGAGCATGGGTGGCATGGTGGCAATGGAAATCCTGCGGCGCGCGCCTGACCGGGTCACCAGAATCGCGCTGATGGACACGTCCCCATTGGCCGAGACGCCTGCCGCCGCAGCCGCGCGCGAGCCACAGATCGTTAAGGCACGCGCGGGCCGGATGCTGGAAGTGATGCGCGATGAGATGATGCCGAAATACCTTGCTGCGGGCCCTTACCGCGGCGAAGTGTTGGAGCTGGTGATGGACATGGCGGAAGCCTTGGGTACAGAGACGTTCATCAGACAGTCCAAAGCCTTGCAAAGGCGCAAGGATCAACAGGCGACGCTTCGCAAAATCAAGGTGCCCGCGCTGGTCCTGTGCGGCGCGCATGACATGCTCTGCCCTGTCAAGCGGCACGAATTCATGGCGGAGCTGATCCCCAATGCGGTACTGCGCGTGATGGAACGGTCGGGGCATTTGCCGACGCTTGAGCAGCCGGACGATACCACCTTTGCGGTGCGCGAATGGATGTTAGCGTGATCTGAAGGCGCGGCTGCGCCGCACACGATCTATGGTTGTTGAGGGACGCTGTCCCTCAAACTCCCTGGGATATTTCTGGAACAATGAAACGGGGATCGGATAGGCCAGTTCGCCTTCTGTCTTGAGGCCTCGTGCTGGCGTCGGAGAGGGATTTTGCACTGTCTTGCCAGAGGAAATGGCGAAGCTTTGTCTTGCGGCAAAAAGGGAACGCTGGGAGCTGTTCCACATCCGGATGAACTGACTGAAGGTACAGCGCGCTGTCGGGAAGGTTGCATGCGGTGCCGGTAGCGATGTGTGACGCCGCACCCGAGAGGGCGCGGCGGCATAGCGGGTAAACCGTCAGGCTGCGGCGTTCTTGTTGGCGGGTTTTTTCTGGTCGGGGGATGTCGGTCGCTCGTTGGCGTCGATGAAATTGAGCACCAGCGGGCGAATGTTCTTGCGCCAGCTCTTGCCGGCAAAGATGCCGTAATGGCCCGCGCCTTCTTCGACATGGCTGGCCTTCTTGCTATCGGGCAAGCCCGTGCAAAGAGCCAGCGCGGCGATACACTGACCCGGCGCGGAAATGTCATCCTTGGAGCCTTCGACAGTCTTTACAGCGACTGTCGTGATCTTTCCGATGTCGACGTTCTTGCCAGCGACGACGAATTCGTTCAGGGCGATTTCGCGGGTCTTGAAAATGCGGTGGACCGTGGAGAGGTAGAATTCCGCAGGCATGTCCATCACCGCGAGATATTCGTCGTAGAATTTATTGTGCTTGTCATGATCATGCGCTTCGCGGCGCGTGACCTTACCGATCTGCGCGATGAATGCATCCTTGTGTGTTTCGTTATTCATTGAAATGAAGGAGGCGAGTTGCAGGAGGCCGGGATAGACCTTGCGGCCCACGCCTGCAAATTTGAAGCCAACGCGCTGTATCATGAATTGTTCGAGCTGGCCCATGGTGACACGCCGGCCGAAGTCGGTGACTTCCGTTGGTGTCGCATCGGGATCGATTGGTCCGCCGATCAGGGTCAGGGAACGTGGCTGCGCGTCGGGGTCTTCCTCCGCCAGATAGGCGGTGGCGGCGAGGGCCAGCGGCGCAGGCTGGCAGACGGCGATGACATGGGTATCGGGACCCAGGTGGCGCATGAAGTCGACGAGATAAAGCGTATAATCCTCTACGTCGAACTTGCCGGCGCTGACGGGAATGTCACGCGCATTGTGCCAGTCGGTGATATAGACGTCGCAATCTGGCAGCAGGCTGATCACGGTGGAGCGCAGCAGCGTTGCGTAGTGGCCTGACATCGGTGCGACCAGCAGCACGCGCCGCTTCTTGTCGGTGCGGCCCTGCACGCGGAAATGAATGAGATCGCCGAAATCTTTCTCGATTACTTTCTCGACGCTGACCAGTCGGTCCTGACCGGTGCCACCGACGAAAGGGGGAATGTTCCAGTCGGGTTTGGCCGCCATCCGCGAGAACGTGCGTTCGGTCACTTCGCCCCAACCGCCCAGCCATTGCAGCGCAGGGTTTGGAAACATTGCAAAAGCGGGGTATGCTGCAATTGCCTGCGCCGAGGCGCCGAGCCACTGATTTGTGTTCCGCATTGTTTCCATAAGGTCGTAGGTTGCCATATACCGCATGTGAGGGACTCCTGTGTTTGGTCCATTTGGACAGTACCCCGAGCCCCTCCCGGGCGTGGTCGACGGAATGCTGCAGGTGCGAAGATAGAAGGTGAAACGTTAAATGACAACTAAAACCAAAGAAAATGAAGGACCTGACGCCGCTTCCTTGGCGCGGATGGCAGAAAATCTACAGAAAGTGGACCAGCTGCGCGAGCGGCTGACGCAGGTTCTGACGCATCGGTCCACACATCAGGCGGCCCTTGATGCGCCGAATCAGGAGTTGTTCACCAAGGCCGCCCAATCCTATGTGAATGAGGCAATGACCAATCCCGCCAAGCTTTTTGAGCATCAGCTGGAATACTGGACCAAGTCGGTCACGCATTTCATGGAGGCACAGCAGGCGATCGCCTCGGGTACGCTGACCGCCCCCGAGGATCGCACGCCGCAAGACAGCCGGTTCGCCAATCCGTTGTGGCAAACGCACCCCTATTTCAACTTCGTCAAGCAGCAGTACATGATCAACGCGCAGGCGCTTGAGCAGGCCGTCGCGGATGTCGACGATATGGAGCCCCGCGAAAAGAAGCGGTTGCAGTATTTCAGCCGCCAGATCATCGACATGATGAGTCCCACGAATTTTCTGGCCACCAACCCCGATGCGCTGGAGCGCGCGGTGGCGACGGAAGGCGAGAGCCTGATCAAGGGACTCGAGAACCTGATTGCGGATTTGGAGGCGAATGACGGAGAGCTGATCGTCCGGCTGGCGGATGAAAACGCGTTCGAGCTGGGTCGAAACATCGCAACCAGCCCCGGCAAGGTCGTCTACCGCAACAAGATGTTCGAACTGATCCAATATGCGCCCAGTACTGAAAAGGTGCATGCGACACCGCTGTTGGTGTTCCCGCCCTGGATCAACAAATTCTATATTCTCGACCTGAAAGAACAGAACAGTCTGGTCAAATGGGTCGTCGATCAGGGTTACACTCTGTTCATGGTGTCGTGGGTCAATCCTGACCAGACCTATCGCGACGTCGGCATGGCGGATTATGTCGACGACGGGTATCTGGCTGCGATCCGCGAGGTGAAGGCGATCACCGGCGAAACGCAGATAAATGCGGTGGGCTATTGTATCGCGGGGACGACGCTTTCGCTGACGCTTTCGTTGATGAAGCAGCGTGGCGACAAGTCGATCAAATCAGCAACATTCTTTACCGCGCTGACGGATTTTTCGGATCAGGGTGAATTCCAGCCTTTCCTTACAGATGATTTCATCGACGGGATCGAGGCCGAGACAGCGGACAAGGGCATCCTGCCGTCCATCGTCATGGCGCGGACGTTCAGTTTTCTGCGCTCCAATGATCTGGTCTATGGGCCGGCGATCAAGAGTTACATGATGGGCGACACCCCGCCGGCATTCGATCTGCTGTACTGGAATGGCGACGGTGCGAACCTTCCGGAAAAGATGGCGATGGAGTACCTTCGCGGGCTGTGTCAGGGCAACCAGCTGGCGGATGGCGGCTATGATCTGCTGGATCACCATCTGGTGATGGACGAAGTGGACGTGCCGCTATGTGCGGTCGCCTGCGAGACGGACCACATCGCACCATGGAAGGACTGCTATCGCGGTGTTCAGATGATGGGCAGCAAGGACAAGACGTTCATCATGAGCCAGTCTGGACATATTGCGGGCATCGTCAATCCGCCGAGCAAGAACAAATATGGTCACTATACCAATACCGATCTGGCCCTCAGTCACGAAGACTGGCTGGAGGGTGCGGATTTCACTGAAGGATCATGGTGGCCGCGCTGGGGCGCATGGCTGAAAAAACGCTCAGGCAAGATGATTCCCGCGCGCAATCCGGGTGATAACGATAGAAAAATCTTGGCCGATGCGCCGGGAACCTATGTCACCAAGAAGGCAAGATCCGGAAAATAAAGCATTCTTCTGACCCTGCGTCAATTTATGCTGCATTGCAGAAAAACCTTGAAATGCCGCAGTGCAGCATGTATATCCTGTTGTAGAGATAAACGGCGTGGGGCCACTTCCCCGCAACTGCAAAAGGAATACCAAAATGGCTAAGACACAAGATATGACCGCGATGTTCAAAGACATGATGGGTGCATTCCCCGTGGACACAAAAGCGATGGAAGCGTCTTTCAAGACAACAACCACGCTGAACGAAAAACTGTCGGGCGTGGCGCTCAATGCAGTTGAGAAATCCAACGAGATTTCCAGCAAATGGACCAAAGACACTCTGGCGAAAATGTCCGAGATGTCCAAAGCCAAGGCAGAGCCTGCTGACTACGCCAAAGCGATGACCGATTTCGCTTCCGCTTCCGCCGAAGCCGCAGCCGAGCACATGGCTGCTTTCGCTGAAGTTGCCAAGAAAGTCCAGATGGACACCGTCGAACTGATGATGGCCGCCGGAAAAGACATGGGCGAAGACGCAACTGCCGCGATGACCAAAGCCGGTCAGGACGTGCAAGCTGCTGCCAAGAAGGCAACTGCTGCAAAGTAAGTGACTGACGTAACGATTTGAGCGTTGCACTCTCTCCTCCCTGAGAGCGCAACGATGGGGGCGGGCTTTGATAGCTCGCCCTTTTCATTTGCGCGGTGCTGGCCTAAGCTGCAACGCAGCACGCGCATTGGGGAAGGAATTTCGATGGCTCAGGGCGGCAAACCCCTATTGATCAAGAGATACGCCAGCAGGCGGCTCTATAACACGGAAACCAGCGACTACGTGACGTTGGAAGACATCGCAGGTTTTATCCGCGATGGCCGCGAGGTGCAGATTGTCGACCTCAAATCCGGCGACGACCTTACCCGTCAATATCTTTTGCAGATCATCGCAGAACATGAGAGCCGTGGCGAAAGCGTGCTGCCGGTTGATGTGCTGAACGATCTGGTGCGCAGTTACATGACCGGAAATGTCAGTGTGGTGCCGGAGTTCCTGAAAAACTCCTTCGACATGCTGCGGGACGGACAGACCCGGGTGATGGAGAATATGACCTCGATGAACCCGTTGACCAAGATGCCGGGATTTCAGGTCATGCAAAAACAGCAGGAAGCCTTCATGAAGGCGATGACCGGTTGGCAAGGCGGCAAGGGCGGTGACACGCGTCCACCGGAAACGGCGGATGAAGACGGCGAGGACCTTGAGGCGATCAAACGCCAGTTGGCCGAGTTGCAGGAAAAACTGTCGAAATTGAAATAATCGCCGGTCGCTTCAGCCGGTAAAAAGCGGATCACACACCCAAGCGGTCTCGCAGGCTGTACCAGCTCATTGCAAGCGCAAGGAGCGGGGAGCGCATCGCGGCCCCGCCGGGAAACGGATTGACCGGAACCGCAGCCATGGTGTCAAAGCCGTCACTGTCACCTTGGAATGCGCGCGCCATAAGCTGTCCTGCGTGGGTCGCCGTGCCGACCCCGTGGCCCGAATAACCCGAAGCCGACAGGATGTTCGGCGCGAGCCGCGCAAGATACGGCATCCGCTTCATCGTGATTGCGAGGGTGCCGCCCCACGCATAGTCAATTTTAATGTCTTTGAGGTGTGGAAAGATGACGCTCATCGGCTTGCGCACCTTTGCGGCGATGTCCTTTGGAAAGCGGTAGCCATAGCTTTCCCCGCCGCCGAACAGCAGCCTGCCGTCGCGGCTGAGACGGAAATAATTCACCACGAAGCGGCTGTCGGCAACCGCAACGTCGCGCGGCAGAACGTCCTTGATGCGATCGCCCAACGGCTCGGTTGCCGCGATGAAATTGTTGATGGGCATGACGCGCGCCGCAACCTTGCGGTTGAGACCGCCGAGATAGCCGTTGCAGGCCAGCACAACGTGGTCTGCCACGATGCGGCCACCGTCCGTTTGCACCGTGATCTTCGACCCTTCGACGATGTGATGCACGGCGGAGCGTTCAAAGATCCGCACGCCGGCGTCCTTCGACGCGCGCGCGAGCCCCAGCGCAAAGTTCAGAGGGTGAAGATGCGCCGCGCCCATGTCCAGAACACCGCCACGATAATCAGGGGAAGGGCAGACAGATTGCAGGGCCGCGTGGTCCAGCGTTTCGATTTGGTCATAGCCGTACCGTTCATGCAAAAGCCCGGCGTATCCGTGCAGGTCACGCACCTCGGCGTCTGTTGATCCGGTCCAGGCAACGCCCGGTTTCAGGTCGCAATCTATGGCATGTTGCGAAATCAGCCCTTTGACCAGCGCCTTGGCGTCCTCTCCGAGCATCCACAGGTGGCGCGCTTGATCGGCCCCGAGGCTAGATTCGAGCGCTTTCTGGTCGACCCGTTGACCGGAGCCAAGTTGCCCGCCGTTGCGACCCGACGCCCCAAAGCCCACGCGCTGCGCGTCGATCAGAACAACGTCGCGTCCCGCCTGCGCCAGATGCAGCGCCGCCGACAACCCGGTGTAGCCCGCGCCAATAACGCACACATCCGCTCTCACTTCCCCTTTGAGCGGATCAAAGGGGGGCAGGGCATTCGCCGTCGCCGCATACCAACTGTCGGGATATTCGCCCGCGCGGTCATTTGCGTAAAGCAGGTTCATGTCGTTCATCTTTTGGGGCGCAGTGGCAGATCACACGTTCAGCAACAGATGCTCACGTTCCCACGGGGAAATGACCTGAAGGAACTCGTTGTACTCCGCTGCCTTGACGATGGAATACACTCGCGCAAACTCTGGTCCCAGAACCTCGTGCAGGGCCGGCGCATTGTCGAAGAGGTCCAGGGCTTCGCCCAACGTCCGCGGTATGTCCCCTTCGCCTTCGTAGGCGTCGCCCCTGAATTCGGTCGAGGGATGCTTGCCTTCCATCAGGCCAAGGTAGCCGCAGGCGAGGCTTGCCGCGATGCCGAGGTAGGGGTTGCAATCCATCCCTGCCAGCCGGTTTTCCACGCGCCGCGAGGATGCGCTTGACAGCGGTACGCGGATTCCTGTCGTGCGGTTGTCGCGCGCCCATTCCAGGTTGATCGGTGCTGCATGATCCTTGACGTAGCGCCGGTAGCTGTTGACGTAGGGTGCAATGACCGCAAGGGCGGCGGGCATATGGTTTTGCAGGCCGGCGATGAAGTGAAAGAACGCTTCGGTTTCGCTACCATCGGCGGCGGAAAAGATATTCTCGCCAGTCTCTGAATCCAGCACCGAATGATGGATATGCATCGCCGACCCGGGTTCGTCCGCGATCGGTTTTGCCATGAAGGTTGCGTAGCATTCATGGCGCATGGCCGCTTCGCGGATCAGCCGTTTGAAATAGAAGACCTCGTCTGCCAGTTGGACCGGATCACCATGGGCCAGATTGATCTCCAGCTGGCCTGCGCCGCCTTCCTGGGTGATCCCGTCGATCTCGAAGCCTTGCGCTTCGGCGAAATCGTAGATGTCGTCGATGACAGGGCCGAATTCGTCAACGGCAGTCATCGAATAGGCCTGTCTCGCGGCGGCGGGACGGCCAGAGCGGCCCATCATCGGTTTGATTTCATGCGCAGGATCGAGGTTGCGTGCGACAAGGAAAAATTCCATCTCGGGGGCCACGATCGGCTCCCAACCTTCGGCGCGGTAGAGGCCGACGACACGCTTGAGGACGTTGCGCGGGCTGAAAGGTACCGGATCGCCGTCGCTGCTGAATGCGTCATGAATGACCTGAAGCGTCATGTCGGCGGTCCAGGGGGCCGCGGTCGCGGTGGACATATCGGGGCGCAGGATCATGTCGCGTTCCGTGAATCCGTCCTCGCCGGCGGCTTCGCCCCATTCGCCGGTGATCGTTTGAAAAAAGATGCTGTCCGGCAGGTGGAAATATTCTTGGCGAACGAATTTGGTGGCAGGCACCGCCTTGCCGCGGGCAATGCCTGGCAGATCGGGGATCACACATTCGACCTCGTCCAGACGTTTGCCATCAAGAAAATCCTGAGCGGCCTGGGGTAGATTCTTCAGCCAGTCCGACATCACACGGCCTCCTTCAAGGTTGCCTTTCGGCGCAGAAACGCACCCATATAATCCGCAAGCAGTCTGGTCGACAGGTCGGTCCCGAGTGCCGCAGCCGCCTTTTCAAGCTGGTCGTCCGGCACGACGCCTTTGCCGCGATGCTCTATCAGACCCTTCACGAAATCATTGTCGAATTCGGGATGCGGTTGAATCGTCCAGATGCGGTCGTTGTAACGCAACGCGGCATATTTGCAGAAATCGGAATGTCCGACAACTTCGGCGTCCGGCGGCAGCGCAACCACCTGATCCTGATGCCACGCCATGATCACTGCTTTGGTACCCTCAAGGTCATATTCCACAGGTCCGACGGACCAGCCGCCCTCGAATTTCTCGACCTTGCCGCCAAGGGCCTGCGCAATGATCTGGTGCCCAAAGCAGACGCCAACCAAAGGGCGGCCATCCGCGTAGATCGCGCGGATCAACGTCTCGAGCGGCGGAATCCACGCGTGATCCTCATAGGCGCCGTATTTAGAGCCGGTGATGAGCCAGCCGTCAGCGGCGTTGACGTCGGGCGGAAAAATACCGTCGACGACCGAGAAAATCTCGAAGTCGAACCCCTGACCGCCCAGCAGGCGGGTGAATATCTCGCCATAGTCACCCAAATCGCCCTGAAGCTCGTCGGGAGAGTGGCCAGTCTGGAGGATACCAATTTTCATGGACTACACCGTATCAAGATAGATTTCGACCTGCTCCTGCTGGGTCAGTTCTTGCATATAATGCAACTCCTGCCGCTTCGTCAGGACAAAGTTGCGGATCAGTTCGGGTGGGAAGATGCGCGCGATGTGCGGGTCATGCTCGAACGTATCAATCGCGCTCAGCCAGTCCGTCGGGATCTGCGGCAGCTTGGCTGCATAAGCATTGCCGGTGATCGGAGCAGGGGGCTCGATCCCGTCTTCAATGCCGTTCATCGCAGCACCCAGCACGGCGGCCAGCATAAGATAGGGGTTCACGTCGCCCCCCGATACGCGGTGTTCGATACGCCGGGCCTTGTGACTGCCTGACGGAATGCGGATCGCGGAGGTGCGGTTTTCGTAGGCCCATGAAATGCCGATCGGCGCATGCGCACCCGGCACCATGCGATCAAAGCTGTTGGCATGCGGACAAAACACGAGCGCAGATCCGGGCATCGCCGCAAGACATCCCGCCACTGCGTGGCGCATGATGTCGGTGCCAGCTTCGCCGCCATCGTCAAAGACGTTGTCGCCATTGGCATCCAGCACCGAGAAATGCGTATGCAGGCCGGAGCCGGAATAATCTTCGTAAGGTTTCGCCATAAAGCTGGCGGCAAAACCGTGCTTGCGTGCCAGACCCTTGACCAGCATCTTGAATAGCCATGCGTCATCCGCCATCCGCAGCGCGTCGTCGCAATGCATCAGGTTGATCTCGAACTGACCCAGACCTGCTTCTGAAATGGCGGTATCCGCGGGAATGTCCATTTCCTCGCAGGCCTCATAGAGATCGGTAAAGAATATGTCGAACTGATCGAGCGCACGGATCGACAGGGTTTCCGCCGCCTTGCGCCGCTTGCCCGAACGCGGAGAGATCGGCACCTGAAGCTTGCGGCCCGAATCGTCGATCAGGAAAAACTCAAGCTCGACCGCGCAAACCGGCGTCAGGTCGCGCGCCTTGTAGCGGTCCAGTACCGTGCGCAACGCATGGCGCGGATCCCCCGCATAGGGGCGGCCGTCCTCGTGAAACATCCAGATCGGCAGCAGCGCGGATGGCGCATCGAGCCAGGGCATCGGCAGAAATCCCCGCTCGGTCGGGCGCAGCACGCCGTCGCGGTCGCCACTGTCGAAGACTAGCGGGCTGTCGTCGATATCCTCGCCCCAGATGTCGAGGTTCAGTACGGACATGGGAAAACGCGTGCCTTCGGTGACGACCTTGTCGGCGAAACGTGTCGGGATGCGCTTACCGCGCGCCTGCCCATTGAGATCGGCGGCGGCAACCCTGATGGTGCGCACCTGCGGGTTTTTTCGAAGCCAGTTATTCATAGTCATTGTCGCTCGGTACTCTTTCGGGTGCCGGTGTGGCACCTCAGGTCAAGAGATGCCCGTTTCCGCCGCAAACTGCCAGCGAAAAATTTGATCATATTTCTATATAGGCACATTTCGCCCTGTGCAGGCACGCCGCTGACCGTAGCAAAAGCACGGCAAAAAGGCGCACGCGGTAAGGTTCTGGCGGCCAAGCGATCCCTTAGCGGATGATCTGCATGCGCAATCCCAGCCGGGATTTGCGTTCCTGCGGCAAATGCCGGTTGAGACGGCCGTTGATGAGCCCGAAAATGCTGATCACGACAAGCGTCAGGATGATGAAATACCCGGCAAGGATCGGGTAGGGGATGAAGGGGTTGAAGGTCTTGTCCGCGAAATAGTTCGCATAATACAGCGCATCGCCCCGTTGCTGCCATGCCGGGAAACCGCTGAAGAATACCAGCGTGGTGGCGTGAAACAGAAAGATCGCTTCGTTCGTATAGGCGGGCCATGCAAGACGGAGCATCGTGGGCCAGATCACGCGACGGAACCGCGCCCAACCGGATAGCCCATAAGCATCGGCGGCCTCTACGTCGCCTTTGGGAATGGATTGCAGGGCACCGTAAAAGATTTCGCCCGCATAGGCCGAAGTATTGCAAAACAGCACGATCAGCGCGCCAAGCCACGCGGCGGTGAAGGGATCAAAGAAGGCGTATTGCGACTTGAGTGTCAGAAACAGGAAATAGCCGAAGAAAAACTGAATGAACAACGGCGAGCCGCGGAAAATAAAGATGAACCATTCGGCAGGCTTGCGGATCCACCTCTTCGGACTGGCTTTGCCCACGCCAAGTGCGGTGGCCAGAAAGAAGCCCAAAAGCAGGGCGGTGACGCCGAAATAGATGTTCCAGATCATGCCTGACCCGATCAGCGTGAACTGTTCGCACAAAGTGAAGTCATTGCGCGGCAAAAGCCGTTCGCCATAGCCTACGGCACGCAGGCCATAGTCCTGGATGGTCTGCAAACAGCTCATGCCGCGTTCCTTTGCGCTTCGCCGCCGGTCGTCGCCTGCCCCAGAGTGAGCCGCCGCATCACACGGTCGAGGACGAGTTCCGAAATGCGGGTGAAGATCAGGTAGAACACGAGCAATGCCAGAAAATACCACATGCGCCAGTCACCATGGGGGTAATCGGTAAACCGCGGCGTCTTGGTTCCGCCAAGCTCGCGTGCCCAATAGACGATGTCTTCGACGCCAAGCAGAAACAGCAGCGGGGTCGCCTTGATCAGCACCATCCACAGGTTGCCCAGACCCGGAAGGGCATAGACCCACATCTGCGGAACAAGGACGCGACGAAAGGTCTGTCGGGGCGACATGCCATAAGCCTCTGCCGTTTCAAGCTGCGCGCGCGGCACGGCGCGCATCGCTCCGAACAGGACGTTTGCGGCGAAGGCTCCGAAAACAATGGCGAATGTCAGGACGGCCAGAGTGAAGCCGTAGGTTTCATGCACCCATTGCGGCGCATTCCCCAGTGGCATCTTGGCCGCCTGACAGACAACAAAATCATTGCCCTGACGGATCGGTTGATCCCACGCCGGACAAAGCGCCTTGTGGCGCAGGTATTCGATCCCCTGATCGAGTGCGATGACGAAGAACAGGAAGAACGCGATGTCCGGGACCCCGCGCACCAGCGCGATATAGGTCTTGCCGAACCAGCGCAGCGGCGCGATGCTTGACCGCGCCGCAGACGCGGCACCGAAACCGAAAAGCAGCGCAAGCGGAGCGGTGATCGCGAGAAGCGCCAGAACGACCAGAAGCGACCAATAAATCGCCATATGCTTGCCTGTCGTCAGGTAGCACAAGGCCCACGCAAGGCCGTCGATCTGGGAGGGGTCGGCGCAGAACTGAAAAATGGCGTCGCTCTTGGAAGATGAATTAGGGTGGATATTTGGAGAACAATGAAGGGGAGGGCGGAGTGCCTTCCCCTCCGGTTTTCAGATCAGAACGATGCGGAACCCGGCAGGTGCTTCGCGATCAGCTCATTCAGCGTGCCATCCGCTTTCATCGACTGGATCGCTGCGTTGAACTTTTCGCGCAGTTCGCCGTCGCTTTCACGGATACCAAGGCCGATGCCGCCGCCCAGAAGGACGTCGTCGCCAACAATTGAAAGATCCGCTTCGGCTTCGGCGATCGGTTCGAGAAACGCCTTGTCGGCCAGAACCGCGTCTGCCTCGCCATTCTTGACCGCCGCGACGGTTTCTTCCGGCGTGGCGAATTCGACCAATGTCGCACCGGGCATCGACGCGATATGGCTGGCTTGGATCGTGCCAGCCTGTGCGGCGATCACGGCCGTTGACATGTCGATGCCATCTGAAATGGCGACGTAGGCGGACGGGTCAGGCTGCGTATAGGGGTCAGAGAAGTCGATGACCTCATCCCGTTCTTCGGTGATCGACATACCCGCCATGATTGTGTCGTAATTGCCTGAAACGAGGTTGGGGATGATGCTGTCCCATTCGTTGGTGACCCATGTGCAGGTCAGTTCGGCGCGCCGGCACAGTTCGTCGCCAAGCTCGCGTTCGAACCCGTCCACTTCGCCCTTGTCGTTGATGAAGTTGTAGGGAGGGTAGGCACCTTCGGTGCCCATGCGGATGGTCTTGCCGTGGCTTTCCGCAAGGGCGGCCCCGGCGGACAGAGTGATTGCAGCTGTGGCAAGTAGAATGTTCTTCATGTGTTAGTGCTCCCGTTTCTTGGTTTTGTTGGTCGTGGTTTACGCGGCGTGGGTTGCAGAGAGGAACCCGCGCAGGCGTTCGGAGGAGGGCGCGCCGAACAGCGTGTCGGGCGGTCCTTGTTCTTCGACAAGGCCCTGATGAAGAAAGATGACTTCGTCCGAGACATCGGCGGCCAGTTTCATATCGTGGGTGACGATCATCATCGTGCGCCCTTCGCTTGCAAGATCCTTGATGACCTTGACGACTTCCTGCTCAAGTTCAGGATCGAGCGCGGAGGTCGGTTCGTCAAACAGCAGCGCCTGCGGTTCCATGCAGAGCGCGCGCGCAATCGCGGCGCGTTGCTGCTGGCCACCCGAAAGCTGCGCCGGATAGACATCGCATTTGTCTCCGATGCCCACCTTGTCGAGATAGCCGCGCGCGGCCTGTTCGACCTCTGACCGGTCGCGGCCAAGGACGGTGACCGGTGCTTCCATCACGTTTTGCAGGATCGACATATGCGCCCACAGATTGAACTGTTGAAACACCATGCTGAGATTGGTGCGGATGCGCAGAACCTGCTTGGGGTCCGCCGGGCGCCGGGCATGGCCCTTGCCGTGCCAACGCACCGGTTCGCCGTCAAACAGCAACTCTCCCTGCTGGGAATGTTCAAGCAGGTTGCAACACCGCAGCAGCGTCGATTTCCCCGAACCCGATGATCCGATCAGAGATACCACATGCCCGCGCGGCGCGACGAGGCTGACACCTTTGAGAACCTCCAGACTGCCGTAGGC
>JAGXFI010000094.1 GCA_024637305.1 Sulfitobacter sp.
CCACCAAGATTGTCATACAGGAAAAGTCCCATCCGGATCAGCCAGGCGGGACGCCGACCGCGCGTCCATGGCATCACGACACCGAGGATGCGCGAGGTCGGCGTGTCCGCCTCGAACCGCATGTCGGGATGATAAGGCAGCACAAACCGCATCGGCCAGCTTATATGCGGCATCGCCTGCAACAGCACTTCGCGTTCGGCAAGCGCATGGCGAACCAGATTGATCTCGAAATATTCCAGATAACGCAGGCCACCGTGAAACAGCTTGGTCGATGCCGAGGATGTGGCGGAAGCGAGGTCGTTCATTTCAGCAAGCGCAACGCGCAAACCGCGCCCAGCGGCGTCCCGCGCGATGCCACAGCCATTGATGCCGCCCCCTATGACGAACAGGTCAAACTCCTGCTTCTGTCCTGCGGCTTCCGACACATGGCCTCCCCACCAAAATGTTCGAGATTATGCGTTATTGTTAAGTTAACGCATGAAATGCCGCAAGATTAATTTGCGTTTATTTTCGTTTACGCGCCTTTTGACCCAAAACGCGCGCCTTCAGGGCTTGTGAAACGCAGCGGTCCGCGCATAATCAACAGCATCAGCCGAGGAGACACATCATCTCACAGACCTTTCGCCTTCCGGATATCCTCGATCTCGCGCGGCGCGACGGCAAAGTCACTGTCGAGGGGCTTGCCGATCACTTCGGGGTCACTCTGCAGACAATTCGCCGCGACCTGACGGAGCTTGCCGACAGCGGCAAGCTGGAGCGTGTCCACGGTGGCGCAATCCTGCCCTCGGGCACCATCAACATCCGCTATGACGACCGCCGCAACCTGAACGAAGGTGCCAAGATCGACATGGCACGCGCCTGCGCGCGGCACATCCCGGACGGCTGTTCGGTGTTTCTCAATATCGGGACAAGCACCGAGGCCGTGGCGCGCGCGCTGCTGCACCACCGCGACCTGATGGTCGTGACCAACAACATGAACGTCGCCAATATCCTCGCCGAGAATGCCGAATGCCAGGTCATCGTCACGGGCGGCGCGCTCAGGCGGTCGGATGGCGGTCTGGTGGGCAACCTCACGATCGCGACCATCCGGCAGTTCAAGTTCGACATCGCCGTCATCGGATGTTCCGCCATGGACGCGGAAGGTGATTTGCTGGATTTTGACATCGAGGAGGTCGGCGTCAGCCAGACCATCATCGCACAATCGCGCAAGTCATTCCTGGTGGCCGACCGGTCCAAGTTCAAGCGCACCGCGCCCGCGCGCATCGCGTCGGTCCGGGAGATCGACATGTTCTTTACCGACGCCCCCCTGCCCGACACGCTGCACACGAAATGCGCCGAATGGCAGACAGAGGTTATCGTTGCCGACCGCGACGTCGGCGTGTCATAGCGCGATCAGAAACACGCCAGCAGCAACGTTCTCGTGCCCTCGGGCGTCATCTCCACCGGGTTTCCCCCCACCGACGGATCGCGCAGCGCCGAGGCGACCAGCGCGTCGATATCCGGATCGGTGACGCCCAGGGCCGTCAGGGTCTTCGGAATGTTCAGGCTGTCCGCCAAGGTGCCCACGAAATCGTAAAAACCGTCGAACCCGCCGGAAATCCCCAGATACGCCGCTGCCATCTCCAGCCGATCCTCGATCGCGGGGCGGTTGAACGTCAGTACCGGTTGCATCACCACTGCGTTGGTCGTGCCGTGGTGCGTGTTGTGGACGGCCCCAATGGGGTGGCTCAGGGCGTGGATCGCGCCAAGGCCTTTCTGGAACGCGACGGCCCCCATCGCGGCGGCAGACATCATGTGGCCGCGCGCTTCGATATCGGTCCCATCGGCATAGGCACGCGGCAGATTGTCCTTGACCAGCCGCATGCCTTCCAACGCGATACCCTGCGACATCGGATGGTAATGCGGGGAGCAGAACGCCTCAAGACAATGAGCCAGTGCGTCCATCCCGGTGCCTGCGGTGATCATTTTTGGCATGCCCACCGTCAGTTCGGGGTCGCAGATCACAATCGTCGGCAGGATTTTCGGGTGAAAGATGATCTTTTTCTCGTGGGTGGTCGAATTGGTAATGACGCTCGCACGCCCCACTTCCGATCCTGTCCCGGCGGTCGTCGGCACGGCGACGATGGGGGCGATGGCATCCGCATCGGCACGGGTAAACCAGTCACCGACATCCTCGAAATCCCACAACGGGCGCGACTGGCCCGCCATGAAAGCGACCGCCTTGCCAAGGTCCAGACCCGATCCCCCGCCAAAGGCGATCACGCCGTCATGCCCGCCCTCGCGGTAGGCCTTGACGCCTGCATCGACATTCCTGTCGGTCGGGTTCGGATCCACCTCCGAGAACATCGCACGGCCAAGTCCGGCGGCGTCCATCAGATCAAGCGTGCCTTGCGTGATCGGAAGATCCGCCAATCCCTTGTCGGTGATCAGCAAAGGCTTGGCGATTCCGGCCGCTGCGCAGGCCTGCGCGATTTCGGAAATACGTCCGGCACCAAAACGGATGGCGGTGGGATAGGACCAGTTTGCTTTCATGTATCAGGCTTTCTTGAAGGGGGATGATATCGCGCGTTTGGGCGCAAAGGCTGTATTTGGGCGGCGTTATGGGTCAGGCCCGCTCGAACCCGCGGGCGATTTCCCAATCGGTCACGGCCCGGTCGAATTCCTCTTGTTCCCATTCGGCGCAACGGGTGTAGTGGTCGACCACGTCGTCCCCCATCGCGGCGCGCAGAAAATCCGATTTGCGCAGGTTTTCAGTGGCCGCGCGCAGGGTCTGCGGAATGTCGCCCGCGCCCGCATCCTCATAGACGTCGCCCCTGGTGGGCGGCGCGAGGACCATCTTGTCTTCTATGCCCCGCATCCCCGCGGCTAGCATCGCGGCCTGTGCCAGATAAGGGTTCAGGTCCGACCCGCCGATACGACATTCCACGCGCACGCCCTTCGTGTTCTCCCCGCACAGGCGGAACCCGGCGGTGCGGTTGTCGACGGACCAGACGGTCTTGGTCGGCGCGAAAGTACCCTTGGCAAAGCGCTTGTAGCTGTTGACGTAGGGTGCCAGAAAATAGGTGTAATCCGGCGCATAGGCGATCAGCCCGGCCATGTAGTGCTTCATCAGATCGGACATGCCCAGATCGTCATCCGCGTCAACGAACATCGCCTTGCCCTCCTGCCAGAGCGATTGATGCACATGGCTGGAACTGCCGACGCGGTCACGGTGCCACTTGGGTAGGAAGGTCGCCGCAATGCCGTGTTGCCACGCGATTTCCTTGACCGCGTGTTTGGCGATGGTGTGATAATCGGCACAATCAAGCGCGGGGGAATAGCGGATGTTCAGCTCTTCCTGACCGGCCTCGGCCTCGCCCTTGGAATTCTCGATAGGCAGCCCTGCTGCATAAAGATGGTTGCGGATGGGGCGCATCACGTTCTCTTCCTTGGTGGTCTGGAAGATGTTGTAGTCCTCGTTGTAGCCGCTGATCGGCCGCAGATCACGAAACCCGCCCTCGCGGATCTTGTCGAGACTGTCGGCAAAGAGAAAAAACTCCAGCTCCGTCGCCATCATCGCGTCAAACCCCATCTCTGCCAGCCGCGTGATCTGCTTTTTGAGCATAGCGCGCGGCGAATGGGGAACGGGCGCGTGGGTATGGTGGTCCAGCACGTCGCACAGCACCATCGCGGTGCCCTCCAGCCATGGCACGGGCCGGATCGTACCGAGGTCCGGCTTGATCACGTAATCGCCATAACCTGCCCGCCACGAGGTCGCGGCATAGCCTTCGGGCGTGGCCATTTCGAGGTCGGTGGCCAGCAGGTAGTTGCAGCAATGGGTTTCCTCATACGAGGTTTCCACGAAATTGACGGCATGGAACCGCTTGCCCATCAGACGGCCCTGCATATCGACCATGCACACCAGCACCGTGTCGATTGTGCCATCGGTAACGCGGGATTTTAGATCGTCGAAGCTGAGGGTGCCGGGCATGTTCTTGTCCATCTTTTCGGTCGTTCAGGGTAGGTATTCGGCGGATAACGTGCCGGGTCAAGTCCGGGGATGACGGCCACGCAATCACCGCCATCCCCGTATATCAGCGCGGCGCGCCTACGCCTTGCCGTAGCGGTAGGGCCGTCCGGCCTTTACCATATCGGCGTTGTACTTCTTGAGGATGTCCACGACCCTCGCCTTGACCGGGCTTTCGGCGGCGATCTCGTCCCAGAACACCAGCGCAGCATCTTCGACCGTCTGCCATTCCTCGTCGGGGATCGTCGTCAGTTGCAGCTTGTCGCCATTGACGCGCAGGGACGCCTCGCCGCCCCAATACCACCACTGGCGATAGTAATGCGACTGGTCCATGCAGACCCGCAGCAGCTCTTGCAGATGCGGCGGCAGCTCTTCCCAGCGGCCCATATTGGCAAAGAACGATCCCGCCCAGGCACCCGAGATGTTGTTGGTCAGGAAATAGTTGGTCACATCCGCCCAGCCGACGGTGTAATCTTCGGTGATGCCGGACCACGCGATGCCGTCAAGCTCCCCGGTTTGAACGGCAACCTCGATGTCTTCCCACGGCAGGTTGACCGGGATCACGCCGAACTGGCTCATGAACCGCCCCGCCGTGGGGAAGGTAAAGACCCGCTTGCCTTCGAGATCGGCAAGACTGCGGATCGGATCCTTGGTGGCAAAGTGGCACGGGTCCCAGGCACCTGCGCTGATATGTTTGACCCCGAGGGCGGAATATTCCTCGTCCCAGATCTCGTTCAGGCCGTACTGGTTGAACAGCACCGGCACGTCGAGCGAATAGCGCGAGGCAAAGGGGAAATAGCCGCCAAATACGGTCACGTCCGTCGGCGAGGCCATGCTGTCGTCATCCGACTGCACCGCGTCGATGGTGCCGCGCTGCATCGCCTGGAACAGCTCTCCGGTGGGGACGAGCTGGTCCGCGAAATACAGCTCGATCTGCATTTCGTCGCCCGCGATCTTGTTGAAGCTGTCGATGGCAGGTTTGATCACATGTTCGGCCAGAGCGGCCCCCGCATAGGTCTGCAAGCGCCAGGTGATCTTTGACTGCGCCAATGCGGGCGCGGCGAGCCCTGCAGCCGGCAAAACGGCGGCACCTTTGATGAATGTGCGTCTGGTCGTCATCTTACTCTCCTTTGTTGAAATGTTGGCCGCCTGTCGCGGCTCTGGTTATTTTGCATAGACATAATCGGGCAGCCACAGCGCCAGCCCCGGAAACACCATGACCAGCGCCAGCGCGCCGACCATGACCAGCACAAAAGGCGTGATCGAGGCATAGATGTCGCGCAGCGTGATTTCGGGTGGGGCCATCGCGCGCATCAAGAACAGGTTATAGCCGAAGGGCGGCGTCATATAGGCGATCTGCGTCGTTATCGTGTAAAGGATACCGTACCATATCAGATCAAACCCCAATGCGCCCACCAGCGGCACATAAAGCGGCGCGACGATGACCAGCATCGCCGTGTCGTCCAGAAACGAGCCCATTAGGATGAACGATAGCTGCATCAGGATCAGGATCGTCCACGGGCTGAGGTTCAGTCGTTCGGTGAACAGCCCCTCGATGGCCTTGACCGCGCCCAGCCCGTCAAAGACCGCGCCAAAGGCCAGTGCGGCAAGGATGATCCACATGAACATGCAGGTGATACCCAGCGTGTTGCGTACCGAATTCTCGAACACTTCGCGGGTCATCCTGCCCTTGAGCACCGCCGCGAGAAAGGCGGCAATCGCCCCGATGGCAGAGCTTTCGACCAGCGATGTCCAGCCGCGGACGAACGGCACCATCATCACCGCGAAGATGATCAGCGGCAGCAACCCCGCGCGCAACAGACGCAGCTTTTCGGCGCGCGGGATATCGCGTTCGGACGCCTCCATCGCCGGCCCCAGCAGCGGATTTATCCGGCAACGGATCGCGATATAGGCGATGAACATCGCTGCCATCATCAGCCCCGGCACCACCCCTGCCAGCCACAACTGCCCCACGGGCTGGCGCGCGATCATCGCATATAGCACCAGAACCACCGAGGGCGGCACGAGAATGCCAAGGCTGGACCCCGCCTGTACCACCCCCGTCACCATCCGCTTGTCATAGCCGCGCTTCAAAAGCTCCGGCAGGGCGATGGTCGCCCCGATGGCCATACCGGCCACGGAAAGCCCGTTCATCGCCGAGATCAGCACCATCAACCCGATCGTCCCGATGGCCAGCCCACCGCGCAGACCGCCCATCCAGACGTGGAACATGCGATAGAGATCATCGGCGATCCGCGATTCCGACAGGACGTAGCCCATGAAGATGAACATCGGCAGGGTCAGCAGCGGATACCACTTCATCAGCTTCATCGCTGCCGAAAATCCCAGATCATAACCGCCCCGGTCACCCCATAGCAGCAGCGCCGCCACCACGGCGACAAAGCCGATGGCCCCGAACACGCGCTGTCCGGTCAGCAGCATCAGCATCATGGTGGCGAACATCAGCGTGGCGATGACTTCGTAAGGCATCAGATTGCCTCGCCCCGAATGCGCAGCACGTCCTTGCACAGCTCTGACAGGCATTGCAGCAGCATCAACGTGAAGCCCAGAACCATGATGGCCTTGATGGGCCACATCCACGGGCTCCAGACCGAAGGCGATGTTTCAAGGCGACCGACAGCCTCGGTGCCGGTGATCAGGCCGCCGAAGAACGAGAAAGGCGCGGTGCCCCAATAGCCTAGCGAATAGGCGGTGGACCCGACCGCGCCATAAATCAGGACGCAAAGGTAAAAGATCAGGAACAGCACGGTAAAGAGGTCCGTCCATGCCTTGCGCCGCGCCGACAATTCTCCGTACAGCAGATCCATGCGCACATTCGATCCCAGCTGGATCGAATACGGACCACCAAGGATATAATAGCTCACCATCGCAAACTGCGCGAGCTCCAGCGTCCAGAGCGACGGCAAGAAGAACGCCTTGCTGATCGCCGACCAGAGCAATATTCCCATCAGCACAAAGATGCCGTACATCACCAGCCGCCCCAGCCGACGGTTGATAGCATCCACTGTCCGGATGAAGCCGCGCATCACGCGTGCGTCCTGTGTCGAAGTCTTTGCGCCACCCATTGTCCCCTGTTGGGTATGACACTCAGCGGACGGCAGGATTCTGTCAACCTGTTGGCAAAAGTTCGGAGGCCGCGTGGTCCCGTTGGCCACTCCCCATGTTTTCATCTTCTAGAGCGTTTGAGGAATGCATGTCTTCAGAACGCCTATAGATCGTCAAAGGCACCGGGGGACATTTCTTCCCAAAAGCTGCGGATGCCGGCAAAGTTCAGCGCGCTCATCCAGCCATGGCGTTCGAAATCGGCGCGGGCGGTTCCGTCTTCGATGCGCGAGGCGAACAGCCGCCGGTCCGCATCCCGCTGCGTCGGTGTGCGCGCACCTGTCACATCGCGAATCCGCTCCAGCACTTTGGCACGCGCACTGGCCGGCGCCGGGGCCGGGGTAGCTCCAAAGTCATCGCGCAATGCCGCGCTCAGGTATCCGACCTTGTTCACAACGCCCTTTTGCGTGGCGAGAAAGCTAAGCTTTTGCGCGACATGGTCCTCACCATGCTCTGCGATCCATTGCCGCGCCAGCCGGTCTGCCACGCCCAGAGATTGCAGCGAAGCGTAGACGCCTGATTTTCGCACCCCTGCCCCGTCGTCGAGATCGAGGATCGCAAGCTGCGGGTTCTCGGCAATCTTGAACCGGATATCGGTGACCGCCCTGCCCCGCTTACGGATTTCAGGTGTCAGGACAATGTTCGAAGTCTTGTTGACCTCCGCCACCGCCGGTTTGATGATCTTGGCGTTCAGATGCTTGTAGATCCCGTAATAATCGCTGCCTTCGACCCCCATCAGCCGCCGGAACAGATCCAGATCCCACCATCCGGTGCTGCCCGTCCGCACAAAGCGATAACAGTTCTCATAGAGCGCCAGCGCATGGCCGCTGGTAAAGCGGCGTTGGATATTGAGATTGATCAGCGCGAAAACCTTGGGATCGTTCAGCTTGGCCGCAAGCGCCGGGGAATAGGCGTATTCACATACCCCACCCTTAAGCCGCGCGTAGCTCAAAAGGCTCGACACACCCCATTCCTGCTGGCCCTGATCGTCCAGCATGTCCCATTCTGCAACAGTCTCTGCAAGGCCTCGTAGAGACTGTTTGAGCGTGTCCATGTCATTGGAATTATACCCGATCATCAGGCACAGCGTCCGTGCGTCGATCATGTGAACATGGCTGCGGGTCAGCGTGTCATAAGCATTCAGCAGCAGCACATTGCTCAGCTTTCGTTGCAGCAGCGTCAGCTTGCCCGACACATGGATCGCCGCCACATGTTTCTTGACTGATCCGCGCCGCAACGCGCCGGTCAGTTTTTCGCGCGGGATATCGTGTTGTTTGTCCATGCTCTGCCCTGTACGGCTGCCGCTTGACCGCGATCTGTCGCCTGTAACCTATTGTGCGTCAAAAAGGCACCCTGACGCAATACCGCTTTAGGCACCTTTTCGTCGCCGGACAAATCGCGGTTTAGGGACCCGTTTGCAGGATGCCTCTTCCTTGGGTGACAGAGGTGAGTCGGAAAACAGACCCTAAAACGGCGCTTCCCGCAGATTGGCACCCCTTCACCTGCGAATCAGACCCCTTCATCCCGTATACAGGTCCCCCTTTTCCCGTATCTGGCACCTTCTTGTCCCGCAAACGGAGACCCATCACCATTTAAATCCCTGTTATTGATGGACATTTATTGCGTAAAGTCTTTAAAGTGACTGTAAAGACTCTACAGTTTGTTGCGCTTTCTTTGTTTCGTTGGAGGCCAGGCAGGAAAAGATTCCCTTTGGCATTGGCATGTGCGATAAATTCGCTGACGCCCTTCATTCCCGCGCACATCCGAGGAACCATGTCCACAAACTCCAAGGCCCCTGCCCCGCCCTATTTCAATATCGACCCTGAAAAAGCGGCGGCCCGCTTGTCAGAGCCTATCGACACCGCCCGATTCGCGAAAGCGGCGGCTTTCGCCGCCAAGGGTCGCGACAGCTTGGCCAAGCGGGGCTATGCCCCTGATGGCAAGAAACGCTTGCGTCGGTTCTCAACCTGGGAGGTATGCCGCTATCTGCTCGATGTGGCCCCTGCCCACCTTCGGCGGGTTCTCAAAAACCATCCCGACCTGCCCCAGGGCACCGGCGAAGCCGGTTCGAAATGGTTCACCCTCGAAGAGGTCCTGACCTTGCGCGAACATTTTGCAACGGAGGGCGCATCGAACCGGCAGTATAAATCCTGGCGCCCCGAAGGCCTGCCCGCCAAGGTAATCTCGGTCGCGAATTTCAAAGGGGGTGTCGGCAAAACATCGACCTGCGCTCATCTGGCGATGTCCGCCGCGCTGGACGGCTACAAGGTGTTGGTGATTGATCTTGATTCCCAAGGGTCTCTGACCTCGATCATGGGCGGCACGGTGGAGGACGAATGGTCCACCGCGTTCCCTCTTCTGGCCAAGGATTTTGCCCTGCATCTGCAAGGTGAAAACACCGTTCGCAAGGCCCGGGGACAACCCGAACTGCCATTGGACGAGACTCTCACCGAGGCGCTGACGGTTTCGCCGCGAAACCTCATTCAAGCGACGCATTGGCCGAATATCGACCTGATCGGCGCGCAGCTGAACCTTTATTGGGCCGAATTTCAGGTCCCTGTCTGGCGCATGCAGGTGAAATCTTGGGCGCTTTGGGATGCCCTGACAAACACATTGGAACAGGAAGGTCTGCTGGATGAATACGATATCATATTGTTGGACACGCCGCCCGCGCTTGGCTACCTCACAATCAATGCGCTCGCTGCGGCAGATATCCTGCTGGTCCCTTTGGGCGCTTCTTTCCTTGAATTCGACTCTACGGGGCGGTTTTTCGATATGCTCTACTCCACGTTTTCGAGCATCGAAGAGGGCGAGAATCGTATCAGGCGACAGGACGGGTTGCCCGAGATGAAGTTCGAATGGGACGCGGTGCGGGCCTTGATAACCCGGTTTGACGCCGGCCAGCAGACTGATTTAGCTAACGTAATCCAGGCCTATTTCGGCGATTTCATGGCGACGTACCGGCAGGAAGTCACGGCTATGGTGGGGCAGGCCGGCGAGCAGGTGAACGGGATTTACGAGGCAGATTACCGCGAATTCAACCGCGAGACTTACGTGCGGGGCAGGGAGGCTTTTGACCGGACCTGGGCGGAGGTCAAGGAGGTTCTGCTGGGGACCTGGTGGCGCGATCTGCAGATGAAGAAGGAGGCAGAGAATGGCGAAGCGTAGAAAGCTGGAGGCTCCCTCGGCGGAAGATCTCAGCAAGATCGAGGAGGAGTTTCGCCGCGAAACCTCCCCGCGCAAAGGTGCGCCCATCGCGCAGGTCGCGGGGGAGGCGGCGGGTGCTTATGAACCCGGCAACCCCGAAGAAAGGGCTAACAGGGCGCGCGATGCGGAGGACGCGCAAAGTTATCGCGAGGCCACGGAAAAGGGGCTGATCACCGAAGAAATCCCGCTGGATCTGATCGACCCTGAATCCATGCCGCGTGACCGGACGGTCATGGACAAGGATTCGCTTGCGGAACTGGAGTGGTCCATCGCCTTGCACGGTCTGCGCCTGCCCATTGAGATCTACAAGCTGCCGGAGCCACGCTATGGGCGGATTTACGGCGTCCTGTCGGGGTATCGGCGGTACTATGTGATCGAAGGGATGCGCAAGAAATACCCCGATGCGCCCGAATTCAAGACAATCAAATCAATCGTCCGCGACCCTGAACAGCTTGGTGGTGCGTTCAGCGCGATGGTCGAAGAGAACGAAATCAGGCAGGATCTCAGCCATTACGAGCGCGGGCGCATCGCGGTCATCGCCGCGCAGGAAGGCGCGTTCGTCAATACCGAAGCGGCAGTAAACCAGCTTTTCGGCGTTTCATCGAAGGCCAAGCGGAGCAAGATCAGGTCTTTTGCCATGATATTCGAGGAACTCGGCGATTTGCTGGCTTTTCCCGAAAAACTTACTGAAAAACAAGGGCTTAGAGTTGCTTCAGCGTTGCGAGATGGCGCGGCGCAGCGTTTGCGCGAGGTGTTGGAATCAGGTCAGGGGACGGATTCGGCCAGCGAATGGGATCTGATCGAGGCGGTCCTCAAGGAAATCGGCCCGACAGAACCCGATCCCAAGCGGGGAGGGCGCCCGCGCGTGGCAGTTCCGCCACCCGGTTGGAACGATAATGATACGCTGCGCACAACGAACGGTATCACGATGCGGCGCGAGTATCAGAACGGCGATTTCATCATAAGGTTCAAGGGCAAACAGGTGAATTCAACGATGATCGAGGTTGCGATGATCGAACTGGAACGGTTCTTGCAGCGCGATCAATAAAAACGCAGCACCCCAGAGATGGTGGCTGCGGGATCCGCCAAAGGATTGACTACCACGTAGGGCAGGGGGCTGCTTCAGCCCCCTCCTCGACGGACTCCGAACCTGAGAGAGTTGGCCAGTGTGCCAAAGCAGACTTCGGTCATAGTATGCCGCGAATTCGGTCGCATGCCGCCTCGATATTCTCGATCGAATTTGCGTAGGAAAAGCGCAGATACCCTTCGCCCATGGCGCCGAAAGAGGTGCCCGCCACCGTCGCCACGCCAGCGTCATCGAGAAAGCGGTCCTGCGCCTGCTTTGCGGACATCCCCGTGCCCTCGATGTTGGGGAAGGCATAGAATGCGCCTGCCGCATCCGGACATCGAAAACCGGGCAGCGCGTTCAGCGCGTCCACGATCACGCGGCGGCGTTGGTCGAATTGCGCCACCATATCGCGCACGGCGTCCTGCGGCCCGGTGAGCGCGGCGAGGCCCGCGAATTGCGCCGATGCGTTGACGCAGGAATGATCGTTGATACAAAGGCGCGTCGCGTGATCGACGGCCTTGTCCGGCCAGACCGCATAACCGAGGCGCCAACCGGTCATTGCGTAGGTCTTGGACCAGCCGTCCAACATGATCAGTCGGTCGCGGATTTCGGGATATTGCAGCAGCGATACGTGTTCGCGGCCCCCATAAAGCATCTGGCTGTAGATTTCATCAGACAGCACCGCGACCTGTGGATGATCGGCAAGGCCAGCCACGAATTTGTCGATCTCGGCCTTCGGGGTGACACCGCCCGTGGGGTTGGCGGGGGAGTTGATGATGATCAGCGACGTGCGCGGTGTGATCTGTGACAGGACCTCGTCGGCGTTGAAGGCAAAATCGTTTTCTTCGCGCAACGCGATGGGGACCGGCGTTGCCCCGCTATATTTTATGACCGACTCGTAGATCGGAAAACCGGGATTGGGGTACATGATTTCTGCACCGGGCTGACCGAACATCAGGACGGCGAAGAACATCGTGGGCTTGCCGCCGGGAACGACGACGACATTGTCAGGATTGACCTCGGCACCGTGTCGTCTGTGCAGGTCGGCGGCCACCGCCTCGCGCAGGGCAGGGAGACCATTCGCAGGCGTATAGCCATGGTGTCCGTCGCGCAACGCCTTGATGCCGGCCTCGACGATATGATCCGGCGTGCGGAAATCGGGCTGGCCGATGCCAAGGTTGATGATGTCGCGCCCTTGCGCTGCGAGCTTTTGCGCGCGCGCAAGCACGACAAAGGCGGATTCGGTTCCCAATCGGGACAGGCTGTCGGCGTAACGTAGATCGGCCACGGGCGGGTTCCTTTCACTGGCTGTTCGCCGCACGATAGCAAGGTTTCGGGAGGTGGTGAAAGGGTCTTGCGGTTGACATCCATCGAGGGCGGCACCAGCGTGGCCGCAACGTTGTAATGGAGCTGCAGATGACCAAGACACTCGCCATCGGCAAGCAGACGGAAACCGACCTGAGCGCGCTGAAAGACGCATTTGACCCGGTGGAAGTCACGGTGCCCGCAGATATTTCCTCGCTGGATGATGCGACACGCGCGGCGATCACGGCAGTGGCGTACAAGGGCAGCCACGCCTTTGGGGCCGAGCAGATGGATCTGCTGCCCAATCTGGCGCTTTTGGCGAATTACGGTGTCGGATTTGACACCATCGACATTTCTGCCGCCAATGCCCGAAACATCAAGGTAACCAATACACCGGACGTACTGAACGACGATGTCGCGGATCTGGCAGTTGCGATGGCGATCATGCAGCGCCGCGAGATGGTGCAGGCAAGCGACTGGGTCCGCAGCGGCAAGTGGGCAGAGAAGGGTGCTTACCGGCTCAACACCAAGTTCAGTGGCGGCACAGTCGGTATCGTCGGGCTTGGCCGGATCGGGCGCGACATCGCGGATAGGCTGGCGGCGTTCAAGATGGAGATCCATTATTTCTCCCGCTCCGAAAAGGTCACGCCGGGATGGACTTATCACACCGATCCGGTGGCGCTGGCCGGTGCCGTCGATACGCTTGTGGTTGCGTTGGTGGGCGGGCCGGAGACGGTCAATTTCGTCTCTGCGCAGGTCATTGACGCGCTTGGTCCGAAGGGTGTCATCATCAACATCTCGCGCGGCACCACGATCGATGAAGCGGCCATGCTCGACGCTTTGGAACAGGGACGGATCGCGGGTGCGGGGTTGGACGTGTTCCTGAGCGAGCCGGAAATCGACCCGCGTTTCTACAAGCTCGACAATGTGGTGCTTCAGCCGCATCAGGCATCTGGGACACATGCCACCCGCGCGGCAATGGCCAAGCTGCAGCGCGACAATATCGCGGCTTTCCATGCGGATGAGCCGCTTCTGACGCCGGTGAACTGAGGTCGGCGGCGGCATCCGATTTTTTTGAAAAAATCGGTCCGGAGTTTTTGAAAACTTCGGGGTGGCTGACGGCGCGGGTGTGGGATTTTGACACGACAGGCCGCAGCCAAAGGAATGAGGGAATTCATTGCCGTACGCTCTCGAAAACCTCCGGCACAAGTGCGCCCGGTTTCCGGATGACTTGTGCTGCGAGCTTCATGGCCGCCCGTGTGGCATCCTCAAGGGTCTCGCCCGTCTCCAGCAGCGCCAGCAGTGCGCCGGCAAAGCTGTCCCCAGCCCCCGTTGTGTCGACCGGTTTGACGATTTCGGGCGTCAGGCTGAAAACGCCGGACGCGTCTGAATACCCGGTCAGGTCCGACGCGCCGTTCTTAACCAGCACCGCTTCCGCACCGGCCTCGCGGTAGCGCGCGATGGTATGTTCCGGCTTTGCATCGCCGAACAGCTCGGTTTCGTCGTCAAAACTGGGAAGGATGATGCTTGAAGCTTCGGCCCCCATGGTCAGGCCGAGCCGCATGGCTGTCGTATCTTCCCACAGGCGCGTGCGCAGATTGGTATCAAAGGACACGGTCGCGCCGCGTGCGCGCGCTGCTGCCAGTGCGGCGCAAAGACGACTGCGGTGGTCCGGTGACAGGATCGCCAATGTTATCCCTGAGAAATGCAGCGTATCGGCAGCAGCGATATGGGTGGCCAGCCAGTCAGGGTCATCGGCCAGCAAACGTGCGGCCGAACGGTCGCGCCAATAGCTGAAACTGCGCTCTCCCGCGTCGGTGGAGATCATGTAAAGGCCGACGGTGCGGCTGGGCAGGATGCGCAGGGCATCCGTCCCGATGCCTTGGGAGGTGAAGAAATCACGCATTTCGCCGGAGACCGGATCGCTTCCCACAGCGCTGAGGTACGCCACGTCCCATGTGTCGGGCAGCATGTGGCGCGCGTACCATGCGGCGTTGAACGTATCCCCGGCAAACCCCCGGCGATACGTATTGGTGTCGATCTGCGCAAGCTCGACCATGCATTCGCCCACACCCATGATGACCTTGCGCGTCACACGATCACCTGATGTTCGCGTTGGCCATGCGTATCGGTCGGCAGCGTGAATACTGCGCCATCCAGTTGACCCGGGGCATCAAGTTTCTGCCGTGCCGTGGTGACATAGAGCGTCGACAGATCCGGTCCGCCAAAGGCGGGGCAGGTGGCCCGCGCGGCCGGTAGATCATACGTTTCCTTCAGGGCTCCGTAGGCCCCGTGACGGGTTACGCGGCCAAAGGCATATTGTGCGATCCAGATGTCGCTGCGGGTATCCACGACCGCCCCGTCGGGACTGAACTGCGTACCGGGTAGATCCAGAAACAGCTCACGGTCCATATCGGGCCATCCGTCGGGGTCCAGTGCCTGACGCCAGATCTTGCCGGTGGGGGTGTCGGTGAAATAGGCGCTACGCCCATCTGGCGCAAAGCAAATGGCGTTCGGGATGGTCATACCATCCCACAATTGCCGCAGAACACCGCGGTGATAGCGATAGATCGCGCCTGTCTCCGGTTCCGCCTGCTTGCCCATCGTCCCGATCCAGAACCCGCCTTGCGGGTCCGCGCGGCCATCGTTGCTACGGGTGGCCGGGTTGTCGGGTTCCAGTGGGCAGATGGTTGTTTGCGTGCCGCTATCGAGATCAAAGGTGAATAATGCCGTCTCCGATGCGATCAACAAACAGCTTTCATCGACCCATCCGGCGGCGGAGACATGTTCCGCGAACTGCCAGGTCAGCGTTGCGCCGTTCATGCGGCTGTGCAACCGGCAGCCGTTGATGTCGAACCAGAACAGCTGTTTACGCAGGGGATGCCAAAGCGGCCCCTCGCCAAGGTCGCAGGGGGTCGGGTCGAATACGGACATGACGGGCCTCGTACCGAGAGGTTTCGCAACCATGCGTTTTCCCCGAATATGACGGTTTGGTATGCGCCTTGTCTGCAAATATGACACCAGTGATGTCCGGGGCGCAATGTTGAACGCCGGAAAACCGTCCTTCAGTCGTCGGCTTTTGCCGGCTGCAACGTTCTTTTTGACCATGCTTCGCCCAGATAGGGCATCTGGGATTTGCCGTCGTCATGCGGCAATCCAAAGCTCAGCCCGCGACCGATCCGGTGGGCAAGCGCCGACCAGGCCAGTGCCAGGGTTTCCGGCAATTCCTGATGCAGCACGTCGTCGAAAAGCGACAACCAGACGGGGAAGTGCGCGGCTTTCACGTTGCCGGCGGCACTGTGGGCTTGCATAGGATTGCCGTCATAGCAGCGCTGCAGCAAAAGCGCGTTGCGCCAGAAACGCCCGATCTTCTGCTCATGGGTGTGCCAGTCTGATATATGCACCGCAAAGACCGGACCCAGCGCGGGATGCGCACGGACGCGCGCATAGAAACGCGAAACGACCCTGTCGATCTGCGCTTCCGACACGGGGATGCGGGGCGGGATCGTCATACCATGATGATCCAGACGACTACGAGGCTGATCACGAGATAGACGAGGGTATTGACCATCCACCTGATGAGGCCTGCCTCACCTTCGGGATCTACCCCGAGACGTTCGCAGACTTTGGTTCCCGGCCACAGAAATGCTTCTGACAATGTCATCGTTATCGCTCCTTAATAAGTATTCGTGATGCGCATTAACTAGCACTTTTAATTCCGCATTGTAAATGCTAATTATTGCGACATGCAGCTGGATAAATTCACCGACTACGCCTTGAGGATCCTGATGACGCTCGCGGTGCGCGCGCCAGAGCGCGTCCCGACTTCGGAAATCGCGGGGATTTTCGGATTGTCTGAAAACCATCTGGCAAAGGTTGCGACGCAGCTTGCCAAGGAGGGCTTTGCCGCCTCAGAGCGGGGCCGTAGCGGCGGTCTGACGCTTGCGCGACCGGCAAACCAGATCATTATCGGCGAGGTCGTGCGCGCGATGAAGCGGATCGCACCGGTGGCAGAATGTTTCGGGGCCGACAAGTCCTGCCTGATTCTGCCCGCGTGTGAATTGCGCGCGCCTCTCGCACAAGCTCAGGAAGCGTTCTTTGCCGCGCTCGACCGTTACACGCTGGCTGACGTGACCCGAAAACGGACCACTTTGGGTTTGTTGATGGAGGTGTGAGTGCGCGTTCTCAGAGATGGGAACGGCCGTCATGCGACCAAAGCAAAATCCTTCATTTCGGTGTCCACCTGCGTATCTCTTTGAAGCATCCTCTGGACCAGTGCCTTGGCTTCATGCGCTTTCAACGTCCGCATCGCGTCGGGTCGCTTGAAAAACGATTGCAAGAGCTTCGGTGGGACGGTGTCGGCAAGCGATCGGCGCATCGGTGCCGAAATTCCCCTGAAGGATCGCCACGACGGCTGGAAGCTTTCGGTGGGCAGACCGTTTGAAATCAATACATCATGGCGTTCCAGCAATATGTGGAAATACGTGACGTCCTGGTCTGGCGGGCCGTTTTTGGCGGCAGTCCCTAAAAGGTGCTTTGCGGCGACCAAGACCTTGGGTTCCCCGAAATAAAACTCGGTCCAAAAGCTTTGCAGCACGACGCGATGCGCAGCCGAAACATAAAGGTCCGCATGTGGGACGCCTGAGCTGACAGAGTGGGCCGGGATACAAACAGGTGTTCGCGTCGGGTCACGGAGCATATCTTCGACAGAGGTTCGGGACTGACCGACCCAAATAATCGGAACCGCGTTGCCGGCGTCAGTCAGAACCAGATCTCCGGCCTTGAGCGTTTCAACCTTTTTATAGCCGTTCGGAGTCAGGATATCCGTGTTTTCGCAAAAACAGATAAAGACCTCCGTTGGGGATGTGTTGGTGTTTTCCAGCGCAACAGCACCGTTCCCGAGCTGGTTCATCAGGTCCAGGGTGCCGCTGCCGTCGGTCAAAAAGAAGAATCGCTCATAGCTTCCGTTGATGATCACCGAAATCACGGTGATCTGTCTGCCTTCCAGAATATCGGGAATCTTGCCGTTTCCTATGGGAAGATCGCCCGTTTGCTCAACGATGAAATCATAGGAAATTCCGTCAATGATGACAGTGGTATCAGGATCAGGGGCACCGCCATTGGCTTCCAGAACAATATCTCCGGTAGGGCCGCTGTCGAATGTTATCAGCACCGTCGGCTGCTGCGAGGTGTTGTCAATATTCAGTGCGGCATTGTTGGCGGATGCGCCATCGCCGCGCGCATAAAAACTCATGGTTGTCATTGTGCCTGCCCATTCTGGGTTACTGCCTTGCCTGCACGACACCTAACTTAAATATTTGGTCAAATTTGGACCGTTGGGACATGATTTTGACGAATGTGAGGCAGGTCCAGACCCCGCAAGCTGTCACGATCTTTGGTCGTTGGCAGCGTGTTCGCCCAAATCCGTTCCACCCCGTAGGCGTCCATCGCACGGTTATTGCTTGCCAGTGCGACCAGCATGCGGTCGAACGGATCGCCGTGGTGTCGCGGCAGCGCCGCAGCGGCGGCCAGCAGCACTCTCACGCAGGGTCAACCGCGCCGTCTTCGAACGTCTCTTGGGTTTCGGGATCAGGCGCGTCTAAATCATTGGGAACTGTGAAGGCCCCTTTCACCGCACCGATGAAAGGGGGTGGCCGCCGCCTGTCCCGCCGCCGAAAGCTGTACCACCGGACGCCCGTGGCGGGTGATCAATATGGATTCGCCAGCTTCGGCTTTGCGGATCAGTTCCGAAAAATGCGCCTTCGCGTCGGCGAATGCAATCTGCAGGAGGGATTCCTTTGCGCTACTATGGCCATCAAATAGGTCATTTATCCCGATTCTGCCAGATCGCTGTGCCATCCTCAAGCATCAGCGCGATCCGCGTCATCTCGCAAAAGCCGCCCTGGACCTTGGCATCAAGCTGGTTTTCCAGCACCTTGATCGCGTCGAGCTGCGCGATGACCGCGTCGATCTGCGCAAACGGCACGACGACCACGCCGTCACGGTCCGCCACGATCATATCGCCGCTTTCGATGTGACGCCCTGCAACCACCGCTCCAAATCCCACGCGGCCAGGCCCGTTGGAATAGGGGGAATTGGGCGAAAGGCCGGTGCACCACGCGGGCAGGCCAGCGTCGAGAATACCGGCGTGATCGCGCATCGGGCCGTCTGTGACGAAACCCGCCACGCCTTTGTTGCGCATCATTCCGCAGAAACGGTCACCGGCGGCAGCGCAGCCGGTGTGGCCATGCATCGCCGCCACGATTACATCGCCCGCCTGTGCGATATGCAGAGCACCCATCGTCGCAAGAATCTCGGCGGGGCCGTTATCCGCGACCAGTGCAGGGCCGTGGGCGTGGATGGGCAACCTGCCCGTCAGATCCACAGGCGTTACCTGCGGCCCAAGCGCGCCCTGTCCGCCCATCGCATCGCAGAGAAACCCCGTGGGAACATCTGCGAAAGCGTCGATCTGACGCTGCGTGGGGCGCGGATAGTCTTGGCAGATGGTCAGTGCCTTGGGTTCTTCGATCATTGGTCAAATCCTTCATTTCATCTTGCGTTCGGTATACCATGTTCCGAAACTGGCCAAGCCACACCTAACCGGAGAGCCTGAGCCCATGTCGGATACCCGCGCCAATAAACGTTTCCGCTCTCAGGAGTGGTTTGACAACCCGAACAACCCCGGCATGACCGCGCTTTATGTCGAGCGGTATCAGAACAGCAGCTTCACCCGCGAAGAATTGCAAAGCGACCGGCCCATTATCGGAATCGCGCAAACCGGATCGGACCTGAGTCCTTGCAACAAGATCCACGTTTTCCTGATGGACCGGATCAAGGCAGGCATCCGCGAGGCGGGCGGTGTCCCGATGGAATTTCCCGTCCATCCGATTCAGGAAACCGGCAAGCGGCCCACGGCCGCGCTGGACCGCAATCTTGCCTATCTGGGGCTGGTCGAGGTGCTGCACGGCTATCCGATTGACGGGGTTGTCCTGACCACGGGATGCGACAAGACGACGCCTGCCATGCTGATGGGGGCGGCTACGGTAGACTTGCCGGCGATCGCGCTGAACGGGGGTCCGATGCTGGACGGTTGGTGGAAGGGCAGGCGGGCAGGGTCCGGGATGATCATCTGGGAAAGCCGCCGCCTGCTGGCGTCAGGCGAGATCGACTATGAGGAATTCATGAACCGCGTGTGTTCGAGCGCGCCGTCGCTGGGCCATTGCAACACGATGGGTACGGCCAGCACGATGAACGCCATGGCCGAGGCACTGGGCATGTCCCTGAGCGGAAATTCGGCGATCCCCGCGCCATTCCGCGAACGGATGGCGATGGCGTACGCCACCGGCAAGCGGATCGTGCAGATGGTGCTGGAGGATCTCAAGCCGTCCGACATCATGACGCGGCAAGCATTCGAAAATGCCATCGTCACGAATTCGGCCATTGGTGGATCTACCAATGCGCCGCCGCATTTGCAGGCGATCGCGCGGCATATCGGCGTGGAATTGGACGTGACGGATTGGGAGACGGTCGGCTTTGACGTGCCGTTGATGGTCAATATGCAGCCCGCAGGTGAGTATCTGGGCGAGAGTTTCTTTCGCGCGGGCGGCGTGCCTGCGGTTATGGGCGAATTAATGAAGGCAGGCCGCATCCACGAGGCTGTGATGACCGCGACGGGGCGCACCATGGGGGAGAACCTTGTCGGCATGGTCAGCGTGGATCACGAGGTCATCACCACCTATGAAAAGCCCTTGCGGGGCAAGGCGGGTTTCAAGGTGTTGACCGGCAATCTGTTTGACAGCGCGCTGATGAAAACCTCCGTCATCTCGGATGATTTTCGCAAACGCTATCTGTCCGAGCCGGGAAACGAAGGGGTCTATGAGGCCCGCGCGGTCGTGTTCGAGGGGCCGGAGGATTATCACGACCGGATCAACGATCCAGCGCTTGAAATCGACGAATATACAATTCTGTTCATTCGTGGCGTCGGCTGCGTCGGCTATCCCGGGTCTGCCGAGGTGGTGAACATGATGCCCCCCGATCATGTGGTAAAGCAGGGGGTGAACCATTTGCCCACGGTAGGCGACGGGCGGCAATCGGGCACATCCGAAAGCCCGTCGATCCTGAACGCCTCACCCGAAGCGGTCGTGGGCGGCGGGCTGGCGTTTCTACGCACGGGCGACCGGGTGCATCTGGACCTGAACGCGGGCCGCATGGATGCGCTGGTAGAAGAGACCGAATGGCAGGCGCGCAAGGACGCATGGGAGGCACCGGACCCGGTGCATCAGACCCCCTGGCAGGAAATTTACCGCCAGCATGTTGGCCAATTGGCAAATGGCGGCTGTCTGGAATTGGCGACGGCCTATCAGAAGGTGCGCAAAACGATCCCGCGCGACAATCATTGAGGGGGTGACCCTGTGAACTCACGCTGAAGTGCAGTTCCTGATTTGTTGTTTTACCCCAGTTGGTTCTGGAGTTCCATCAGCTTGCTCTCGAAGGCCTCTGCAGGGCATTGCCAAGTTGTTCAGCTGGCATGATCAAGCTATCTCAACATCATGAAAACCCCAACCAATATGGCGCGCCTGAAGGGCTTCCGTTTCTCTCGCACGCTAAGGCAGCCAAGCGGTTTCTCCAAAGGCTGATCACCGAGAAGCTGCGCAGTTATTTCAAGCCGATCAAAACATTGGCACCGGACGCCGACCACCGCGCCCACAAGGGATTGAATAACGCCATCGGAGGATCACACAGGCCTACCCGCAAGCGAGAGAAGATATTCGGCCGGTTCAAGTCACATCGGCAGGCGCAGAGATTTTTGTCCGCTCACGACCAGATCAACCTGATTTTCCGTCCCCGCCGATTTCAACTCACCGCAAACTC